>NZ_DYXC01000133.1 GCF_020742345.1 Enteractinococcus helveticum | reverse complement strand
GTATGGGATGTCGCAGCGACCATGACCTTTTACCTGTTCTTATCGATATTGCCGGGCCTGATAGCGATTGCATCGATCGTCTCAGTGGTCAACTTTACTGAAGAAACCATCTGGACGGTGGCTGGTCTGGTCAATGACCTCTTCCCTGCGATGGATGCCGCCATCGTCGCCGACACGCTCTTGACGCTTATCAACACGCCGGGAGGGGTCACAGCCCTAACACTGGGGCTCATCGGGTCATTATATTCGGCCTCCAACGTGGTCGCTGCGTTTCATCGGGCCATGAACCGCATTTACGACACCCGCGAAGGTCGGCCCTTTATCTACTTCCGCTTTATCGTATTTCTTGAAACCCTGGTGTTGATCATCGCATCGCTGGCACTCTTGGTGCTCATCATTCTCGGGGGTGATCTGTCCCGCCGTCTTGGTGAACTTTTGGGGTTAACCCAAGAAAGTGTTGCCGCTTGGAATATTTTGAAATGGCCACTGATCCTCGTGGTGTTGATTGTTCTGGTATCCCAGGCGTTTTATCGCGGCCCGAATGTCACCCGGCCCCGCTACCGCGTCATCACCTCCGGGGCGGCCTTTACCGTCATTGTCTTATTTGCCAGTCTCGCACTAACCGGTTGGCTTCTGGATCGGGTCGCCATATTTGAGCGTGTCTTCACCACGGTCAACGGCATCCTGTATGTGATTCTGATGGTCTGGTTAGCGTTTATTATCATGTTGGTCGCCGCCGGCTGGGATGCCGAAATGCTGCGCGCTCGACAACTTGCCTCCGGATACCACGCATCCGACGAACTCCAGCTGGCCACCGAACATACCTGGGTGCTCCGCAGGCTCGACGCGGAGGCCGCCAACCGGCGCCGGATCTCGGGGATCATCGTGGAAAACTATCACAGTGGCCAACCGGTTACCACACCTCGAACGCCGCAGCTCAGCGAATCCACAAGTTTCTGGGCCATCAAGGAACCCCATTACCAACCATCCACGGGCACCCCATTTCACGCGGTGTCCTCATCGACGTCGGACACCTCATCAGCCAGGGACGACGACGCCGCACTCTGACCAACAGCGTCAAGCTATCAACTAGCCATCAACTCGGCTGCGACACCAACACAAAAGTGCCCCGCGAGTTGGCGGGGCACTTTTGAGAATATCGTTTGAGGCAAGGTGTTGCTTCAAGCAGGTGAGTTAGGCGGCCTTGCGCGCCGTACGGGCCGCTTTGCGAGCAGCCTTGCGTTCCTCACGGGCTGCTTCTCGAGCAGAATCAAGTGCTTTCTGCTGCTCTTCACGAGCGGTGTGAATTGCTTCGATTTTTTGTTCTTTCGCATCACGAATCTTCGCGGCACGGCGTTTAGCGGATCTGCGCCGACGTGATGAGGTGTTCAACAGTGAATCAATGATCATTGACACACCGGCGCCAAGCATCCACACGTCTTTAGCAACCGGAGTACCTTCCTGCGTTGGCCGTACACCGTCGTCCTGAGTCATACCAGGGGTGTTAAGATACATATTGAGCATGCCGGCGGAAAACGCGCTCAGCGCAACTCCTGCGAACCAGCCCGGAACTTTCGGAATCAATTGTGCTGCTCCCACACCGATTTCGGTGGCCGCGATGAACTTACGGAACGCAGCGGGCGACATATCAGCCAGTACGGGGACACCATTGGAGGCCATCTGTTGCAGACCTTCGGCTTCTTCATCCGACAAGCTGAGCTTGGAAATACCAGAGTTCAGGACAAAAGCACCGGTGGTCAAACGTATTGGCAGCTGAGCTAAGCTCATAAGTCTTCCTTCCATTCGGGACTCGTTATGGTTAACTGTAATACTTTCTTGACCAAATCCAACACGTTCCATATGCGCACCGGCTGTAGACGCGACACAAGCAAGCTCACGAAGTTTCGCCATAAGGCATGAACATGCCAATCCACAACGAGCATCCGTGCTGCGCACCCTGTGAACATACGCCATACGAAAGATCAATCACACCACTATGACGCCGACCTCTGATCACCCTGATACCCCAAACACTCCGCAAGACCCTATGCCGATACACTTACAGAACGACGACGACAGCCTGCCCGACGCAAAGCTGATCGATAAGATCCCCAAGGGCTACCAGAAGATCGAAACCCGTCAGGGCGTCAAAGTTGTGCGTGACGGTCCGGTATCTTTCGTGCGGCGTGAACTATCCATGTCCCCGGCTCGACAACGCCTGTGGCAAGATCATCTGGGAACGACGATTCTGCCGGTTACGCGTACTTTTGCTGATACGTCTGTTGCCCCGCAGTCACAGCTCAGTGTGTCCGACGTCTGGGGACAGGCAGGACCACTCATCGTTGACATCGGTGTGGGCCACGGCGAATCGACTTTTGCCGGCGCGGTACAACATCCTCAAGCCAACTTTTTGGCCGTGGAGGTGTATCGTCCGGGACTGGGCAAACTCCTGGACCGTGTGGTGACCGAAGGCGTGACCAATGTGCGAATGGTGGAAGCCAACGCTCCTGAGGTACTTGACCACATGATACCGGCGGATGCTGCCCAGGAGATCTGGATCTTTTTCTCAGATCCGTGGCAGAAGAACCGCTATCATAAGCGCCGATTGATCCAATCGAAATTCTTAGATCAGGTAGCCCGCGCGCTGACCCCCGGAGGGGTCTTGCGGTTGGCCACTGACTGGTCAAATTACGCAGCCCATATGCGTCAAGTCGCCGATGCGCATCCAGCCTTTGACAACCTTCACCCGGAACGCTTGGCCGGAATGGACTCGCCATTAACACTGGCCCGGTTACACGGCACCGATGATGACACGCCGCAGCCCCTGGAGGAAGCCTTGGATGAGGTCGGCGGTTGGGCTCCGCGATTTGAGACCCGTCCGGTCACAAGCTTTGAGGCCAAAGCCCAACGTGCCGGTCGATATATCTTTGACCTGGCGTACCGAAAGATCAGCTAACGCAACACATCCTTCCATCAGCAAGTTCCCTTCCTGCAGCGAGCATCGTGCGCTCCACATTAGGCAAAACCCCCGACCCCAGGTCTCCTGGCATGCCCATTGTGGAAAACTTACCCTGGAAAGCATTGCTGTGGATAACGCCGATGCAAAACAGCCGGAACCTGTTGAATAGGTTCCGGCTGTTCTATGAAAGTCGAATCTGAGGTCACACTGCAACGCACGCCAACAAACACCGCCTAGCGGGGCAGGACAAGACGTGGACGGTTGAGTGCATATTGTGGTTTGGACTGCTCCAAGGCAAACATGACAGCTTGTTCTACCCGATCGCGATCGAAGCGTTTGCGACGACGCTCTTCGCGGTAGGCGGCAGCGGCGTCGTCGTCATGATGCCGTTGGGATGTGGCAGGGCCATGAATATTTGTGGTCACGCCCGAGGATCCTGCGGTAAAGGTACGAGAAAAGGAGACATGAGAACGCATCACCGTAATTTGGTCAACTAGGTCGCCCACCGTATCGCGGAGCTCTTGAACTTCGGCCTCAAGCTCGACGATACGGCGGATGCCCTCTAGGGATACACCGTCACGGGACAACGATTGGATACGCCGCAATCGCCGAACATCTTCGGCGGAGTATCGGCGTTGACCGCCAGCCTGGCGCGCAGGCACCACCAATCCCATGCGATCATATTGGCGCAGGGTCTGGGGGTGCATATCGGCCAGCTGTGCTGCCACCGAAATGACGTAGACCGGATCGTGTTTATGACGGTTGACCATTACAACTTAGCCTTCTTGATCAGCTCAGCCCGAGGGTCGATGCCTGCGGTGGCCGCCCGATACGCTTCGACAGCGGCGTGTGCCTCATCGTTCAGGTTGGCAGGCACCTCGATGACCAGCTCAACCAGGAGGTCACCGGTACGTTTGGCAGTTTTCACGCCTCGTCCGCGCAATCGGAGGACCCGGCCCGACGACGACCCAGCGGGAACACCGATTTTCACGGTGCCGTCCAGGGTTGGTACCTCGATGGTAGTACCCAGTACGGCTTCATCGAAAGAGACGGGCACCTTAAGGCGAATGTTGTAGTCATCGCGTTCAAATACCGGGTGCGACGCGACCGAGACTTTGACCATGAGATCGCCTCTGCCGCCGGTACCCTGTTGGCCTTTACCTTTGACACGCACCGTTTGACCGTCTTTGATGCCGGACGGCACGCGCACCTCGGTGGGCGCACCATAACCGGTGTTGACTTTGGTGGTCGTGCCGCGAATGGCATCGGCAAAGCTGATGGTAATGGCGCTTTTCACATCGGGACCCTTGGTCGGGGTTTGCTGGAAACCGCCAAAGCTCTGGCCGCCGCCACCAAAACCACCGAAGACGTCACTAAATCCCGAGTGTCGTCCTCCGCCAGCTTGGCCAAACAGACCGGAAAAGATATCTTCGAATCCCCCGGCGTGGCCACCACCGGGTGCGGTGAAGCGCGCACCTGATGCACCCATGGCGCGCAGCTGATCGTATTCTTGACGCTGTTCGGGATCCGATAACACCGTGTTGGCTTCGGTGATCTCTTTGAAGCGTTGTTCCGCGGCGGCGTCGTCGGGATTAGCATCGGGGTGATACTTACGAGCAAGCTTACGGTAGGCCTTTTTAATCTGTTCGGCGCTGGCCTTTTTGTCAACGCCCAAAATGGCGTAGAAATCCTTTTCTAGCCAATCTTGAGAGGCCATAAAGTTTCCCTCCTGTTACTCATTACCACCGGAGACCATAACCTGTGCGGCGCGCAGTACGCGTTCGTTGTATAGGTATCCATTGCGGAAGACTTGGACGATGTGTTCGGCTTCGACCTCTTGTGATGGTTGCCGCAGCATCGCTTCGTGGTGTGCTGGGTCAAATGGCTCGCCCACCAGCGTTTCGTTGTCATGTTTCACCAGGCCCACGCTTTCAAGTGTGGCCAACAGTTTGCGCGCAATCGCAGCAAAAGGCCCGTCGAGATCGCCTGCGGCATCTGCGGCATCAATATCATCGAGTACCGGCAGCAGGGATTCCAGCATCGAGAACTTGGCGTTGTCTTTGGCGACGTCGCGGTCGCGGTCGACACGGCGGCGGTAGTTCACGAATTCGGCTTGCAACCGTTGAAGGTCTTCGCGCAGTTCAGCCGCCTGATCGGTGTCGGCTGACGGCTCTGGGGCCTCTTGTTCAGAGGCTTGTGTTGAAGCAGCGTTGAGGATGTCCTCAACCTGCGACAGTGGATCGGCGTGTTCCGACGACGCCTGTTCAGCTTCGGCAGGGTCGACTTCGGTATCCGGTTGGTCGCGCAGCTTGCCAGTTTCTGGGTCAATGCGGCGTTTATCGGTAAAGCGGATCGGTTCTTGGTCTTCGTTATGTGGCTGATCGGTCATGATATTTCTCCTTGAAAAACTTAACACGCGAGGCCGGCCGGAAACCGGCCGGCCTCGGTTGTACAACGTTAAGCAGCTAAACGGTGAAGAACATTACTTCTTTTCGTCTTCGTCAATAACTTCAGCATCGACGATGTCTTCGTCGTCCTTGGCATCAGCGTCAGGCTGTGCGCCGTCTTGCTGCGAGGAGGCATACAGTGCTTCACCAATCTTGGTTTGGGACTGCTGCAGTTTCTCGAATGCTGCCTGGACTTCGTCGTCGTTATCCTGTTTTTCAAGGGCTGCTTTGAGCGCATCGACGTCGGCCTGAACCTCGGTTTTGACGTCTTCTGGCAGTTTGTCGTCGTTGTCTTTGAGCAGCTTGTCAACCGAGTACGCCGTGGTTTCCGCTGCGTTGCGGGCCTCGGCGGCTTCACGGCGCTTCTTGTCTTCCTCAGCGTGGGCTTCGGCGTCTTTGACCATGCGATCGATTTCTTCATCCGATAGCGAGGTGCCACCGGTAATAGTCATCGACTGTTCGGTTCCGGTTGCGCCGTCCTTGGCGGAGACGTGAACAATGCCGTTGGCGTCAATGTCGAAGGTGACCTCGATCTGTGGGACACCGCGTGGGGCCGGAGCAATACCGGTTAGCTGGAAGTTGCCCAGTGGCTTATTGTCTCGGGTAAATTCGCGTTCACCCTGGTAGACCTGGATATCCACCGATGGCTGATTGTCATCAGCGGTGGTGAAGGTCTCGGAGCGCTTGGTTGGGATCGCAGTGTTACGCTCGATCAGTTTGGCCATCACGCCACCTTTGGTTTCAATACCCAAAGACAATGGCGTGACGTCGATCAGCAGCACATCTTTACGTTCACCGGCAAGCACACCAGCCTGGATGGCTGCACCCACGGCAACAACCTCATCTGGGTTGACACCCTTATTCGGTTCTTTACCACCGGCTAGTTTCTGGACAAGTTCCGCAACGGCTGGCATACGGGTCGAGCCACCGACCAGCACAACGTGGTCAATGTCAGAAACCGAAACGCCGGCTTCTTTGATCACGTCTTCGAATGGGCGACGGGTGCGCTCCAGCAGATGCGAGGTCATGTCCTCGAATTTTGCGCGTGACAGGTGCTCATCCAAGTGGACCGGACCATTTTCGGTCACGGACAGGTACTGCAGCGAGATATTCGTCGAGGTTGCTGAGGACAGTTCCTTCTTGGCCTGTTCTGCGGCTTCCTTCAGACGCTGCAGGGCGATTTTGTCCTTGGACAGGTCAGCACCGGAAGCCTTGGCCTGTTCCAGCAGCCAGTCAACGATAGCCTGGTCCCAGTCGTCACCACCCAGACGGTTGTCACCGGCGGTGGAGCGAACCTGAATGGTCGAGAAATCGTCGTCATCCTTGCCAACTTCCAGCAGGGAGACGTCGAACGTACCGCCACCGAGGTCAAAGACCAGGATCAATTCGTCTTCTTTACCGCGTTCCAAACCGTAGGCAAGAGCGGCCGAGGTTGGTTCGTTGATAATACGCGACACGTTCAGACCGGCAATTTCGCCGGCTTCTTTGGTGGCTTGACGTTCTGCGTCGTTGAAGTATGCGGGCACGGTGATGACGGCGTCGGAGACCTTTTCGCCAAGGTACTCTTCGGCGTCGTGCTTGAGCTTCATCAAAATGCGAGCCGAGATTTCCTGGGCAGTGTACGTCTTATCGTCAATTTCGGCTTTCCAGTCGGTACCCATGTGACGCTTGACCGAGGAAATGGTGCGTTCTGGGTTGTTGACAGCCTGACGCTTGGCGATATCACCGGTCAGCACTTCGCCACCCTTGGTAAATGCGACCACCGATGGGGTGGTGCGAGCACCTTCGGCGTTGGCGATAACGGTTGGGTCGCCACCTTCTAGTACAGCAACCACCGAGTTGGTGGTACCCAGGTCAATACCTACAGCACGTGACATATGGGAATCCTTTCGTAGTCAATACTTTTTACAGTATTTCTGTTGCAATGCTCTGAGCCCGCTCCTTGAGCTCTCTACACTCAAGGTGCCACAGATTGCGACCCCGTGTCAAATAAACCTGAGTCATGCAGGCTCAACTTTCATCTGCTTTCTATAGCGCCGCTGAACCCGGTTTTATTCCGTACCGCCGAATACCGGTGTTTTCGTATACACGCTATGTCGGGATCATCGACCGGTGCATCATGGTGGCCTAGCATAGAGTCATGTCACGCTACTGCTCCGCTCGTCCGCTCATTATTGGTATCGACGGCCGTTCGGGATCTGGCAAAACGGTTTTGTCGAAAGTCCTGGCCGAAAGCCTCTCGGCCAACCATGAGGTCACGGTGCTGCGGCTGGAGGATTTCTATCACGGTTGGGACGGGTTGACCGCGGGCATCGAAAAATTTAGCCAAGACGTCTTGCCTGCCTTAGCGGCGGGCGAAACTGCCACGTATCAAATCTGGGATTGGAATTCACCGGACACTTCCGATGGCGGCCCCGGACCGGTTGTGACAACCCGGCCCACCGAGGTCATGATCTGCGAGGGGGTAGGCGTCGGAGCCCGGCCGAACCGCGAATACCTAGACGTACTGATCTGGCTGCGGGTGCCCGATAAGGTCCGATATAAACGCGCCATGGGCCGCGACGGCGAAACCTACCGGGCCCATTGGGATCGCTGGGCAGCCCAGGAACGCGCCATGTTAGATCAAGATCAAATTTACGACGCCGCAGATTTGGTCTTGGTGGCCAATGAGCCCGATGAACGCCACCACACCTCGGCGCTGGCCGTTGTCCAAGCGATGTTGGCTTCCGGGCGGAGTCTGGAAGATCCAGCACCCGCCGAACACCCCGATTCCTGAACCGCGGATTGTCTCGGCTGTGCCATGGCGCCCGTCGGGTGTTATTGGAGCGCGGAGGTCAACCGAAACACGTTATCCACCCAGCGGTGATGGCGCGGCCGGGCCAACCAATCTTTGAGTAATAGATGCTCACATTTGGCCTGATACATATCAATAATCGCATCGAGTTTGGCAACTTCCTCGGACCCAACCACCATCACGGTCAGCTCAGAGTTGAGCGAAAACGAGCGCATATCCATATTCGATGACCCAAAGACCCCGACGTCGTCGTCGATCGTAAACATCTTCGAGTGCAACACATCCGGATCCGGGTAACGGTAAATATGAATCCCGGCGCGCAACAGTTGCTCATAATACGACTGCTGAGCGTGTTGCACAGCCAGCTGATCGGCGCGACGCACCACCAGCACCTCGACGCGCACCCCGCGCTGGGCGGCGGTGGTCAGGGCATACAGCATGGAATCATCAGGCACCAGATACGGGGTGACGACCCGAATGATTTCCTGGGCCGAATAGAACAGGTGGTTAAATGCTCGCAGATTATTTTCGTGCGAAAAGCCCGGCCCGGAAGGAATGACCTGGGCTGCCGGGCCCTCGTGGTCTTCAATTTCAGCCTCGGTCACATCACGAAGTTCTTGGTGCAGTTGTTTGCCGGTTTCGGAAAACCAGTCGGTGGCAAATACGACGTCGAGCGAGGCGACCGTGGGCCCCTCGATCCGAGCCATCATATCCACCCAGTGGCGATTGAGTCGGTGAGCCGAGGCACGCTTATAACCGGGTTCAATGAGATTGATTGACCCCGTGTAACCCACGATGCCATCCACAACGACCATCTTGCGGTGGTTACGTAGATCCGGGCGCTGGTACTGGCCGCGCCAGGGTCGCACCGGCATGAGCCTAAAGTACTCGATACCGGCGGCATCTAGTCGAGCCAACAGTTGCCGGTAGCCTTTGATTCGGGCGGTGCCGATATGGTCGAACAGCAATCGAACCTTCACCCCGCGGGTAACCGCTCGGGTCATTGCATCTAAGACCAGGTCGGCGTAGCCGCGACGATGTTTCGGATCGGTGCCGATGATATAGAACATCACGTTGACGTAGTCTTGGGCCCGGTCAATATCGGCGGCCATTTTCTGCAGTGTCAGGCGGTAATCGGTCAGATATTCAAATGAGTTACCATCCAGCATGGGAAAACCCGTCAACCGACGGGTCAGTTTCGAATTTGCTGCCACATAGTCCGGAGCCGCACCCACCTGGTCAGGCAGATCCAGGTGCGCGGTTGCCCGCCGCAGTTCCGAGTTGACCGCCACCTGACGAGAGCGGCGCTGCCCACCCAGCCGGAACGACCCAAACGTCAAAAACAGCAGCAGGCCAGGAACCGGAAAGAAGAAGATGACTAATAACCACGCCATGGCCACGGCAGGACGCCGGTTACCCGGGACAATCCCTAAGAGCGCAATACGGATGGCAAAGTCGGCGGTTGTGAATAACGCACGCACCCAGAACGGAAAATCCGCAAAGTCAGCCACCGACCAAATCATGCCAATAGTCTAGGCTACTGACCAAGTCCTCCCGATATCTGGACGCCCATACACCTAATTTATCCACCTTCCGAGGACTTCCGATACAGTTGTATAGGGTCACAAACGACTCCCCACACTTTCATATCCAAGGGTGAACATGGCAACGCTTCTTTATCGTCTCGGCCTCAATGCAGCCAAACGGCCACTTGCAGTAATTTTCTCCTGGCTGGTCATGATTGCAATCGCCGCGGCAGGCTTCTTAACTTTCGGTGGCACGCTGGTATCCACCGTTGATATTCCCGGCACGCCGACGGCGCAAACCACCGACCGGTTGCAAGAAGAATTCCCGGATGCTGCACGTGGATCCGGGAATGTCGTGTTCCAAACCAACGACGGAACGGAATTTAGCACCCAGCAGCGGGAAGCCATCACCGCGGTATTAGACGATGCTCGTGACGTCGAAGGGGTTGCCGACGTTGTTGACCCATTTACCACTGACGCCGAGCTTGCCGAGCAGCAACAAGAACTTATCGACGGGCGTGCAGAACTAGAGGCTGCAGGTGAGCAGCTGGAATCAGCGCCTCAACAGCTTGACGCCGCCGAAGAAGAACTCGATGCCGCTGAAGCTGAACTGCAAGCCGCCCAAGAACAATTAGACGCAGGCAAGCAACAAGCCATCGGCGCCGGGATGCCAGAGGCTGCCGTTGAGCAACAATTTGCCGACCAGCAAGCCCAATTAGATGCAGCACTTGCAGAAATCGAAACGGGGCGTGACCAGGTCGAACAAGAACGTGCCGATTACGAAGAAGGCGTGACCGAATACGAAGAGGGCCAAGAGCTCATCGAATTGGGTGAGCGCCTGCTGGCGGCAACCAATGATTACTCGGTGGTCTCCGACGACGGTTCCGCTGCCATCGGCACCGTGCAATTCGTGGATCAAGACATGGAAGTCTCCACTGATATTCGCCAAGACGTGGTCGCCACATTCACGGAGGCCTCGATCGACGGCGTGGAAATCCTGCCCTCCCAGGAACTATCCATGGCCGTGCCGGAAGTCCTTGGCTGGGCGGAGGTCGTTGGCCTGGTGATCGCCGGGATCGTGCTGGTCATTATGTTGGGTACCTTAATCACCGCCGGGCTGCCCTTGCTCAACGCCCTGGTTGGTGTCGGTGTGGGCGCGCTGGCTGCGCTGGCCTTCTCATCGGTCGTCGAAATGAACTCAGTAACCCCGGTGTTGGGGGTAATGCTCGGGCTGGCCGTGGGCATCGACTATGCCCTGTTCATCGTCCACCGGCACCGCACCCAGCTGAAATCCGGCATGGCGTTACGCCACTCGATTGCCATGGCCAACGGTACCTCGGGCAACGCCGTCGTATTTGCCGGTTCCACGGTGGTTATTGCGCTGCTGGCACTGAACCTGACCGGTATCCCATTTTTAGGGCTAATGGGAACCGTCGGTGGCTTCGTCGTCGTAATTGCCGTGTTAGTGGCCATCACCTTGACCCCTGCCATGCTCTCCCTGCTGGGCGTCCGAGCCCTATCCAAACGCGAACGCCGCGCTGTGGCGACTCATGATAAGCAGGTGGCCGAGCGCAGACCGCTGAAACCTATGTCAACGGCGCGCGCCGTACTGACAGCAATCGGCACAATCGCCGTGCTAGCCATCGTCGCCATCCCGGTCTTCTCGATGCGTCTGGGAATCCCCGATGGCTCCTCCGAGGCTCCTGATACCACCGAATACCAAGCCTATGCCGCCCAATCTGAACATTTCGGTGCCGGGCGCAACGCACCCATTGTGGCCGTGGCCGATATCCCAGCGGACCTATCAGAACAAGACCTGCTGACCACCACAGCCCAACAGGCCGAAGAAATCGCCGAATTGGACCAAGTCCAGCATGTGGTCCCGGTGGGCGAAAATGAAGCCGGCGATATGCTAATGTTCCAAATCATCCCGGTCCATGACGCCAACCATGAACAGACCGTGAACCTGGTCTATGAGCTACGCGGACTGGAGCCTGCCGGGGAGGTCACCCAGCTGGCACTGGCCGGACATGCCACCGGCGTCATTGATGTCTCCGATGCCCTGGCCGAAGTCCTGCCGCTGTACCTGGGCGTCGTCGTGGGACTATCGCTGTTGATTATGATCCTGGTGTTCCGCTCCCTGGTGGTACCGTTGATTGCCTCCGGCGGCTTCGTGCTCTCCGTGGGCGCGGCCATGGGCGCCGTCGTGGCCATTTACCAGTGGGGCTGGTTGGGCGATATCTTCATGGTGCATAGCCCGTCACCTGTGTTGTCGTTCTTGCCAACCATTATGATCGGTGTACTGTTCGGCCTGGCCATGGACTATCAACTGTTCATATCCTCGGGTATGCGCGAGGCCTTTGCCCACGGAACCGAAGCCCGGCTGGCCGTACAACAAGGCTTTATGCAGGGACGCTCTGTGGTGGCGGCCGCGGCCATCATTATGGTTTCGGTCTTTGGTGGCTTCATTTACGCTGATGACCCTTATATCCGGCCAATCGGTTTCGGACTGGCCATCGGTGTGCTCTTTGACGCGTTCCTGGTGCGCATGCTCATGGTTCCCGCCCTGATGCACCTCTTGGGCAAATCCGCCTGGTATCTACCAAAATGGTTGGACCGCATCCTGCCCAATGTGGATGTTGAAGGCGCCAAACTCGCTGAATTCAACGACGGCGACCAACGCGGCACGCACGCGGAGCAGGCCACCACCGGCGCGCCCGTTCCAACCACCGGTCGCACGGTCTAAGCTTAGAAACAGTCCCCTTTGAGAAAGGCATAACCATGAATGATGTCACGCAACGTCTCCTGCGCACCGGGGTTTCCATCGGCGCCGGATTCATTGGCTCCAAAGTCGTCGAGGCCATTTGGAAAGCCGCAACCGGTGACGACGAAGCCCCCACCACCGACGACGATCAGGCCACGCTACTCAAGGTCGTAGCGTTCGCGACCATTTCCGCAGGCGTCTCCGCCCTGCTCGAAGTCGGCTCCCAGCGCCTGGTGTCCAAGGCCGTATCCAAGACCGGTAATACAAAAGCGCAGCAACTGGGCCGGGCAGAAGTCTAGGCTCGTGCCGAGCTGCACTTGTGGTGCCGGGGCAACAGCCTTGCGGCACCACAAGTGTTTAACAACCTGTTACCACCGGGCTCGCGCGGTTTCAGTGACACCCGAGACTTCGGTGAGCCCGGCATCCATGACCCGGATTTGTCTTTCGGCGCGTTCCCAGTCGTGCCGTATGGGTTCGGTAACACGGATGCGAAAATCATCCGCACGCCAATCGGTTAACACCTGTTGGGCAACCGAATCGCCGGCGGCAGCTTGCTCAACGAGTCGCTCATAGGCCAACTGGGTGGCGTGTCCAACCTGTGCGGCGGCCTTGCCGGTGGTCAATTGCGCGTGCGGAGTCAATTCCACCGTCACAAGAGTGTTGTCCTGCACCGAATCATGCAGTCGGGGCAGTTCGGTGCCGCGAACCTGAAGTTTTTTGATCACAGCCGGCACCGAGTCAACTGGGCCGGGGACCACGGCCCGCACCGCGGCGCTCCCCGAGGTGGCGGTCACACCGTCTAATGACTGTACGTCATCCCAGCGTGTATTCTCCGCCCGACGGGCCACCTTGCGAATCCATCCGGCACGCCAGTGGGCAACCGCATCAGCCCAGGGCCCATTGGGCTCAGTGGTCTGCGGATCGTCCAATAATTGGACCACGGCTGACCCCGCGGCTTCCAACACGTCAATATGGTTCGCAGGATCCTGCCTGTTACGGTGGATCACCAATTGTAAGGCCCAGGGCCGTTCATGATCGGGGTGTTCTGGGCGTGCCACTGGCTGACTCATATTTCTACTCTAACGCGGTCCAAGCCCAGCGACGTCCTAGGGTAGAACCATGGACACCAAGCTTCCAGAGCCCTGGACCCCGTGGCGCACCCCGTCTCCGTTACAGGGGCGCCGTCCAACCAAAGCAGAGCTGGCCGAGGCCGCAGCCAACGGGATAACTTTGGACGACGTACTCCCCTACCCCGACGATCGTGACAACATGGGCCTGCTACGACTACTCATCGTGGGGACAAATCCCAGCCCGTGGGCTGCTTCAGTGCAAGCACCGTTCGCACGCCCCGGGAATCGATTCTGGAAATCACTCTACGCAGCAGGTGTGACGGAAACCCTGGTCAATGACTCCACCGGGATGCAACGATCCGATGAGCTCATGTTGGCCCGCCGTGGCGTTGGGATCACCAATATTGTCTCCCGGCCAACTTCACGGTCCAGTCAGCTCAGCCGCGAAGAGTTGCGCGCCGGATGCGCCCGGCTGGTGCAGCGGGTGCGGGTGTTGTGCCCACCGGTGGTTGCTTTTACGGGGATCACTGCGTTTCGTAGTGCTTTTGATGCGCCGAAAGCTGTGTTGGGATTCCAGCCGACCCATAATCTCCCCGGATGGCCTACTTCGTCGCAACTGTGGGTGGTTCCGGATCCCAGCGGTCTCAATGCCCACGAGTCCGTCGAATCGTTGGGCGAAAAATGGGCCGAAGTCTGGGCGGTCAGCGCTCAAGCAAAACCGGAATGCTAGTATGTTCCTCTCCGAGATACCATTGCGCAGCGTGGCTGTAGTGTGGCTGTAGCGTGGCCGCGCGTTGACGTCCCGAGGTGGTCACGAGCTCTCTTCGGCTTCGGCTGCGTGGCGTTCTTGTTCAGCTATCGCCTCGGCCAAATCGTCGACGGCGATATGTTTCGAATCCAGGTGGTGTGACCGATACGTTGCCCGTCCCACCAAGTGCGCCGAGACCGGTGCGGTAATGAGCTGTGCCAGCCATGCCACGATCAACACCGGCACCACCGCCCAGGTTTTCAACGCAAACCCCAAACCGGCCAGGGCCAGAAATAGTCCTAGCACTTGAGGTTTGGTAGCCGCGTGCATGCGCGATAACACATCCGGAAAGCGCAGGAGGCCAAATCCGGCGATGGCCGATAGCAGCGTGCCCAGGACTAACAGAACCGCGGCGACGATATCCATCCAGGAGTCAAAGGTGATCTCCACTTAGACCTCACCACCCGTTGGGCCTTGTTGCGGTTCGGGTTCAGCTTGATTTGCCTGGGCGCCTTCAACGGTAAAGCGGGCAAGTGTCGCCGAAGAAATAAACCCGATCAGCGAGGCGACGACCACCAGCACAATAAAGTAGGTCGAATCATTCAGCGCCATCCAGACGGTTAGACCGGAGGAGAACACAATTAAAATGACGTCGAGGGCGATAGCACGATCCAACAGTGCCGGACCGCGAACAATGCGATACAGTGCTCCGAATGCGCCAAAAGACAAGAAGAAGACACTAATCCAACCGGCGAGGGACAAAATGCTCATGAACCTTCCTCCTGCTGCGTCAACGCGTCGGCATCCGACCATTCGGTATGACGACGCACGACACCGTCGTCGGCAGCATCTTCGGCTTTGACCAATTCGTAGTCGCGTTTTGAACCGAAGCCGCGAATCATGCGCGCTTCAATATCCAAGGAATCCGCGCGAAATGCCTCGGCTGCATCCTCGTCGGGAATGTCCAGCACGTGTAAGAACAAGGTGGAGCTTGGCCGGTCGACGTCGATAACTAATGACCCTGGGATCAGCGCATATACGTGACCGACCAGTGTCAACAACAAGTCGTCTTGGGTGCGCAGTTTTACCGCAACCACCGAGTTGACCACTGCGGGTCCGGGCTTTGCGGCTTTGACAGCGACGTCCCAGGTGGCCGCGGTGATCTTCCACAGGAAATAAAACATAAATTTTACGGTGTGATACACATTGAATCGGTCTGCAAAAGGCACCGGAGGCAGCGGGAGTAAGAACATAACCGCTGAACTAAAGATCACGCCCAATACGATCGTGCCCAGCGTAAGATCCTGCCATAATGCCACCCAGATAAAGGTCAAACCGACAATCATGGGCCACTGCGATAATCGTGAACGTTTATCTTCGATGGCCGAAGGCATATCAGGATGCCGGTACTGCGAAGTCTTCGGGTAATTCGGCATTACTTCGTGCCCCCTTCCGAATCCTGTAAGGTGCCCGCTCCATCAGATCCCTCGATCCCCCAGCCTTCCAGCTGATCGGCTTCCAACTGGGCCTGCTGGGCGGCTTCATCGCCTAAGACCGCCTGAATATACGGGGTGCGATGAATCATGTCGTCGGCGGCTTCATCTGCAAAATCAAATAGTGGCCCGGCAACAACGGTTAATGCCACACCCACGGTAACCAAGGCAATGGTGGGCGCAACCAGACCTGGCGAGTCTTTACGCAGTGGTTTCTTACGCTGATCAACACGCTTGGCTTCTTCAGTACCGCGCATAGCTGGGTCCTCAGAATCTTCAATTGGACGCCAAAAGACCCTCGTCCAAATGCGCATCATGACCAGCAGTGTGAGCAGCGAAGTGACAATCGAGGCGGCCACAAGCACCCAGGACAGGCCCGAACCATTGGACACACCAGCTTGGACCAAACCGATTTTGCCGATGAAACCGGAAAATGGTGGAATACCCCCGAGGTTTAGCGCAGGGATGATATAGAGTACAGCCACCAGCGGGGAGATTTTCAGCATCGATCCAAGACGGTCAATATTGGCTGATCCCGTGCGATATTCAATCAAACCGGTGACCAAGAACAGTGCGGTTTGAATGGTGATGTGGTGGACAATGTAGAACACCGTGGCGGTCAGGCCGATGTGGTTAGAGACCGCCACACCAAAGATCATGTAGCCGATGTGTGAGACCAGGGTAAACGACAAGACACGTTTGATATCGAACTGTACCAGGGCGCCAAGGATGCCGACGATCATAGTCAGCGCGGCTACAACCAGTAAAAGCGAGTTGACGCGGTCCCCCGGAAACAGCAGGGTTTCAGTACGGATTATGGCGTAGACGCCAACCTTGGTTAGCAACCCGGCGAACACTGCCGTAACCGGGGCTGGTGCGGTGGGATAGGAGTCCGGCAGCCAAAACGACAACGGGAACACTGCCGCCTTGATGCCGAAACCTACCAGGAGCATCAGATGCAGCATTTGTTGAAGATCCGGGTCCAGTGCTCCAAGCTTCATGGCCAGATCAGCCATGTTCACGGTGCCGGTTGCCCCGTAGATCATGGCGATGGCCACCAGGAAGATCACCGATGAAACAACCGAGACGACGACGTAGGTCACCCCGGCTCGCACGCGCGGTCCGGTTCCACCAATGGTCAACAAGACATAGGAGGCCGTCAGCAGGATCTCGAAACCCACATAGAGGTTGAATAGGTCTCCGGCTAGGAACGCGTTGGAGACACCGGCGGTCAGAATCAAAAATGTTGGGTGGAAGATTGAAACGGGTTGTTGCGAAGACTCATCACTGCCCACACCTTGGGCGGATGAGAAGAGCAACACGAGCATGACCACAATAGATGACACCACGAGCATCAAAGCGGAGAAGCGGTCAACGACAAGCACGATGCCCATCGGAGCTTCCCATCCGCCTAACAGCACGGCTTGGGCACCACCGTTGATCCACACATCGATCAGTAGCCAGCTTTCCAAGCCGAGTGTGAGAGCTAGTGTGCTGAGTGTGACAGCCACCTGGCTCACGAGTTTGCGAACCAAAGTGAAAGCAATAGCCGCGCCTAGGATGGGCAGCAGAACCGAAAGGGGTGCCAGATTGACCACGGAGAAGTCTGTCACCAGCGGTCACCTTCTTTCGGTTCGGCAGAGTCTACGCTCGGGTTGGCTTCGGTGGTGTATTCGTAGTAAATATTCGGGTCTTCGTGATCTTCGAGGAATTCGGATTCTTCATCGGCGATGAGCGCGTCGTCTTCGGCGTCGTAGGTTGGCTGTTCAGCAACCTGGATGTCTTCGATATCGACTTGGACTTCATCGCGGCGAGCCAAGACCCAGGATCGATAGATCAACGCCAGGATGAATGCGGTGACTGCAAAGCTGATGACGATTGAGGTTAGAGTCAGCGCCTGAGGCAGTGGATCTAAGTACTCATCGGCGGCGATGTCGTCACGAAAGATCGGCGGAAGCCCGGCGGGACCCGCCATGATGATGATCAACAGGTTGGCGGCGTTCGTGAACATCATCAGCCCGAACATGATTCGTGTCAGGGTGCGGTCCATCAGTAGGTAAATGGCCGCGGCGAACATAACGCCCATCATGATGAGCAAGACGGCATCAATCGTCACGTTGGCCTCCTGAAGTCTGCGCACTGACTCGGGCTGCGGTCATGCGCTGTTCGGCTTCGATCCTGGCACGGGTCTCAATCTCATAGCGTCGGTCCACTTCAGAGCCCAAGGAACGCAGCACATCGATGACCAAGCCAATCACCACCAGGTATACCCCGATATCAAAGACCATGGCTGAAGCGAAGTGCACGTGACCAAGCAGGGGCAGCACGACTTCAACATCGTAGGCTTGGAAGACCTGGCCGTCGAAGAACAGCGGTACCAACCCGGCAACGGCCGCGATGGCCAGACCCGAGCCGAGAATAATTCCGGCTGGGATTTTGATCGACTGTTCAAGTTCGAATCGCCCACCGGCCACATACCGGATGGCAAAGGCGATACCAGCCAACAGTCCGCCGGCAAATCCACCACCGGGAAGGTTGTGGCCTGAAATCAGCAGGTAGAGCGACACGAGGATAATGGCGTGGAAGATCAGACGGGTAATCACTTCGAAAATGATGGACCTTCGTTCGGGCGCCATCGTTGCTCCAGCAACAATCCATGGTTGACGTTGCACATTGAAGAAGTTGCGGAAGCTTTTGACTTCGGCATCGTTCATCGCCGACTCTTCGACACGGTACGCGCCCACAGTTCCTACAGTGAGTTCCGATATGCTCTTGCGACGCCTCTCACGTTCAGCGATGAAGACCAATGATGCAACACCAGTTGCAGCAGCCGCCAGTACGGTAATTTCACCAAAGGTGTCCCAAGCACGCATATCGACCAGGGTGACGTTGACGATGTTTGTGCCACCGCCTTCGTAGTAGGACAATTCTGGCATGGCCAGCGAGATGGGGTCAGCAATTCGTGAGGCCATCACGGTCGCGGCAATCCACATCATGACCAGGCCAAACGCAATGGCCAAGAGCGCTCTGGCCCACTGGTTGTCATGTTGTTCTTGGACTTTGGGAATCTCTGGCGGTAGAACACGCAGCCCCAAGACCATAGCCACAGTCAACACGGATTCCACCAGCACCTGGGTAAGTGCCAGATCGGGTGAGCCTTGGAGGGCAAAAACGCCAGCCAGGGCATATCCGGTGGTCGAGACCAACAGCACAGCCCAGAACCGTCGTTTGGCACGAATCACTGAGATCGCAGCCAAGATCATGACGATGGCCACCACGAAGTACACGGGGTGACCGGTGAGTATCCAGTCGCCGGCAAATGCGACGTTAGGCAAAGAGATGGTGGCGTCGTCGGAGTTCGTTGGGAACAACAGAATGGCCAGCGGTGCCAGGACCGTGACTGCCAGGATGATGTAGAGATAGAATGACAAGTCACCGCGTTGAGTACGACCGGTGATCCAAATGGCCAGGTCATCCAGCCGAGCCAGACTAAAACGGTAGACCCGCGACATATCAAGCCAGGTGGGTACTGCGGCCTGAACGCGACTGACGTGACCGCGGATACCAAACAGGCCAATACCAACCAGAATGATCACCGCAGACAGACCCAAAACGAGGTTGAAACCGTGCCACAATGCCAACGGTTCTACGTGTTCACCTTCAAAGTGTTCAAAGGTGTGACTAAATTCGTAGGGTAATGCGCCGACCCAACCGGGGACGAAAGCTGCCACGACGCCAGCAGCCGAGAGCGCGGCAGCCGGAATAAGGCCAAGACGCCCGAAGCCACGCAGTGCCCGAGTCTGAGGGAGCTCTTGCAGCTCACCGCCTGAACGAATTTTCTTGGTAGCAAATGCTGCCCACATGAAGCGTGCGGTGTAAGCAACCGTCAGGATGGAACCCAGCACAACAATTACTAGTGGAGCCCAACTCCAAGCTGCACCCCAGAAGTTGGGTTGGCCCAGCAGGAGCCCGTCGGTTCGCCACAGCGCCCAGTCCGTGGCAGCCTGCATGACGGTTTCTTTACCAATAAAGCCAAACAGCGGTGGGACACCGGCCATTGAGAGTGCGGCAAGAATTGCGGTCCAGAATAATCCCGGATGACTTTTGCGCAGTCCAGAAAGTTTTGTAAGGTCACGGGTTCCAGTGATCTTATCGATAGCACCCACGACCATGAACAGCGGTGCTTTAAAAAGTGAGTGTGCCAGCAGCATGGCCAGGCCCGCTTGGGCGCCGGCAGCTGTTCCCAATCCGTTGACGATCATCAGGAAGCCCAGCTGGGATACGGTCCCGTAGGCCAGGATGAGCTTGATGTCGGTCTGTCGCAGTGCGCGCCATCCACCAACCAACATGGTCCACATGCCAACGCCAAGCACCATGACTTGCCAAATAGACTCCCCAGCAAAAGCCGGAGCGAACCGTGCTACAAGGTAGATACCGGCCTTGACCATTGCCGCGGCATGGAGGTAGGCGGAAACAGGCGTTGGAGCAGCCATCGCGGCAGGCAGCCAGAAGTGGAAGGGCACTTGGGCGGACTTTGTGATTGCCCCCAGTAACACAAGCGCAATAGCCCAAGTCATGTAGGGCCCGGCAAAATCCCCGGTAAGCAGGTCGGTACTTTGGGCTACGATCTCGGAAACACGATATGTACCGGCCGCGTTGCCAAACATGATCAGTCCGATCAGCATGCCCAAGCCACCGAAGGTGGTGACCATCAGAGCGGTCATCGCGGACCGGCGAGCGAAAATACGGTGGGCTTGGTAGCCGATCATCAAGAACGACAAGATCGAAGTGATTTCCCAAAAGACATAGAGCACCAGCAGATCGTCAGTGACGACCAAACCAAACATGGCGCCGGCAAATGCCAAGAATTGCGCGCCGAAACTGCCTAAACGCGGTTCATCTGCCTTAAAGTACCTTGCACAATAGACCAGGACGGCTGCGCCCACGCCTAGGACGATCAGTCCGAGAAACGCGCTCAGGGTGTCTAGCCGAAATGACAGTTCAACACCCAGCGGTTGGATCCATTCCCAGGTTTGCACAAGGGATGTTTCTTGCTGGTGAGCAGCAGCGCTCGACGCTAACAGTTCCTCTGCTGCAAGGACTTTCGGTAATTGTGTCGCAAGCCAGAGAAATCCAGCTGCTGGTATCGCTGCGAGAATGAGGAAGCCTGAACGTCCCGATTTATGAATAATCAGGGGTGCAATGAGCGCAACCATAAAAAGTGCAAGGAGCACAATCAGCACGGTTGCCTCCGTGAAGTCTAGGGGACGGTCACCTGCTTAACCTTACATAGTGGACGACGGCTTTGGTGCAGAGCGTTCTAAGTTCACATTCTCGGCCTATCCCACTTAAGTCTTGTTTTATCGGTTCTAGTTCGGTTTATCCCGAGAAACCTGGATCAAGAGCATTACAAAAATCACCGTTGTGTTACTCCTTAGCGAACTAAAGTTTGCCCAGGTGTCGTATTTCGCCAGCGCTTCGATACAACAGTTAAAACCCCGGTCTGATGCCGAAAAACGGGATAAGTTAACTGTCTTTCGGCCTCGCAATCGTGTCCGAAAGTCGGGTTATGAAGCGGTTCTAAACGGCGTTCTGTTGTCAGCGCAACCCAATCTGTCTCGTAGATTTTGCCGGCAGTTTACCCCTGGCGCAGGGTTGGGCTGAGAAAGTGCTGACGTTTACCGTTCGATGATCGATCGGTGAAAATTCAGGTGTGACCTGGAGGCGGTCGGTCCGCGTTGATCCTGATAGCGGTTAAGGTTCGGCCCCGTGCCGTAGGGGTGCTCGGATGGTGAGGTCAAGGTAAAGAATGCCATCTGCCCAATTTTTGAGCCGGGCCAGAGTTTTATTGGCAGGGTCGACATGTTGGATAGTTCCAACGTGACATGTCCGGAGAACCCGGGATCAATGAAGCCTGCGGTGGAGTGCGTCAACAGGCCCAGGCGTCCCAGGGAAGATTTCCCTTCTAGACGAGCTGCAACGTCATCTGCCAACGACACTTTTTCATAGGTTGAGCCCAACACAAATTCTCCGGGGTGGAGGATGAATGGCTGGTCTGGTGCTACATCGACCATGCGCGTAAGGTTGGCCTGTTCTATGGCTGGGTCAATGAAGGGGTAGTTGTGGTTATCAAACAACCGGAAGTACCGATCTAGGCGTACATCAACGCTGGCCGGTTGCACCATGGCAACGTCCAGCGGATCCAGACCGATCCGACCAGTTTCTAATGACTTCTTGATATCACGATCTGATAAAAGCACAGCTTAACGCTAGCGTACGATCCGCTTGGGGCATTCATTATGGCACCGGGTGTGCCGGAATGAAGCATCGATTAGAAGATCAGCGCGGATTCGGGCGGCAGATCAACTTTAATGTCGAGATTTGGCGCGATCTCAAGGTAAGACGGTTTGCCGTTGTCAATAAATAGCATGACGATACCTTCAGAGATAAAGGCTTCCAAAATGATGGGTTCTGGGCTCGACGGCACTTCGTGACCGTCAACCAGTAACTGGAACGATGGGCATTTGCCGCAGTCGCACAGCTTACCAACCGACAGACGGTTTATCATTTCGTGGAGATCGTGACGCCAGTTTCGCCAGGCGACGGACCCTTTTAACCGATCAGGGTCGGTTGCTTTGGCGCTGGTAATCATTGCGCTAATCAAAGTACGTTCTGCATCTGTGAGGGACCGGGTCACGGCTGCTCCTTTCCACCGGCACCAGCACCGTGAGCTATTCGCTAGAGCCAATAGCCTCGAGCATTTCTTGGGCAAGATCCGCAGGCGCGTTCTGACCCTCGTTGGTTCCAATAATTTTTGGTCGTAAGACATGGACGTCTACAACTTCGGAATCGTATTCCCGCTGGATTTGTCGCGCCAAACTCTCGACGGCCATTTTTGAAGTGGCATAGGCTCCGCCTTTGGCGAAGCGTTTTTCGACGGCCGTTGCAGAGGTCAAGACAATTTTGCCCCCGCCATGAGTTTGCCAGTGCGGCAGAATCCTGGAAAGGACTTTGGTTGTAGGGTAGACGTTTTTGTCCATCATGATTTGAAGAGCTTCGGTAAATCCATCGGCACCGATGCCCTGATCACCGGTATAGCCACCATTCAAAAACAGTGCTCCGCGAAGCGTGCGGGCATGCTGCAGCGCAGTCTTCACCATCGAATCAACAAAGGCTGTGTCATCCAATGAGCCCACTACAAGACTGACCCGTGGGTCTTCATAGGGCGGGCCTGAGACCTGTCGTCGAGAAAATACAACGAGGTGATACCCTGCATCTGCCAGTATTGGCAGCACCTGAGATCCGAGATTTCCTGTCCCGCCCAGGACGATAAGCGCTTCTTGCGTCGACTCTGGCATGGCAAGCCTTTCTGTTCATGTGTTGTGGCTCACTATAAGAATAACAAGCCCCCGGCATCGAAGCTCGACACCGGGGGCGGTTAGATCTGAAAGTTATGTTTTTGTCACGAGGTGGCCACTAGCGGCCTATTTATTTACGGTCAGGCTGGCACAAAACATTTCATTTTCTTGTTGGCGTGCCTTTGTATAGATATAGCCAATAGCGCCCAGCACGGCGAGCT
The DNA here is from genome assembly GCF_020742345.1 of Enteractinococcus helveticum. GTDB lineage: Bacteria > Actinomycetota > Actinomycetes > Actinomycetales > Micrococcaceae > Yaniella > Yaniella helvetica_A. The sequence continues at coordinate 23,229 of NZ_DYXC01000133.1, read as the reverse complement.
GAGTAATTATGAGGCTGACGGTAAGCGCGTACATCTGAGCGATCGCTGTCACGACGACCAATGCAGACAGGACGGCAACCGCAGCACCCAGCCCACCCAGTAGCGTGTTCTTATTCTGGTGGTGAACCAAAGCTGTTCCCTCCTGATATTCATTCGTACAGCAGTTCAATACCTTCTTTTGAACTACTCATAATATATCGCGTCACGGCCGGCGGTTCCAGGCAATTTGGGCTGACCAAATTAGCGAACATTCGATGCTCCCTAATTGGTTACGAAAGGCTAAACTACCGCAGAATTACGCGATTTCTCGCCACAGAATTACGCAACGTGCGCCAATATTTACCGCGCGAACACAACGGCAGCTAGCAAAGTGATTCAGCATACACCTAGTCTAGCGACAATATTTCACTAAGGGCGTATAAATTGTGGGGAATGATGCTATTTATCGGCCTCAGCGAGGACTGAACCCAACAGAATCGTCACAATAACAGCGAGGCCCACCGTCACCAGAGTGACAACAAACAGTTCCATTGCAGCAAACATTGCAATACCCGCACCGAGAATAGCTAGAATTCCAGACAGCCACCAGATTCTGGTTCGTCTGCGTTGTTGGTCAGGCATTACTTCCTATCTCGGGGCGCTTCCGGGTTGTACCGGGTGTAGTTTAGTGCAGGTGCATCGCCGTCACGAATGATGTCGTGACGCTACTACTTGACGAAAGGTACCAGTGTCACAGGTTCTGTCGGGATTTTTCATTATCTGGCTGATCATCCTGGTCGGGTATGCCGTTGGGAAAACTGGTGCACTTGGTCAGAACGCACAACCGGTCTTATCCCGGGTAGCGTTCTTCGTGGCGTCTCCCCCACTGCTGTTCAACACCTTATCCAACAGCAACGTTTTCTTAGTCCTGGGACCGCAATTATGGATCGCAACTCTCTCGGCGGGCATTGCCGCCGGCTTGTATCTGATCAGCGCACGTTTTCTCCTGACGCGACGCAGTGGCTCCGAGAAAATGATTGCCGCCCTGTCGGCGTCCTTAATTAATTCTGCAAATCTGGGTATTCCGATTGCTGCCTATGTGTTGGGAGATGCCAGCTATGCAGCGCCGGTGATTTTATTTCAACTGGCAATCTATACGCCAATTTATGTATTTGTCCTCGACACTCAAACCCTCAAAGAATCACAGGCCGGGACTTCGCAGACCAAGGTCGTGCGCGCGGGCTTCTGGCGCAGTCTGGGACGCATCTTTGCCACCGTGATTCGCAACCCGTTGATCATCGGTTCTGGGGCAGGCTTGCTGTTTTCAATTACCGAGTGGCAACTGTGGAAACCCTTAGATGAGTCCATTACGCTCATCGCCGGTGCCGCGATTCCCACCATGCTGATGGCCTTTGGAATTTCCTTAGTTGGCTCCCGCCCGTTGGATAAAGAACAGGGCCGACGTCGCGATACCATCCTGGCGGCGACCATCAAATTAATCATCCACCCGCTCGTTGCCTGGGTGCTGGCCCAATTTGTGTTCCAGCTGGATCCAGACGATGTTCTGGTGGCCACGGTCTTAGCATCTTTGCCCACGGCGCAAAATGTGTTTGTCTCTGCATCTCGCTATAACACTGGCCTGATTGTTGCTCGAGACACCGTGTTTGTGACAACGATTCTTGCGATACCGGCGATGATCCTTGTCGCAGGTCTGTTAGCCTAGAGCATTATCCGTCATCTCGAAGGAAATTAAGGTGCCCAGAACTTCCAGACAGCGGCCCGTTGTGACCCGGCCGGGCTTTTGGGGAATCGTCATCGGCGCACTGGTGCTCGTTGCTGCTGCCGTGATTATGCTGCTGAATTCCCTGGTATATAACGCTGAGGTTGTAGTCGAGGAATACGTCGATGCGTTGCGTGCCGGGGACGGTTCCACGGCGATGGCACTGTCACAGGGGTACCTGGCGGAAAACACTCCCGAGACGATCTCCACGGTGTTACTGGACGGTGAGGCGTTGGCTGCTTCGGCAGCGATGCTGGAAGACGCCGAGATTGTGGCAACCGATGCCGAAGTGCCGGAAAGCTTTCGCAATACCGAAGTTGCTCAGCAAGTAGTTGAGATCCGCTATCAGGATGCCCATGATGAGCCCCAGACAACCTCGATTGTGGTCGATAAGGTGGGCACCTCCTGGCTGTTTTTTAACGTGTGGCAGCTGCATCCGCTGCCGCTACAGCAGGTTGAATTGACGCCACTGCAAATGCCAGAACATGCTAAGGCCGATGAGCCGGTAGCTCATGTCAACGATGAGCCCACTCCCCTTCTGGGGCTCAATGGTTCCCCGGCAACGCTGGCGGCTTTTGCGCCGTCGTCAATAGAACTTGAGTATCACGGCACCTATTTAGAAGTCGCTGAGCCAACAGAACTGCTCGCCCACGATGTACTGGCTGCTGGCGCGCATAGAGATTTTGAATTCGAAGTCCAGCCGACCCAGGCGGTCGATGATGCCATAACCCAGGAAGTACAAGAACAGCTGCAGCGGTGTACGCAGCAGCAGGTGTTGAAGCCCACGGGCTGTCCGTTTGGGTATGAAACAACCAACCGGATTGTGCCGGAATCGGTGAACTGGTCGATTGATATTCCCGAAGTGCAGTACTCTTGGGAAGAATCTGAACCGACGATTGATCGGATCATGGCCACTGCCGTGCTCAATGCCCAAGAGATTGATATTGGGTCGGGTCAGCAGTCAGAAGTGCGTTACGAGGAGCCTTTCGAGATGACCGCACAATTGGAGCTGACACCAGAGAATCTTCGAGTGCGTCCCGACTGGCAGTAGTTAGACGACACCGTGAAGGGTGATTTGACCGACCCAGGTGTTCAGTGCTGCTTCATCAAGGGCATCAGTTCGGAAATAGGCTGTGTCGCGTGGCTCAAAAGCGTCCATGGCGATCTGTTGAGTTTTGGTCAATCTTGGAGCGGTGCCTAGCGCGACGATGAATACGGATGTATTGTCTAGCTCCGCGTGTTGGCTGGTCAAGAAGTTGCGGGCCGGGTGGTTGAAGGTTTCTTCCGTGGCTTCGGCAACCACAATGACGGCGTCGACGTTCTCTACGTAGCGGGCCGCACGGGCCAGGTCCACAACGGCAATGGTGACACCTCGCTGGTCTTTCAACAGGGTGGCCAGGCGGTCGGCGAAGTGTTGGGTTGCTGGTTCGGGGCTGTGTGCGATCAGGGTGGCCATGAAACAACACATCCGTTCGGGTAGACGACACGTTTGGTGCCTAGTCTATCCGAACGGATGGTTGTGTTGAGTCTGGGTTTTAGTGGATACCGCGCAGGTCCAGATCCAGTTTGTCGTGTGCGCCGTCGGAGGTATCTGCGTGGATGGTTACCGGAATGCCCCAGTCTTGCTGGTACAGGTGGCAGGCGGCGGAATCCGGGATGGGTTGGCCGTGTTCGCCATCGCATGCGGCAGCACGTGCGGTCACATGCAGGACACCTTCGGTAATCTCTGGGTTGAGTCTCAGCTGGCGGGTCAGCCCGGTTTCGCGTCCTTCACCTTCCAGCAGCAGGTTTTCCGGGGTTGAGGAGATGGTCAGCTGGGTTGGGTCGCCCCAACGGTCATCGAGTTTCTGGCCCTTGGGTGCGGTGAATGAAATATTGATCGGGATATCGCCGGCAACCAGTTTCGTTGGTGGACGCTGCACCTGCATTGCACCCTCGTCGACGTGTAAGAATTTTTCGGGCACCGAGATGCGCACCAGCTGATGGGCATTGGTTTCGACGACGACGATCGAGACCGCCGTCCCCTCGGCATCGGTTTCGACCAGGATGTCGGAGGGTTCTTGTAGGTCGCGGGCAACCGTGGTGACCTCGGCCGGTTTGGTGGTGCCATCCGGGTTCAGGGTTTGTGGTGCCCAGCGGCGAATCGCATGGTTATAAGTATCGGCAATCAGCACCGAACCGTCAGGTAGGTTGGTGACGCCCAGCGGGTGCTGCAGACGGGCGTCTTGGGGTTTGCCGTCACGGAAACCAAAATCAAATAGTCCGGTGCCCACGACGGTGCCTACTTCTGGTTTCCCCGAGCCGCTCTTGGTCGACGGGATCACATAGCGGACAGCCGAGGTTTCAGAATCGGCAACCCACAGGGTTCCCTCGGCATCGATGGACAGCCCCGATGACTGTGCCAACCAGGCCTCATCGGCGGGCCCATCGAGCAGACCTTCCAGGCCGGTGCCGGCATAGATCGCCAGTTGTTTGCTCACCGGGTCATAAGAAAACAGCTGGTGGGTGCCAGCCATCGCAATGATCGCCTTGGATTCGGCTTCCGAGTACTGCACATCCCACGGGGTCGATAGTGAGGTTTGCACGGCCTCGGTGGTAAACGGTGCCAGATCCACGGTTTCAGCTTCGTCGCTTGCGGTTTCTGCCTGGACGCGCTCGGAGTCAATCAGACGCTGGACTCCGTTGCCGGCTACGGTCGAAACCTCGCCGGTGGCCAGGTTCACGGCGCGCAGTCGGTGGTTGACAGCATCAGCGATCAACACATCGTAGCCAACCTGGGCGGCGATGTCCTCAGGCAGCAAAGCTAAGCCCTGTGGTTCGTTAAACAGTGCAATCTCACGATTGCCATCGGCATGGCCCCGCACGGAGATCAGTTCTGGATTGGCCTGTGCAGCCTCCTGGGAGACCGGAGTTCCTGTGCCATTACCACCAATGGTTTGCAACACGGTTTCCAAATCCTCGGCCACCTCAACTAGGCGGTGGTGACCGGTATCGGCAATCAAAAATGAGCCTGCCTGGGTGCCTCGGGCGCCCAAGGCAATGGCTTTGCTCGGGAATTTCAGGTCTCGCGCTACCGGTTCTGGTGCCACATAGGGGCCTTCCCCGCGATGCAGGGTGCCCTTGGCCTCGTGTTCTTCAACAAGCTGGTCGATCAGCGAGTACAACCCGGACACGTGCCCTTCACCGGTCAGGTGGGCGACCACGTAGCCTTCCGGATCCACAACCACCAGGGTCGGCCAAGCACGAGCCGTGTAGGCCTGCCAGGTGATCAGTTCGGGATCGTTGATAACGGGGTGTGCAATGTCGTAGCGTTCAATCGCTGCGGCCACCGCCGAGGTTTCCGCTTCGTAATCAAATTTTGGTGAGTGCACCCCGATGGTCACCAGCACGTCAGCGTACTTGGCTTCCAGAGGGCGTAATTCGTCGAGCACATGCAGGCAGTTGACACAGCAAAATGCCCAGAAGTCTAAAATCACAATCTTGCCGCGAAGATCTTTGAGGCTCAAGTCTTTATCGCCGGTGTTGAACCAGGTTTCGCCAACCAGTTCAGAGGCGCGGATACGAGGAGTCGAAGGTGCCGAAGTCATGCCTTGTATTCTTCCTTATCCCCAATCCGATGCAAGTCATTGCGTCACATTCAGTCGTCAGTTTTCACGGTGAGCAAATCGCAACATTTGCCGAATGCGCAGATTCACTGCAACGAGATGTTAAGATATTCGTTGTACCAATGACGACGGCGTCCCTGGCCGTTGCATATTGTGCGGGTGTAGCTCAATGGTAGAGCGCTTGCTTCCCAAGCAAGATACGCGGGTTCGATTCCCGTCACCCGCTCTGTTCATCTCTACCCAAAACGTGTGTTGCATTCGTCCATCCCCGTTTGAGCTCGACGAAGCCTCTCAAATCACAGCTGGTGCCAACCGGATCACCTGCTGAAATCTCACCAGCGATATATTCAGCGAATGAGCATGTCAATCCAAGGATCAAGGCCGGACTACTGCATTTTCAAAAATCTCAGGCGGGTGTCTAATATTGCGTAGACGATTTTGAGCCGGGCAGTATCGCAACGAGCCCCGGAGTGCGCCGTCGTTTTTCAACATGGTTTTCAGCCCCTTGTACTCGAGGTAGACCAGCGGGTCTAACCCCGCTTAGCGCAGCATGCCGTTGACATCAGTGACCGAGGCGTGCGGCGATCGGTAGGACACCAACCGCGGCACCCGTGCTGCAGCCGTATGCCAATGGAGACCGCCCCGAGGAAGTCGCTGAGAAGCTCATAGGGACACTAGTGGTGCAACTGGTGCCAGTAGTGTTCCCAGCCCCCGGCCGCCGTAGCATATTTGCCCGCTTGCACAATCAGACCGTGGAAACGTTGGTGTTCAGCGGTGGTGAGTTCAGATGCCAGCATGGGCGCAGTCAGTGCACGTCGTGCGGCTTCGTAGTCTTTGGGTACCTCGTAACCCGCTGCAACCAGTAGTCTCCTGGCATAAGTGTCCCAGATGAACACCGGCCGCTCGTACACATACAGCATGAGCACATCTGCGGTTTCGGGTCCGATGCCATGCACCGCCATGAGGTCCTTGCGTAACTGGTCGGTGTGTAGTTCGCCGGCCGTGGTGTAGTTTGCCAGATACCAGGTGGTGAAGTTTTTTAGATATGTGGCTTTAGCGTTCATAAATCCGGCGGGTCGGATGAGTTCTTTGAGACCGTTGATATCTACAGCGGCAATGCCCGTGGGAGTCAGTAGCCGATTGGCATCTAGCGCATCGATGGCCTGTTCGACGTTGTTCCAGGCCGTGTTCTGGGTCAGGATCGCACCCACACCGATTTCAAAATGCGTTTCGGCCGGCCACCAGCTGCCCGGATCAATGGCCGCATCCAGGAGCTCATAGAGTCTTCGGAAAGACTCCGGTGTCGAACGTGTATCAGCCAACGGTTTTCGCAAACACCTCATCACGGTGGGTCAGTAATAACGATGAGAAGGTTACGGTCTGTGGGTAGACATCCACGATGGTCGCCCACCCGTCAGCCATGCCCCGCAGGATATCCCCCGGGGCAAAAAGATCAAAATTATATGATGCCGCAGCCGATACCCACACTGGAATATGTCCCAACATCCCGGCAACCTGGTAGTGGTAATGGCCAGACAAAATGGCCCGCACGTCGGAATCTTTGATGACCTCGTAGAGTTTGTCGGTATCTCGCAGACCCGACCCCCGTTGGGCTGTTGTTGTTGAAGGCACTGGCGGATGGTGGACTACCAGCAGCGTGCCGTGTTTTGCGGGTTCGGCGACTATCTCAGCTAACCAGTCACGTTGTTGCCTGGTCAGATGGCCGTAATTATTGCCAACACCGTGCGAATCTAAGCCGATAATTCGTAGGCCCTGGACATCATGGACGGTATCACCCAGTTCTGGACCGGAAGCGATCTTTGCCAGGTTAAAGGCTTGTCCGACAGCATCGATTGGGTCGTGGTTGCCGCCAACTGCAATGAACGGGATGCCCAGTTGTTCCTGAAAATGCCCAACGTAGGCGGCCAAATCATCGTGAACGTAGTGATTTCGTTGCCCAAGATCACCGGATAAAATAATGGCGGCCGGCCCCAACGTGAGCACCCGGTCAAGGACATCACGCATACGGTTCGGGGTATCCAACGCATCGCGTAGCAGTTTACCTTCTTCTACCAAATGCAGATCGGAAATTTGAATAAGTCGCAGGGTCGGGGCAGGTGTGGTCATGAAATTATCCTAACGCCACATGGCAGGACTACCCGGAATTCATAACCTTTCACCCAGTCAGTGACTTGGGCGTCATGCAGCACATTTTGCGTCTATCAATGCGGGCTCGGAGTTGCTGAAATCACGCACGATAAGCGTGTTATAGGCAGCAAGACTTCTCATGTGCAAATCACGTTTCACAACTGTGATGATCACCTCGGTAGCTTTTAGATGCTGGCTACCCCAGTAATACCGAACCAATATCTCCGAGGTTGCCGCTGAAATTTTCGGCTCTGGTGGCGTGATATTTTCGATGCCGTAGAGCCACCCAACCCAACCGGTTGTTTAAATTGAACTGGCGTTTACCCAGACGCAAGACTGCGGTCACGCAACGCCACTACATTAGGAACCGTTCCAGTGACCTACGGAACGCTCCAAAACTGACATGATGCACCAATGGTCAGGCGCGCAAGAGCCTGACCATTGGAGTTTAAACCTCAGTCCAGTTGTGCGATAGCCGAGGCCAAGATGGTTTCGCTGATGTCGATAAATTCCGCGTCGGCAATTTCTTCACTGCCAATAAACGCAACCATGATCGCGTAGCCCTCGGACTCGGTCATCAGCGTTAACGCGGTAGTGGACTGACCATTGGGATCATCTGCGGGATACCGCTGCCATAGCAGTCCCGAGCCCGAATCGGTTTCAATAGCTTGGGCGGTGAATGTGTAGGGTAATTCTGCCCAATCGGGTTCTGATTCATCGGCCAGTAGCATTGTGATGTCATTGCAGTTGGTCGTGATCTGTTCAACTGCTTGCTGGTGGGCTGCCACCTCGTCAGCGGCCGCAGCAGAGCCACCGGTGTCCTCGGTGATGCCGGCGACTTCAACGCTACCGGCACCGGCAAAATTTTCCCGACCAAAATCTACGCGCGTTACTGATTCCGACGACGCCTGGATGGGCGACCAGTCGAGTTCGGCGATCGGGGCGGCACAGCTTGCCGGTTCGACGTCGAGCTCTTGTGCGGCATCCGTGCGCTCGGCGGCTGCTTCGCGCACGCTGGCGATTTCGTCTGCCGTAGCGGGTTGGACTTGTTCGAATCCCAGTTCGATGGCCATCGCGGTGGCGCCCCCGGCGGCCCGTTGGTCCGGGCGTGCATCAGCGGTCATGAGATTATCGAGCTGATTGGCCTGTGCGTCGTCAGGGGCGTCGTCATTCGAGGAACAGCCGACCAGTCCGAGTACGGCCACCAAGAACACGGTCAGGGTTTTGGTGATCTTACCGGGGGTTGTCATGGGTGGTTGGCTCCTGGGATGCTGCCATGCGGGCGTAGTATTCGTTGAGTTCGTCAAGGTCGGCGTCGCCGTATTTATCCACGCGGGCGTCGCGGCGTTTGGCGTGCTGGATATCTTCGGTGCGCCAACGGTACAGCACAATCAGGGCCATGGCCACGGTTGGGAATTCACCGGTCCCCCACATGATCGCGCCACCCATCTTCTGGTCATCAATGGCCGGCAGACCCCAGTCGCGTCCAATCGCGGAGAACCATTCGGCCATCAGCAGCGAGTCCGAACCGGTCAGTGCCACCGCGATGAAGGCGTGGAATACCATGGTGGCGATCAGGATCACCAGGCGCAGCGGATAGGTTGGCCGGTTAGGGAGCGGGTCGACCCCGATCATCACGGAGGCGAAGATGAATCCGGTGAGCAAGAAGTGCGTGTTCATCAGTTCATGGCCGATGTGATAGCGCAACGCAAATTCAAAGACCGGGGTGAAATAAAAGATCACCAGCGACCCGGCAAAGTTCACTGCAGCAAAAATCGGGTGGGTAATGACCTTAGAATACTTGGAATTCAAGACGGCCAGCATATATTCTCGAAGGCCCCGAGTGCCATCTTTGCGCGATGCTATGCTGCGCAAGGCCAAGGTGATGGGCGCTCCCAGCACCAAGAAGATGGGGATGAGCATGGTCAGGATCATGTGGTTGACCATGTGGGCGGAGAACAATACGAGACCGTAGATCGCCGGGGCGCTGGAGGTGTCCCAGACCAGGATGGCCAGTCCAATGAAGAAGAAAATGGTGCGCGCGATGGGCCATTTGTCGCCGCGGGCTGCCAGTTTGCGCAGAGCCCGGACATACCAGATGGCTAAGAAGATCACGATGGCGACCCACAACCAGTTGAAGCGCCACTCGGTAATCCACCTAACGGCGGTGAGTTCTGGTGGCAGTTCGTATTTGGTGGTGATGCGTGCGGGGGAGGCATCGGGTGGGATTTCTTCAGGTTTTGGTGGCTCAGATTGGCCCAGAATGCTGGCGGTGGTCATGATACCGATCATGATCACGAGTTCCACGGCGATCAACCGCCACAGGATCTTGCGGGTATTTTCCGGCGGCTGGGTGGTGCCGGTTTTTAACCGTGGAATGACGCGCACCCGGTGGGCTAGGCCAATTAGCCCCAGCACAACGGTCAGTGCACCTTTGAGCAGGACCATCTGCCCGTAAGGTGCCATGAAATGTTCAATATTTTCCATGCGGATGGCCGCATTGGCTACTCCTGATCCAGCGACCAGGGCGATGGCCACACCGGCTATCGCCGAATACCTAGTCAATACGGTGTAGACCAGTGGCTGGGTGTGGCCTTTTTTGATCTTGGGTTTCAGTTGTGAGGTACCGCTCAACGTTGGGGCCAGCATGGCCAGCAGCACCAGTCCCCCGACCCACAGCAGCACACCGAGCAGGTGTAGACCGATCGAGTTGACCGCGGCGAAGTGATCATCACCTGATGACGAGTGCCCTACCAGCGCCAGCGGGACGATCCCCAATAGTGCCAGGACCGCCCCCCAGGCCATGGCCGTTGGGGTGCGCACCGCAAAGACCAGGCTGGTGACGACGGCGGCAATGATCGTCATCCAGAACCAGGCTCGTCCCACGGCAATAGCTAATACATAGTCCAGCATGCCCGATGAGAAGCCTTCGGAGGTGTTGACCGGCATCCCGGCGACGTCCGAGTAGGTAAAGATGATCTGGGCGATCGCGCTGAACGTCCAGATGACCGCCGATACCGAGGCAATGTGCAGGCTGCGGGTATAGGCGGGGTGTTCTTTGGCGTCGTCGGCCACCGGTCTGCCGCGCTTGGGCATCGCCGTGAAGCGCGGCAGAATGATAGCTGCAAACATCAGCGCCCCGAAGGTCAGCGACCAGGCCATGTTGTGAATGATCTTGGTCGCCGGCAGGGCCCACCGGGTCAGCGCACCGGGGTCGGACAGTTGTTGGACGGCTGTCACGCCCGAGGAGATCCCGATGACGATCAAAAACGCAACACCGGTGATCACCGCAACCGGCCATAGCCAGTTGGGTGATTGCGTTGTGGGGGTGGTAGTTTTCGTCAACGGTACTCCTTGGGGTGCTAGGCGAAGAGTGCTTCGCCAATATAGCCATCGGGTTGGCAACCGGGTGGCACGGCAAAGACGGCCGAGCCGATGGGGATGGTCCACAGGTTCAGGTGGTCAGTTTCGGCCAGCCGATCCTGGACCGGGATGTATTGTTGTTCGACGTCGCACTGGAAGGCCACGAAGATCAGCCCGGTTTGCGATACTCCGGTTTGGCCGTGCAGTGTGTCACCGGAGGTGGCGGGTGGTTCATCATAGTTGAAACTGCGCCGAAACATGGCTTCATCCGGGTCGTCCGACCGGGCACGGCGAATGTGCGAGATATCCGAGATGATCGGGAATCCTGTTGGCCCGAGTGCCTCGAAATCAGGCGTATCGTGTTCGTGTTCTCCGGTCAGTGGCGCCCCGGAGCCCAGAAAGCGTCCGATCACGCCTTCTTGGGCGGGGCGATCCAGTTCGTCCCACTCGTCCACGTTCATCGCAATGCGTCGGATCACCATCGAGGTGCCGTTATCTATCCACGGTTCTAGGTTCTTGGTGCCGCCACCATCACCTTCACCCACACCCCAGATAATGCGTTCGGCGTGTGCGGACCCTGGTTGAGGGTTGCCCGTGCCATCAACCTGGCCGAATAGATTGCGCATGGTGGTGTTATCGGGCCGTGATGCGCGAGCATGTGTGAAACCGCTTTGGACCCAAGCTACCGTGGCAAATGCGCGGGCATCCTTGAGCAGCATGCGTCGAGCGTGGGCCACGGAGAGCGGATCATCGCCTTGAATTTGGATGACGACGTCGCCACCCGTATAGGCTGGGTCCAGCTGGTCGATCCCGTATTTTGGTAGGGGTTTCAGCCACTTGGGTTTTAGCTCGGGGCGGGTACGGTCAAATACCTCCGACCCAAATCCGAAGGTGACTGTCAGGCGTGCCGGGGCTGCTGCGAGTTCTTCGTCAAGATCAGCCAGCGCCCCTCTGCCCTGAGTCAGCCGTGCGGCGTCGTCGGTAAGTAAACGCATCATGGAGGACAGCCGATCGGCGTCGGTATCGTCTTTGAGGTTCAGTCCGATATAAATGGCGTGGGCTTGTTGCGGAGTATCCACCCCGGCCTGGCGTGGACCATAGAAGTCAATCGTGTCCGTGCCGTAGGGGTGGGAGACGGTCACCTGGGTATTGGCGACCCCGGGGGTGACCTCCACGGCTTGTTGAAGATCACCGGGTGCAGCGGGGGCCGCGGTCGATGCCACAGAGTATCCTGCTGCGGCACCAACCAGGCCACCACCAACGACTCCCCCTGCGCCCAACAACAATCCGCGCCGCGAAACACCCCGGGTGGGTTGCTTTTCGGTGGAATCATTCGTCTTGGTCACTGGGTATCGTTGTCCTTAGTGCGTGTCATCGTGTTCGAGGTCACCGTAATTTTCTTGTGCTCCAACATATTCCTTGGCAACAAAGTCAATAACCTGGGTTTCACCGTTTGCTAGCTCCAAGGTGATCTCGATTAGATCTCCCGGTTTGATTTCCTCGGTGAGGTCCATGAGCATCACGTGGTCTTGCCCCGGGTTGAGCTCATACCGCTGATCCGCGGCCACCGGGAAGCCGCCTTCTTTTTCTTGCATCAGGTTTACCCCGCCGTCGTCAACGACTTCGTGGAGTTCCACGAGCTCGGCGATCTCGGCGTCAGCACCAACGATGGTCTGATCCTCACCTGAGATATTGGTCAGGTGCACAAAGGCACCGGTCATGGATTGGTCACTGGATGTGTCCAGGGATTCTTCGGTGGCTTTGATCCAAGGGTCCTCAACCGAAAAGAATTCGCCATCTTCTACGTGTTCATTTGTGGTTTCGGCAGAGTCAGCTGTGCTGCATCCAGCCAGAGCTAGTCCAGCCAGTGCGGCGGTGGCGAGAAACGGGCGGTGTGTTTTCTTCATGAATATTGTCCTACACGTTAGGCGTCATCCTCCGCATCAGACTGTTCGTCTACGCGGCTACCGCGCAGCAACATCACAACGACGATTGCTACCACGACGATTCCGGCGATCGCAGAGATCCAGATCCATGCGGGAATGGACGCTGAAGAGTTTTCTTGGTTGGCCCCTTCGGCGTCGGACGTAGCCTGCGGTTCGTTGGTCTGGGGTGCTTGCGTTTCACCTGCATTTGGTGAGTCTGCTGCCGCCGCTTCACCGCAGTTCTGCGGAGCGCCCTCAGTTGGGGCAGACGGGTCGGCATTGGTAAAGCTGAAGCTTTCTTCACCAGTGTGACCATCCGAGTAGATCACTCGGTAGGCCACCGTGTATTCGCCCTGTGGGAGACCTTCACACAGGGGCACGGCCAGGTCATAACCTTCCACGGTGGGGTCGCCGTCTTGCCACTGATTGCCTTGGGCATCGGTGACACGAATCAGGTTGGTTAGGCCTTCGCCAGTCAACGGTGTCCCGGAGAAGCGCAAGCGCACCTCGGCGGGGGTGGTTTCAACGGTTGAGCCGACTTCTGGCGTCGATTCGATTAACACATCATGGGCGTGTGCCAGCTGTGGGGCCAGCACCAAGCCCAGTGTAATCATCAGGGCAGCAAACCAGACACCAAGTCTGGTGGTGAGAGTTTTTTGCATACTTCCTCCCCAAGGAGTCCTTGGGTTAATCCAACGAATGTGGGAGGCCACTTCCACAGGTAGGCCACGTCTACGCTAATACAGGAGGGCCTCTGGTCGTGCGTGTTTGGGTGACATTCATCGGATGGGGTACCCACACCCGGAGCCCAGCCGCTACCAAGCTGCGGCGTGCCAGGATCACCGGTCGGGTGGCTAGCACAATGCGCACCGGTGCCATCGTCAGCCAGTGCGCCAGCGTGATCAGGGTGTGCTCGCCGTTAGTAATGACGACGACGGTCAGTGCCGCAGCCAGCAAGTGGGCGGCGATCATGACGAAGCCTGCTAGGGCTGTTGTGTGCGCAGCGTGCTGGACTGCGGGGGTATCCGGCGTCACCAGGTGTGCCATGTGACCGTGATGGTCGTGGCCGTTTGGTAACTGCGAGACGCCGGTATAGGGCAGTGAATACAGTGTGTGAAAGGCTATTTGGCCAAAGATCGTGGTGGCGGCCGTGGACCAGGTGGAGATACGCTGGCCTGCTAAGGCGACGGCAATTGGGGCAGTCAGTGCTGCAGCAAAGGCTAGCAGTTGCAGCGGGATCGTTTCAGTTGCCCCGTGCATCATGGAATGCGCAATTTGGTGACCACCGGCGGCAAGCACAACTGCTAGGACCGCAATGATCCACCCGCGGAAGAATCGAGCAATACCGGAGCTACGTCTGTGCAAGACGGCATCGTCCGACATGTAACTCTCCTGAACAAGCGCCTGCGTGGCGCTGATTGAATTCTACGAGTGGTCGAATTCATTAAACCATCTTTTACTAGCCGCTGGCACATTATGAGTTAAGAGCAAAGACGCCCCGGACAATTCCGGAGCGTCTCGGTTCTATAGGAGAACTAGAACTTATTTTTTCTCACCGGTGGCGGCAGCCTTCAGTTTCGAACCAGCGGACAGTTTGACACCGTGACCAGCTGGGATTTCGATTGCTTCGCCGGTGCGTGGGTTGCGACCGGTGCGAGCGGCACGGTTGGTGCGTTCCACCGAGAACCAGCCTGGGATAGTAATTTTTTCGCCTTTGGAAACCTGGGAAGCAAAAACTTCGAATACGGCGTCCAGCACACCATTGACGGCGGCAGCGGAGTTACCAGATTTTTCGGCAACTGCTGCAACAAGTTCACTGCGGTTCATAGCCATATGTCCTCCTGGACTTTAGGTTGTCTTAAGCTCGACGTTCGCCGAACTCCTTTTGGAAAAGGTACCACTATTGGCGCGGTTTGTGGCGCTTTTCGCGGCGATTTTTACGGAATTTCGCGGAAATCCGCCTTTTTTGAGCAAAAAGCTGCGGAAATCTCAGCGTCTTCCCAGTAATGATGCTCTAATTTTCAAATACCTATCGCTGCAAGTTCATCTGAAAAGGCCTGCTTCGCCGGGCTATTTCTTGCGAAAACTGCGATAGCTGACGTTGGTCATCAACAGGCTTAACAGGGCTATGGCCAAGGTGAGAATTACCCCGGCAACCTTGGTTTCAAGCATCAAAGAATTCTCGGTGAAAAACAGCATCACGGCCATGACCACTAAGACCACACCGATGATGGTGAGCACCCCGAATACGAACAACCCAACGAAACCAAAGATCTTATTGACGTTCGAGACTCGTTCCGTTGGTTCTTCAACTCGTGGTCGCTCAGAAACCTTGACGGCCTCTACGGTGTGAGGTTCTGAGGTTACAGCGTCTATTTCTTCTCGTTGTGGATTCATCGGTGGCGCAACGAGCGGTGCCGGGGAGTCCACATTTGTAGTAGAGGCCTGTTCCTCTGCATCATCTGATTGTTCTTGCAGCTCTTCGGGCTGCCGCTCATCTGATGCCATCTCAGCGTGTTCGGACTGTTCAGTTGCTATGGTTTCAGTTTCTGTAGCTTCTGGCTCCTGCGCGTCGACCTCGTCAACGGTCGGCTCGTTGAGGAAAGCAGGTTGTTCGTCGGCTTCGCTGGGGGCCACAGCAGTGTCAGTTTCGGGGTCAGCTGCTGGTTCTTCCTCGACTGGCGACGTTTGATCGCTGGTGGGTTCTTCCGTGGGAGACTGCGTGTGACTGGTATTGGTATGGGCCTGTTGGTCGGCTTCTTGGAATACGGCGTCGTCCCGCTCAGGTGCCGCTGCAGAGTCCTGGTTCTGATCGGTGGCGGTCTCGACTGTATCAACTTGGTCTTGGTCAGTATCGGGGGCTTCAGTAGGAGTCGGTTCTGGTTGCCAGTCAGCTCGCTCGTGTTGGGTCGGTTCTTGCAAGAACACGGGTAACTCTTCTGAGGCTGCAGCAGTCGGTTCTAAGAGTGGCTGGTCCGCGTCGTCTGGTGTCTGCTCGTCTGGAGAGCCAACAGGTGTTTCGGTGGTATCGGGTTCCTGGCTGGTGAGTGGTTCTTGGGCTATGGCCTGTTCGTCAGGAGTTTGCTCAGCGACAGTCGTTGCTGGGAGATCAGCACCGCTAGGTTCTGGTGTGGTAAGTTGTTCATCTTCCGCAGGGTGTGGCAATCCACCGGAAACCTCAGCAAGGGGCAGGACTTCAGCGGCCAATGGCGCATCGATGACTTCGTCGTCATCGGTGGAACTGCCTGAGTCTGCGGCCCCTTCAAATGTGGAGGCAAGACCAAGGGAGTCCTCAGGGTGATCGTAGAGTTCATCCCAGAGTTGCACTACTGTGGTGGCACCGTGTCGTTGGGCAAGTTCGATAACAATTTGAGTGGTCTGCTCGACAGCGCTGCTATCGGCATAGTCCTCATAGAGGTCAAGGGTTTTCAGCACTGTGGACAATTGGACATCTGGCAGCTCAGGCAGCAAGTGTCGCGCCAGTTCACGACAGTCTAACCAATGCAATCGCAGCGGTTCAATATTCAGGTACCGAGAAGCGGCATGGAAGATTTCTTTATCAGCATCACGGTAGTAACTGACAATGGGCAACTTGCCAATCATCATGCCCAACTTTTCTAGCGCTTCATCCCAAGGGATCAGTGATGTCTCTACTTGCTCGTCGGGAACTCGCTTTTTGCTGGTCGGAGGAATGATGGGGAGATCGTCTTGCCTGGTGATATTTCCGTCGACGAGTTTCACATAGGAGATTTTTGAAACCGACGCGGGATCCAGGTGTGTGGTCTGCAAGGAGAGGGCCACAAAACTCAACTTGGACATAATGATCATGCCTTCCCTCTGAGCAACTGATATGGCAAGGATAACGCATGGTATCACCACTCGATATCTTCTTTGGTCAATGCCATGTCACCGGTGATGTTCAATGTGGTGATGGTGAAGCGTGCTTTAAACAAAAATCTGGCCGATAGATGCACATCGACCAGATTTTGTTAAAGTTTTATGCGATTACCAGGAAGATTTGGTAACGCCAGGTAGCTCACCGCGGTGGGCCATGTCACGGAGACGAACACGCGAGATACCGAACTTCTGCAGGGTACCGCGTGGACGTCCGTCAATGGAGTCACGGTTGCGAACGCGGACTGGAGAGGCGTCGCGTGGCATTTTCTGCAGGCCAACGCGTGCTTCTTCGCGTTCTTCGTCAGTTGCGTTCGGATCGATCAGCTGTGCTTTCAGCTTTTTACGACGTTCATCGTAACGAGCAACGATTTCTTTGCGTTTCTCGTTTTTCGCGATCATAGATTTCTTAGCCAATGCTTAGCGCTCCTCTCGAAAATCAACGTGCTTGCGGGCTACTGGATCGTATTTCTTCAACGTAATACGGTCTGGGTTATTGCGACGGTTCTTACGGGTGACGTAAGTGTACCCAGTGCCAGCGGTTGATTTCAGTTTGATGATGGGGCGCAAGCCTCTATCTTTTGCCATGGTTAGAGCTTCACTCCCTTAGCGATCAGTTCTGAAATGACAGAATCAATGCCGCGAGCATCAATGACCTTGATACCGCGTGCGGATACGTTCAGCGTTACTTTGCGACCCAGGGATGGGACAAAGTAGCTCTTTTTTTGGATATTTGGGTTGAACCGGCGCTTTGTTTTGCGGTTCGAGTGGGAAACTCGGTTTCCTGATCCCGGTCCAGCTCCGGTTACCTGGCAGTGTGCTGCCATGATCACTCCTCGTGTTAAGCAGTAGTAAAAGTACGGGCGAAAGTATGGTCTGGCTGATGGAATCAGCGGAACTTTCGCCACCAGTTGTTACACCGCGCTCTTACTGCGACCTTCTCGAAGGAATACCAGGCTGGGTGAGAACCAACCGAAGTGCCCTTTATATCGCTAGGGTGAAGACGGTGAGTCCCTATCGATGCAAAGCATCAAAAGAGAGCCATATTTCGGTTGTCACGCACGCGCTCCGTTGCCATCCTCGAGTCATGGTTGGACCTGAGTAGGCACAGTGCGGACAACAACCCCACAGTTTAGTATGACTAGATTCTTTAATCAAACCAGAATATGGTTCCGGCTCCGGCCACTCTGCGGGAGCAGATGCAGCAGTCGCTACACAGAAAACAGCCAGTGATTTGGCTCATTTTTACGCAGCATGCTGTCCAGGAGACCGGTCACTTGACGCAGCTCTTCTGGTGACAGCGACTGCAATACCCGAGTCTCAACAGATTGGCGATAGACATCGCGGATATCATCAACAAGATACCGGCCCTCTTCGGTTAGCTCAGCAACGGTAACCCGTTTGTCTTCCTCAGATAGACGACGAGTCAGCAATTGGCGGCCTTCCAGTTTCCGGGCGACATGCGACAGGCGCGACAATGATGAGTTACATCTGGTCGCTAATTGCGTCATGCTCATGGCCCCTTCGATTGACGAGAGGTGTTCAAGCACTTGGTACTCAAAGAAACTGAGTTTTCCAGCTTTTTGGAGGTCACGTTCAAGTTCAGGGAGGACGCCCATGTAGACCGCGACGACTCGGTGCCAGAAATCTAATTCTTCCGAGGTCCACAGTTCGGCTTTATGATCTCGATCATCAATGTCATATGCTGCAGTCAAAACCAGATCCCTTCTAGCTATCGTCGAAAGCTTTCGTCTATAAGCGCTTGAAGGTCACAGGCTTGTTACTTTCCAGTCGCTCATGATCGTTCGTTTTCGAATACTGGAACGCTTGGCCAGGATGACTTCAGCACTCCATTCAATGATGGTCTTTACGTTAATGTTAAATTTTCCGTTTTCTGCATTTTAAGTTCGACTTCACCCTCAGAATCACCCGGGCTGCGCTAGGCCCACCGACGTCGCAATCGATTGACCAATATCATGATTCCTCCCAGGGCTATCGTGCCAAGCGCCACCAACACATTTCGTGTTTGATGCGCACCGGTTTCGGCCAGTTCTTCTGCAGGAGCCTCATCTGCCCGGACCGTTTCTTCGACTGCAATATCGTCGACAGCGGTTTGTGATGGCGCTGGAGTTTGGGTGGTTTTCTCGACCGCTACGTTGACTGTATTGGACTGACGATTATGCTGCTCTGGCTCCGGGGTGTTGGTTACCTTTGGCGTCGGGGGCGCGCTTGGTTGCACAATGACGTCGTCATCTTGAGGCGCTTCTTCTTCGGTTTCTTTGGGTGGCGTTGTGGCTGGCGGTTCCGCAGGTTCAGGTTGTTCCCAGCGCAATGCAAGATCAGTGGTAGCACTATCTGAGGTCTGGTCGACCACCACGATGGTTTGGAAGCGGCGATCTGGCGCAGGCTCCGGAATGATCAAACGGCCGGTATACCCATATTCGGTGGACTCGGCAATCAGCTGAACGCTGCCCGATCTGACATCGGCGGGCACGTGCACCCAGAGCTCCTCAACTGCCACAGGGGTCGTGACGTCGATGCGTTGCCCTTGTGGGTCTAATAGTGTGACATCGTACTGTGAGACATCGGTGGTGGTTTCTAACTGGAGGTTGACGTAGTCAGATGAGCTGTTGATGATCACCGGCCCTAAGATCTGGTCTGCTGGGGAGGTCTTCGATTCCAATACCGCCTCGGGCACGCTGGTATCCGCAGTCCTAGCATCGGTGAGCGTGACACTGGCCTGCGCTTCTTGCTCGGTGAGCCCGGTGTTTTCTTCCCCGGTGAGATAGTCAAAGATCTTTTGGACGTTTTCGGCAGACGTCTCTGTCAGACTGGCGGCATCGCCTGGCGCTGGCTCAACGGTCAGGTTGCCGTCGGCAACAAAATCATCAGTATAAAACCAGATGGCGGCTTGTGTTGCAGCAATGGCTTCGGGTTCGGTGAGTGCCGTCGACGATGTTCGTTCTTCCAATTCGTCCAATGAGAGTGCCGGATAGGAATTGTGGAGAATCCACGCCACGGCTTCTCGCACCTGCGGGTTAGTTTTGAAATGATTATCTCCGGTAAAACCATCCCACCCGGTGACTTGCGCTTGGTGATCGGCAGATGCGGCTCGAACCCAATATTCAATACAGTAGGCCAAAATGGCTTCCCCATCGACGATGACTGATCGCAGGATTGGGGCAACATCATTGACGGTCAGTCCTCGCTGATATTCCTGTTCTGGACCCATCACCGCTTGAATTTCATGTTCTATCTCTTCACTCGGATTCGCCTGGGCTGGGGCAGCGCCCAATGCGGCACTCATCGACAGTGTGACGGTGGCTAACGATGCCAACAAGGTGTGCTTCAATGTGTCTCCTCAACTCTTGTGGACTGCCTGGTGCAGTCTGCTGTGAGTTCGAGACTATGGAATCTGTGGAATGGACACGCCAGGAAAGATCATCATCTGTGGATAACTCGATGACGCCGTTTCAGCGGTGCCAGCGAGCTTGCTTAGGATTTGACGGTCGCGTTAGCCTGTTCAGCGAGTTGCTTGCTGCGAGCGCGGTGATCGATTCCCGCAAAGATCAGTGCTACTAGCGAGCATAAGATGAGCACGGCCATTGCCATCTGGAAAGCGTACACATATGCGGCAACGCTCGACGCATCGGTCGGGTCAGGTAGGCCTGAGGCATCACGCGGCACGGCGACGACTAATGCGTAGAAAATGGCGGAACCTACCGCGATGCCGATCGCGTTGCCCAGACGCTGGCCAACTTGTTGAAAGGAGCCCGCGACACCTCCCTGGGTAACCGGAACATCCATGAGGGTGCGCATTTGGTTTGCGGCCATGATGAATCCCGGCCCAACACCAGCTATTGCCAATACGATGGCCATAGCCAACGGGTTGTGCTCCGGTGGGACAACTACGGCAATGGCTACTAGTCCGATCAGGGCTGCGATAAAGATAATGAAACCCCAGATGATGAGGCTGGTGGCGTGACGGAAGGTGTATTTCCCAACGACCGCCGCGACAATCGCAGAGACCACAGCATATGGCACGGTGATCAGTCCTACGACTACTGGATCGTGGCCAAGTCCTTGTTGGTTGAACAGGGTCATGACCAGAAACATTGCAGGCATCGCCGCAAACCACAGGGTGGTGATAATGACGCCGTTGCGGTACGAGGAGAAACTAAACAGCGTGAAATCTAAAACGGGACTTTTGCCTGCGGCACGGTAACGGTTCTCCCATCGCACAAATAACAGGGCGGTAATGGCGCCCAGCCCGAGGAACGCCCAGCGACTGGGATGATCTCCTGAACCTGTTGTCAGCACGAAGGGCAGCATAACGAATAACACGCTGAGGGCCATCAGGATGACTCCCACGAGATCAAGATCGGCGCGTCCGTCATGTGGTTGTGCTGCCGGGATGAGCCATAGTGCCAGTGGAAGAACCACCAGCACGAGTGGAACATTCATCCCAAAGGTCCATCGCCAGCCCAGTTCAGAGCCAAAACCTCCCAAGAAAAGTCCTCCGATGGTTGGCCCAAATGCTGTGCCCAGGCCGATGGCGGCCCCAAGGATTCCAAAAGCTTGCCCGCGGGCTTGGCCTTGGAATGTTGATTGGATCAGGCCCAACACTTGGGGCATGAGGATCCCTGCTGCGATCCCTTGCAGGATGCGAGCTATGACCAACAGGCTGGCGCTCGGAGCTAGCGCTGCCCCCAGGGACGCAATTGCGAAGATGACCAGTCCGATCATGAACATCGCTTTGCGGTTCCATTGATCCCCGAGTCGTCCCGAAGGTACAAGTGCGATACCAAATGCTAAAACGTAACCGGCAACGACTAATCCTGTTTGGGTAGGTGTTGCCTGCAGGGTCTCCTCTAGTGGAGTTAACACCACATTGACCTTGACCACGTCAAGGATGGTGAGCACCGCTACAGAGGCGGTCACGGCAAAGGCGATCCACGGGGAACGGTTCTGGCGGGGTTGTTGGACAGTCACAACGACAGGCTAGCCTATCTGGCAGTCCAGGGGCATGTTCCTGCAAACCAGCGCCTGGTCATATTGCTGCCTGAGACATTACGACCAGCACTCGGCTGGCAGGCCAAGACCGAGCGTTAACCGTGGTAGCCCAGAAATGGTTTCTCTACCACGGTGGCGGTCTCCATTCCGTGTCGTGTTTCAACCTGCAATGTGGTGTCGTTAGCTGAACAATCCACCGGAACCATAGCAAAGCCGATGTTCTTTTCTAATCGTGGCGAATAGCAAGCAGAGCTGACATATCCAATTTCCGTACCGTCACGGTGAACCGGGAATACCTCAGGCATAGATCCATCGATATAAGACCCCACCGATGGCCCGCTGATTTCCACGCCCACGAGTTTCCGATCGACGCCTTTGTCGCGGATTTCTTTGAGCGCTGCTTGACCAATGAATGACGCTTCTTGATCGATTTCATCGAGCCATGGATAGTGGAATAACACTTCGAATGGGTTGGTATCCAGATCCATGTCTGCATCGTAGGACAAGATGCCGCCTTCAATCCGACTTATGTGCACCGGTCCGGTGACGCGCATACCGTGTGACTGGCCTGCCTCATAAACAGTTTCCCACAGTTTGTCGGCGTCGCGTTTGGCGTTTTCTAGGTAGATCTCGTAACCAGCAACGTTGGTAAATCCCGTTCGAGACACGACAACGTCCATGCCATCGAGTTCGTAGCGCTTCGACCAGTATCGACGCATATCTTTGATCGAATCATCGAATAAATCCACCATGACATCCAGGGCCTTCTGCCCTTGAACCTGTACGGGGCTGATATCTGCTTCCTGAACGTGGACATCCATGCCAGACCAGTGCGCACATGCGTAGGCCCAGACCAGCAGGGTGGATTCCGCTGTGGAGAACCAGAAACGTTGCTCATCAACCCGCAGTAGCACAGGATCAGAGATAATCCCACCGTCAGCTTTGGTGATCAAAGCGTATTTGCCCTGGTCGACTTTCAAGTCGCTCAGATCGCGCATGGTGAGCATATTCGAGAATTCCCAGGCATCTGGCCCGGTAATTTCCACCTGTCGTTCCGCTCCTACATCCCAGAGGGTGACGTCGTTGACCAGCGTCCAATATTCGTTGATCGGGTCGCCATAGCGGCGCGGATGATATTGGTGGTTAACTACGCTGTAGGCTTCAACCCCGTGCCGTCCTGATGCATGGAAATACGGGGATTTGCGCAGCCTGGTATACAGCAGAATTTCTGGGTGCCAGTTCATGGTGTACCTCCTCCTCGTTGAGGGGCAGAGCCCTTCGGCCATAACATATTGTGACGAAAGCCACAATGTAGCGACAGCCTAGCTTTCGTGATCGGTCTAAGCAATAGGGTCCAATCCCCTGGTCTCCCTTGCCGTGAACTGGCACCTGGGCTAGCGTGAAACTACATCAAGAGTTGTGAAACAAATCACTCAAATTTTTCGGTTTCGAGGTGGGTTTACGCTCTTGTCGGAAGTGAGACCAGGAGGCGGCATGCCGAATCGGTTATTACTCAAGGCTG
>NZ_DYXC01000132.1 GCF_020742345.1 Enteractinococcus helveticum | reverse complement strand
GGTGCCAGCACCAACAGCGTTAACGAAATCTGCCACCTGCAGTTTATGGTAAGGCACCAAAGCTGCATTAATTTCCGACAATGCAGTATTCGGGTTGGCCTCTGCCGGCCAAGTCGGCGCATTTTCTATTGTTCCACCCGTGCCGAGCAGATCAATACGGCCTTCGGTTCCCTCGGGGAATTCAGTCAACTGCACGCTAGCACCGGTTGTCCCCGTCACTCGAATCTGGACGCCCAGTCCAGGAGTGACAGCGGTTGACGCCTGCAGTGTGGCCATCGCACCGGATGCGAATTTCAACGTGGCCACCGCGGAATCCTCGGTTTCCATGTGCTCCTGATGCACAAACGTGTTGGTGTGTCCGTGGACTTCAACAACCTCGCCCATGAACCACTGCAATAAGTCAATATAGTGGATCGCCTGAGTCATCAGCACTCCCCCACCATCGGTTGCCCATGAGCCACGCCACGGTGTTGCAGCATAGTAGCTGGCTTCGCGATGCAGCATGACAGAAGCATGCCCCAAGATGGGTTGGCCGATCGTGCCATCGTCAATGAGCGTTTTGATACGTTGAGCTGCCGGCCAGAATCGGCGCTGAAATAGCACACCCAGTTGCACACCATGCTGACGACACGCATCGACAATTCGCTGAGATGATTCCAGTGTGATTGCCAGTGGTTTCTCACACAATACGTGAACACCGGCTTGAGCTGCTTCAACCACTACCGCCTCGTGGGTCGGGTGCGGTGTGCACACCGAAACGATATCGAGCCGGCCAAGATCTGCTGGATCCTTGGCGGCTTCAAATAGTGCCGCGGTGCTGCCAAATGCACGGGCAATATTATGTTCTTGGGCGGTACGTACGGCCAGTTCTTCATTGACGTCACAAACTGCCACCACCTCAACATGCTCCAGGGCACGGTAAGCCTCAAGGTGGTTCTTAAAGATAGCCCCGGTACCGATGATGGCAACTTTGAGGCTTGGGCCAGATGTTGGTTCAGACATTGATGGTGCCGAGTCCTTTGCTCCGTTAGTGCGGTCGTGGTGATTCTTGCAGGAATCTTCCTGTAACGCGCGCCACTTCTCACCCAATGGGATTTCTGCGCATTAACCTACCATTGTGCAAAGTCTTGGTGTTGTTCTGGCTGCTGGGCCATCACTTGACTCAGCCCACGTGCCGCGGCCAATAACACAGGCAGCTGGACGTTCATATTGATTTCATCCACGGGACGGACCACCGATATCGCCCCGATAACGCGTTGTCGGCGACCAAAGACCGGTGCGGCCGTTCCAGAAGAGCCAGCACTGAGCACTTCAGCAACATGCGCCCACCCATCGCGCTTAACCTGTGCGAGCCTGGCCTCCAGGTCCTGACGCGTTAACCGCTGAGAGATCACCCCGGGATCCTGGTCTGCCTGATCAAAATACTGGGCTTGAATATGTTGTGGCGCATACGCCAACATGACCTGACCCGGTCCGGTCGACAGCACCGGCAGGCGACCAGCTAATGACGACACATCCGTATCATCATGACCAATCGCAAGACGTTCCAAATAAATAATCGAGACTTCTGCCGGATCCAAAATTGCCAGTGAAACAGTTTTCTTCAGCGTCTGATGCACACCCTCAAGAAACGGCCGAGCAGCGGCAGTAAAACTTTGATACACGGTCGATCGGTGCGCCAATTCCCACAGGACTAAGCCCAGCCGATATTTGCCATCCGGGGTGCGCAATAACAACCCCTCATCCACCATCGCCCCGACCATGCGGTGGGCCGTAGAGATCGCAAGGTCGGCGCGCTGTGCCACCTGGGTTGCCGACAAGACTTGATGGTCCTCATCAAACACCCGCAGAATTCGTGAAACCCGTTGTACCACGGACTCGCCCCGAGAAGAATTTGCCATACACCTATGCTATCGGCACCACCACAAACTGGCCTTGGTCTAGCTGACCTCCCCCAACCGTCGAACTTCCCATCCAATGGGATGCCACTTGGAATCCGTGATCTACGCCTCGATGATCAGAAAGAGTAAAGCTTTCTTGTCGATTCCCTAAGGTAGTCACCACCATGAACCAACACACCGAATCTGCATGGGACCGCGAAGTTGACCTACTGGTCCTAGGCACCGGAGCAGCCGGCCTATCCGCAGCACTGACCGGCACTGCAGAAGGACTCAACGTGTTGGCCTTAGAAAAAACCGACTACATCGGTGGCACCACCGCGTATTCGGCCGGCACCTGCTGGATCCCAAATAACCACTTCCAAAAAGAAGATGGAATGGATGACAGCCGCGAAAAAGTCGAACGCTACCTTGACGCCGTAGTCGGTGACAAGGCAGATAAGAAACTTCGCATGTCATATGTCGATAACGGCCCTAACATGCTGAAATACATGGAACGCCTTGATGTCCGCTTCCTGCGCTCCCCGGCCGTTGTCGACTACCACTCCGAACTGCCGGAAACCGGCAAAACCGGTCGCGCCCTGGAACCAGAACCATTCGACGGTCGCAAACTTGGCAAAGTCCGGTTCCGAAACGTGCGCCGCCCGGTACCAGAGTTCGCCCTGATGGGTGGCGAACTGATGGTTCGTCGACCAGAAGTCAACACCCTGCTCGGCCTGTTTTCCAAAAAACCAGGGGCAACCGCAAAAGCAGTAGGTACCGCTCTAAAACTCGGTACCCGCTGGGCAGCCGACCGAATATCAAACCCCCGCGGCACTCGTCTGGTTATGGGCAATGCTCTGACTGCACGTATGTACTACGAAACGCTGCGCCGTGGCGGAGACGTCTGGCTCAACGCCCAGACCACTCAACTCATCCGCGATGAGAACACTGGCCGAGTCACCGGTGCCGTGGTCGGCTACCGCGGCCAAGAACACCGCATCAAAGCCACCAAAGGCATCGTCTTAGCAGCCGGAGGCTTCGCCCAGTCACCCGAACTACGCGAACAATACCTGCCCTCCCCCGCTCCGCAATTCTCGCGCGCCGCAGAAGGTGCAACCGGTGACACCATGAAAATGGCTCGAGCAATCGGAGCCCGAATCGGTCACGACAACGGCGAAAACGCCCTGTGGTTCCCTTCTTCCATAGGCACCCGTGCCGACGGTTCCACCGCGGTCTTCCCGCACATTTGGGACCGGGGCAAACCAGGCGTCATCGCCGTCAATGCAGCCGGCGAACGGTTCGTCGACGAATCGGTGTCCTACCACCGCTTCGTTCGCGCCATGTACAAAACCAACGAAACAACCAACTCCATTCCAGCCTGGTTGATTGTCGATTCACGCACTCTAGCCAAATATGGCCTGGGCATGATCACCATGCCTCACCTGCCCAAGGCAGCACTGCAGAAATACATCGACACCGGGTACCTACACGTTGGCAACACCCTGGAAGAACTCGCAGCCGACATCGGTGTCGACGCCAACGGTCTACGCAACACCGTCACGCGTTATAACCGCTTCGCCCACACTGGAG
Organism: Enteractinococcus helveticum; assembly: GCF_020742345.1. GTDB lineage: Bacteria > Actinomycetota > Actinomycetes > Actinomycetales > Micrococcaceae > Yaniella > Yaniella helvetica_A. The sequence continues at coordinate 8,633 of NZ_DYXC01000132.1, read as the reverse complement.
TTGACGAAGACTTCCACAAAGGGGAACTGGAATTCGGCATCGCTGCTGGCGACCCGAACCATGGGCCAAACCCAAATATCGGACCGGTCGAAAAGGCCCCTTACTACGCCATTGCAGTAGTCCCCACTCCGCTGGCCACGGTCTATGGCATGTCGACCAATGAGCATGCCCAAGTCGTAGATAACGACGGCGTAGCAATCCCCGGCCTGTACTCAGCCGGCAACGACGCCCAATCCGTGATGGCCTCCGAATACCCAGGCGCTGGAACCCAGGTAGGTGCCGCCATGACCTTCGGGTGGGTCGCCGCACGCCACGCTGCCCAATAAACGCAGCCTGATCCACACAAAATCCCCGGATAATGTACTCTCTTGCGAGACAACATTATCCGGGGGATTTTTATCGGCTGGGCGGACTCATTCCATGAGTTTCCGCAGCATGACCGGCTAGCTGGAGTGGTCGCTCCTTGCGGTGTCCACAAGAGGCTTTTCTTCCACTTCTGCAACCTGGATTACCGGTTTCTTTTTCACACTTCGCACGGTAGCAAACACGATCATACCCAGCGACAATGCCAGCAAGACCAAGGGGAATGGTTCAAACAGCCATGTTATAGAACCAGTATGTTGCATCACGGCCAACCTGAAGTTTTCTTCTGCCAATGGGCCAACAATGACTCCGATGAGCAAGGGCGCTACCGGGTAACGCATTTTCACCATGACATATCCCAAAACCGCAGCAACCAGCATAACTAAGACATCCGTAATATTGGTGCGCACCGCATAGGCTCCGATTCCGGACAAGACGAGCACAACAGGCCACAGAATTCGTGGCGGGACGCGCAACAGCTGCGCCCACAGACGGGTTCCTGCTGCACCGACTATGAGCATGAGCACGAACCCGATTGCCATTGCAGAATAGATTGCATACACCAATTGTGTATTGCCGGAGAACAAGCCTGGGCCGGGTTGAATGCCATGAATTAATAGGGCACCCACCAGGACTGCTGCCGCAGCGTTCCCTGGGATTCCAAGGGTGAGCGTCGGCACAAGACCGCCTACCTGTGCAGCGTTATTCGCGCTCTCAGCAGCCAGAACACCACGAGGTTCACCTTGACCAAACGGTACTGAATTTTTCTTACTGAACCGCTTGGTTTCGTTGTAGGCAACATAGCCGCCAACATCCCCACCAATTCCAGGTAGCAGTCCGATGAAGAATCCAATACCTGTGGATCCAGCGAGCGTACCGATCGATCCGCGCATCATATTCTTCTGCAACCCAAACTTGCCGATTTTGCCGAAGGTTCCACCACGACGCATCTTTTCAATCTGTGTTAAGGCTTCGGCGGCACCGAATAGGCCCACCAAGAGGGGGATGAGTTCAATGCCGCCGGTTATACCGGTGATATTAAACGTAAAGCGGTTATACCCGGAAATCGCATCGAGACCGACCGTTCCAATCAACGCCCCTAATGTGCCGCTGATGATCCCCTTGGCCAGCGCTCCATCACCCAGTGAGGCAATAATCGCCAGAGCCATGACAGCCAACGCAAAATACTCGGCTGGTCCAAGAGACAACGCGAAGGCGGCAATGTATGGGGAGAAAAAGACCACGAGGAACGTGGATACCAAGCCACCAATCACTGAAGCAACAAGAGATAAGGTCAAAGCCTGCCCAGCCTTGCCTTGTCTGGCCATGGGATACCCGTCGAGCACCGTGGCAGCCGATGCGGGTGTCCCAGGCGTTCTGAGCAGAATAGCTGGTATCGCCCCTGAATAACAGGCGCCGTTATAAATTCCGAGTAATAGTGAAATCCCAGCCAACGGATCTAAAGCGAACGTAAACGGCAGGAAGACTGCGATTCCCACTGTGGCAGAGATACCGGGTATGGCGCCTACAACGACCCCGAGTAGGACGCCAAGGAAAATGAATATAAAAATTGAGGGATCTAGAGCTGTCTGAATCCCCGAAAGCAATTCACTCATACTGGTAGACCTCCAATCCCGCTCAGTGGCAGTGGCACCTCAAGTAGCTTTCTGAACAAGAAAAATAGCCCCAGGCTGAGTGGCAGGGGGATCAGTAAGTACACTCGCCAAGATGTCACTTTGAGAATCGCGAATTGCGCGACAAAATATAACGTCGTGGAAAATACAAAACCAAGCAGATCAAATAAGACCATGTACAACACTAGGGCGGCAATCGTAGATACGACCCTGACAATCGGAGTTCCAGCAGGGAACTCTTCTACCACCTGGGGTTTCACTAACGGAACAAGCGCGCACAAGGCGATCACACCGGCCAGAATTTGAGGCCATGCGGCCACGCCAGGGTCAAAAGTTTTCGAGACTGGGAAGTCCTTGGTCAACCAAAAGACCAGACCACACATAATCAGTAGAAATACAGCACTCAGACGATCTTTGAGCGTGTCTTGCCAGGGTCTTTTAACTTGAGCAGTAATCATCGATTCCCTCCTTGATGAGGAATTGGCAAAAGGTATCCAGTTGCAAACCGATACACAGTGCGACCGTTAGTTCTGAGCCATGCCGGCTTCGGTGATGATCCGTCCGTAGTATTCCGACATTTCCGCGAGGTAAGCTTCATATTCTTCGGCGTTTTGGTAGCCGATCGTCAGATTTTGATTTGTCATGGTTTCTTTAAACTCATCGGATTCAACCGCTTCACCAAGACACTCATTGAGTTTCTTCACGACGTCGTCTGGGGTCTCTGCGGGTACAACGAGTCCCTGCGGTGCTGGCTCAATCCAGTCGATGCCTTGCTCAGTAGCAGTAGGAACATCCGGCAAAATTTCGGAGCGTTCCTCACCTAGCGTGGCCAACGCTCTGGCATTGCCGCCTTCGACCTGGGGCACTCCAGTGCCGGTAGAAATGACGGTCATATCTGCTTGACCACCTGCTACGGCTTCTAGCGCGGTAGCATCACCGTCGAAGGGCAAGAAATTAAATTGCTCAACCACTCCTTGATCCATCGCCATACCGACGGTGGAAAGGTGCATTTCTGTACCGGACCCAGCAGTCGCTACATTGATCGTCTCACCGTACTGTGCAGCATCGATAATGTCCGCCAAGGATTCAAACTCGGAACTAGCGGGGACAAATAACGTTCGCTCATTCAAGGCATACCGCAAGACACCTTTTACATCTTCTACAGAAACCTCTGCCACACCTAACTGATGCGGAATAATCAGGTCAGCAGCCGTTGCTCCTACCGTGTAACCATCCGGCTTAGAATTTGCAACAGCAGTAGCACCCACGGTCCCGGCACCACCGGTTTGATTACTGACGATCATGTCAGTACCACAGGTGTCTTCTGCGATCTGAGTTAGCCGCCGCATGCTCGTGTCAGTGCTACCGCCAGGGGCATACGGTACAACGAGCTCAATAGTGTTTGTTGGAAAGCCAGCATCTGCGTCCGCATCAGACCCACAAGCAGCAAGCGACAGCACAGCTGCGCCCGTCACGAGACCAGTCAACGATTTTCGAATAACGTTTCTTGATGCGATACCGGAATGAGTAGCCATGAAGACCTCCAAGGTGAGACAAAAAATTTCTACATCAGCAAAGAATCATGCGATGATCAGTGGCCAATATCGGTAGAGCACTGCAAGTGCGAATTGGATCTGATGACTCGCTCGATTGGTTCTTTCTGTTATATAGATCACGAAAACACCAGTCTCGCCACACCCCATTGAATGGGAAATTAATTTGGCGCCCGACAACACCGGCGCAGATTGACCACAATTTAGCTTTGGCTCCCATTGAATGGGTTATGGGTTCCTGAATGCGCAAATAAACATCAGAGTTGATCACTAAATGATCGACGAGCCAGTCCATGGTGGCCATCAAGAGACTTCACAACTTGCTGATGACCACTTATTTACGAGGTTCAATTACGTCAGAAAGGCACACACTTTGCTTACCCAACCACAAGAATTTGCTGACAAAGTCTCCAAAATTGTTGGAGCAAAAGGTCCAGATCAAGTCTGCATTTTGGTTGAAAACCTCGAAAGCGGTATGGATTACTGGGCACCCATTTTTGGTGTCACTGGCTGGAACATTTACAACTACAGTCCGGATGAGTTTGAAACGGCCAGCTACCGAGGTGAACCGATCGAACTATCGATGCGCATTGCTCTTGCCGGGCAAAATCCCCAAATAGAACTCATCGAACCTGGCTCATCTCCAAGCATCTATTGGGAATGGGTTGAGCAACACGGATACAATCTGCACCACCTGGGGTTCGTAGTCCCCTCACTGCAACAAGCGCTGGAATACTTGGACGACGCCGACATTGAGATCGTTCAGACCGCTCAAGGTCACGGCCTCGACGGCGACGGCGGCTTCGCCTATTTCGAGGCCGGTGGAGTTTTCCTTGAAGTCCTGGAATTGCCGAAACGACGACGCCCCGAGGATGCACGCCAAGCATAATTCCAATGCCTGGTCATTCTTGGCAGGGACTGCGTTTGATAATACTCCAAACGCGGTCCCTGCCAAGATTTCACCGGCGGCTACACTTGCATAGGTGCTCTTCAGAATTATGTTTGAACCTGTGAACGCCACTTTCGCACGACGACACATATCCAACTGATTATTCGGCGTACCAATTCCCGTCGATGGTCAAACCACCGTCAATTGGTAAACAAACTCCAGTGATAAAACTGGCAGCTGCAGAACACAAAAACACAATTGGAGAAGCCACTTCGGCAACGACCGGCATTCGAGCTAACGGTGTGCGCTTCACCAGTGGTTCAACCTGAATCTCATGTTTCGCGATCAGTTCATCAACAAGCGCCGTTCGCGTTGGACCAGGGTTGACCGCATTAACCCGAATATTGTCGGGCCCCCACTCGACTGCAAGAGTCCTGACCATTCCAGCAATACCTGCCTTCGACGTCCCATAACTGACTCTCCCTGGAATGCCATGAACTCCCGCGGCCGAGGATAAATGTACGACGGCAGCAGACTCACCCCCGCGTGCAGCCTTTCGCAGCAGCGGGTAGGCACCCCGGCTGACACGAAGCGCGCCGCCTAAGTGCACGTCGAACATTTTTATAAAATCTGCATCTAATAATTCATCTAATCTGGCATGACGTGCGAAACCGGCACAATTCACCAGTGCGTTGAGCTTTCCTTCGTTCGACGAGATGTCATCCATTGCAGCATTGATGGAATTACTATCAATAACGTCTACTTGAATTCCGCGTGCTCGCGAACCAAGACTCTCTACAGCATCTCGTAGTGCACCCTGGTTGAGGTCCAGAAGAATAACTTCTCCACCTGCAGCGTGCCACTGTTTGGCGACTGCCAGACCAATTCCGTTGGCACCACCAGTAACGGCTAACACTGATGCTTCTGCCGATACATTTTCGTGAATCATCCTTCGTCTCCCATCGTTTGGAACATCGCGGCGGATAACAACCAACATCCCGCTCTCAGATGGCCAGCAGAGTCAAAGCCATCAAATCAACATAACGCGATGCCCTCACTAGGACTGATCGGCATCCATTCAACGGGATAGGTTTTTCGTCCGATTGAGCGGCTCATTCGTCAGGCTTCCAGGCTCCGTTCTAAGAGCGCTCCGGCTCCATCGTGGAGTAAGGATGTGCGCACTGCCAGGTGTTCAGGCCTGCTGCAGCATTCACATTCACCCAGATATTTCACAGGACGCCGCATCCAATGAAAACTCGTCATTCCTAAAATTCGTAGGAATATCATGACGACTTGTCAGTTAAGAAGCGTTCCAGTCGTCAAATTAGAACGGGGCGAGTCATCGATATCAGAGGTCAGAGAGCACATAAAACCAGCTATTGCCCAGCTATACCGCAGGTACATAAACTCGGAGCCATGTATCCAGATTCTCCTCGCCCACCCAATAGCGGCGTAACCCATGAGATTTCTGAGGCTCGCGAGCGCGTCAAGAGATTGGAAAGGGACCTCGCTAAAGCGCGTGCAAATCTGGAGGCATTGGAAGCTGAAGAGCGCCAATTCAAACATATCCTGGCAGCCAAGACGCCCCAGAATCTCAGTGACTTCTCGACCGCACAAAATATCACCGCGAATTCTAGTCTCCATGACAAGTTGGAACTCTTCACACAGCGCTTCGCAGGCAGGCCAGATGCGTACGCCACTCGCTGGGTCAGCAACAAGACCAATAAAGCTGGCTGGAGTCCAGCAGTCAGGGGCGGATTTTGTACTGACAAGAAACTTGATACCGACCTGCTACCTATCACCCCACATATACTGGAACACCACCTTCGCGGAAGCGATGAGGGCTCCAAAGAGTTTCACGTCGGCATCTACCCACTCACAACCGACCATCAGTGCAAGTTTTTAGTCTGCGACTTTGATGGACAGACATGGAAAACCGATGCCGCTGCCTTTAGCCAAGCTTGTTCAGCAGCTGGGATTAGCAATCTAGCCGAGATTTCTAGATCTGGTGCCGGTGCCCACATCTGGATATTCTTCGACACCTGGATTTCTGCCTCCACAGCGCGTAAAGCTGGCTCGGCACTATTACGAAAAGCCATGCAAATCAGCCCCGGCATAAAATTGGACAGCTACGATAGATTTTTCCCTTCCCAAGATGTCCTTCCAGTGAAAGCATCCGGACGGTTTCGATTAGGGAACCTCATTGCGCTGCCGTTACAAGGAAACTGTCGACGTCGCGGCACGACAATATTCGCAGATCCCATCACCTGGCAACCCTATGACGATCAATTCGAAGCGTTGGCCCGTACAAAACCGGCAACAGAAACCGACATCCGTGACATTGCCAATGAGTATGACCGTTATGTGGTCGGCCCAAAGCACTCCACATTTATTACGCGTCGACCAGAGCGACGTGAACTTCAATCCGGTCTCAAAGATCACAATATAACTATCCAACGCCGTGCGATGTTGCACGTAAAAACCGAGAATCTTCCTTCAGCATTCGTCACTGAGCTCAAACATCGAGCTTCCATTTCTAACCCGGAGTTTTACCGTCGTCAGGCGCAGCGGTTCAGCACATACGGGGTGCCGCGTCTGGTGACCTGTTTTGAGCACGACGACGTTGACCTCAAACTACCCAGAGGGCTCGCTGAGGAAGCACGGCAACTGCTGAAGAAAGCTGGCGCAAAGGTTACGATTCGGAACAAAGATAACCAGCCCCAAAACAACAAGTGTCGTTTACTGGACAATTACGTCCCGAACAACATAATGCTGTGCGCTCTCTACTGAAACATCAGGACGGAGTCCTGGTCGCCCCGCCTGGTTCCGGGAAAACAGTTATGGCTTGCGCCCTCATCGCAGAACGCCAGGTTGCAACGGCCATTCTGGTCAATAGAGCTGAGCTGATCCACCAATGGCGAGAAAGACTGACATCCTATCTTGATATCGACACCAAGCAGATCGGCCAATTGGGTGGCGGACGTAAGGAACGCACCGGTGCCATCGATCTCATCATGATGCAATCCATCAGCCATAGGGATGCCGACCCTACAATCCTGAACGAGTATGGCCAGATCATCGTCGACGAGTGTCATGCCATCGCCGCCCCTGCGACAGAGGCAGCTATTCGCAAAGTTAACGTTCGATTTTGGACGGGCCTAACAGCCACACCTTTCAGGGCAGACCAGATGGACGAATTGATTACGATGCAATGCGGGCCAATACGCCACGTCATAGAGACCCAGACTCAAGGAAGCCGCCAACGAATTAATCACCAGACATCATTTACAACCGAAGAGCCCGGAACCGATGGAGCATCTATACAAGCGATATACAATGAGCTCAGCCTGGATCAAGAACGGAATCTTCTCATCGTCGATCAGATTATTCAGGCGGCTTCAGAGCAGCGTTACTGTCTGGTACTTACCAATCGAATAACCCATCTTCACACATTACGGGTTCTTCTGGAGTCTAAGCTGAATTACCCGGTCTTCACGCTTCATGGTCAGCTTACTGCACAGGAACGTACACAAACCCGACAAAATATCGCGAGATATGCAGCGCAGAACAATCCGTTCGTTTTGCTCGCCATCGACAAAGTTGCCGGAGAAGGTCTTGACATCCCAACTATGGATACTTTATTTCTGACCATGCCGGTCTCATTCAAAGGCCGCATTATCCAGCAGGCCGGACGGATCACGAGAGGTTCAACGCTTGGTCAACAAACGGCAGTCGTACACGACTTCCACGACACCCAGGTACCGCTACTAGCTCGGATGCACCGCCGACGGTCCAAGATCCTGCAGAAAGAGGGATTCTTACTACAGCCCCAGCTTCCTCTCGAAACATGAGCAGACTTATGAACTCTCCGCTTTCGGGCGGCTCTCAATCCAACAGCCCATCTTGCTCGATGTCCTGCCTCCAAGCGAGCTAAGCAACTGCCTGCGCACGTAATGAGTCAGGGTTTACCTTCTACCAATAAGGATAGTAACTCCTTTTGGTCTTAGTCTGTGCAACCCTCTGCGGTGTCTGTCATCTCAGCTCAGTTTGATGCTGTCAGGATGCAGGAATAGAATTCTTTCGTGAACAATAAACGAAATTTGATTATCACCGCCGTATCCCTACTTTTCCTTGCAGGGTGTTCAGCTTCTCCAGAAGCATCACCCCAGCAACAAGACCTCCCCGAGGAGGCAT
>NZ_DYXC01000131.1 GCF_020742345.1 Enteractinococcus helveticum | reverse complement strand
CCGGGCTTAGCATCGCACCCGTCCCACAGCATTGCCCGTCAGCAAATGTCAGGATTTGGTGGGGTGGTGTCATTCCAGGTGCACGGCGGTGAGGCTGCTGCACGACGTGTCGCCGAGGGCACGGAGACCTTCTTGTTGTCAGTGAGTTTAGGCGGTATCGAATCGTTGATATCTCATCCGGCAACTATGACTCATGGTTCAACACGAGACACCCCGCAGGCTCCGCCTGCCGACGTCGTCCGACTTTCTGTGGGCATTGAGGACGTCGAAGACCTCATCGATGACCTCGAACGTGCACTGTCGAAAGTCTTCTAAACCCAGCACCCATTTTGTGATTCATTTAATGAAAATATCAGTGAATATGAAAGGAACCCACGGTGGTTGAAAACCAAACACTTACAGCAGACTCCCGAAAGTATGGAAAGGTCTATAAACAGCACACTGCCGACATCCTGAAAGTGTGGGGAGAATTCAATGATGCGGTGTTCTCCCAAGACCGCGAAATTCCGCTGAAATATCTGGAACTCATTGCTTTAGGGGTGGCATTTACGACCCAGTGTGAGTTCTGTATTGAAGGGCACACTGCCAATGCAGTCAATGCCGGTGCCACCGACACAGAAATCGCTGAAGCAGCTTGGGTTGCCGCAGCACTCCGTGCGGGTGGTGCCTTCACACACGGACGGGTGGCCTTCCAATTAGCCGATGACCACCGCCACCAACACTAAGACTAGCTCTACGACATACCAATCAGAGAATGTTCCGGTAGGCACTGTTCAACTCTACGATTTGTTGGAAGGACAGTATGACTACAAGCTCGGGTGCATTCGCCAAAGGAGCCTATGGAATTCTGGGAGCTATCTCGGCGTGTGCTGTAGGGGTTGAACCACCACATCCGAGAGGTTGCCGAAGCCCTTGGATTCAGGTGGGTGAAAAGGCATAGCTGTTGCCCTCTTCATTTCCTCGGGGCGTGTGGTTAGCGTTTTGTCGCCGTCTACAATTGATCTTTTCCTGGGCGAAATTCCACATCGCGATGATTCTGGATGGTTACCAAGCTCGTCGTGATATGCAAGCACAACATAGCGGCTGGGACATTCTCGATTCAGAGAATGTCCCAGCCGCTATCTTTCTGACGGTCCGTTGTTAGTGAAGGCTTTGTTCCCCCGAGGTTCTATGCTTTTGCGTGTGAAAATACGGGCTCAAGTGGGCGGGAGGGTACTGCCGCTCGGATAATCGGGGCGACGTCGGACTGGAATAGTTCTAGGCTTTCACGGTGTTGCGCCTCGTTGAGTCCCTCTCCATCAGCGCTGGCGTGCATGACCTCGTGGCCTAAGGCTTCGTGGTAGCGCAAGATCTTTTCGCTGATCTCAGCCGGGCTACCGACCAGCGCAGAGCTGCGCTCCAAGAAGTCGTCATAAGATTCCCAAATCTGGGAATGAGCGTGGCGCGCTTCGAATACCGGCTGATAAAGGGCTTTGGCTTCTTGCGATGTGGGACGAACCAAGAATCCGGCAGAGCCTGCACCAACCAGGGCCTCGGAAGGGTCGTGCCCGGCGGCGGACCATTGGTGGCGGTAGTAGTCCACCAGATGTTTATAGGGCTCAATGGGGTGGGTCACATTGGCTGAGAAGATGGGTTCGCCATAGCGCACCGCTAGATCGACAGATTGGGTGGAAGTGGCACTACCATGCCAGACCCGCAGATGTTTTTGATAGGGCAATGGCCAGACTTCGGCATCTTGCAGTGGTGGGCGGATAGTGCCCGTCCAAGTGATTTTATTATTGCGCCACAACTGATGGAATACTTCATAGGATTCGCGGTTGCGATCCCACTGCTCGTCTTCGGTGATATCAAATAAGTCTCGTTGGGCGGTGCCGTTACCCTTGCCTATCATCAGCTCCAGACGGCCATCAGCGAGGTGGTCTAAGGTGGCGTAGTCTTCGAATGCGCGCACCGGATCGAGCAAACTCAACGTCGTGACGCCGGTAAAGAGCCGAATGCGTTGTGTTTTAGCTGCAATATGACTCAGTACGACCGGTGGAGAAGACGAGATGAACGGTCTTTCATGGCGCTCCCCGACCGCGAATCCGTCGTAGCCAAGTTCTTCGGCAAGGATTGCATTGTCTACAACCTGGTGGAAGCGGTCCCGGGTGGATAGTTTCGAACCGGTGACCGGGTTTGGGGTGTGTGGGATCAAAGTGAGTAATAAGAATTTCATGAATGGTCTTTCACATGCTCAGTGTGCAGGTACGACTTCTGCAAGGCTCGTTCCAGAGATGGCACCAAGGAGTTGTTTGGTGTAATCGTGTGTGGGGTGATCAAAGATCTGCCGGGTGGCGCCTTGTTCAACTATTTTGCCGTGCTGCATCACAGCAACTCGGTGCGCAAGCTGGCGTACCACGGCCAAATCGTGGGTAATGAACAGATACGTCAGTTCTGATTCAGCTTGAAGTTCGGCCAGTAATTCCAGGACTTGGGCCTGGACGGAAACATCCAGTGCTGAGACAGGTTCATCACAGACCACCAGATCCGGTGATAGGGTCAGTGCCCGGGCGATGGCTACGCGTTGGCGTTGTCCACCCGAAAGCTCAGCCGGTTTGCGTTGCAAAAAGTCCGCAGATAATGCCACCCGGTCAAGCAGTCTGGCCGCCGTGGCCCGGCGTTGGGCTCGCGTGCCGATGGCAAAAGCATCCAGCGGTTCGGTCACGAGTTCTTCAATACTAAAGCGCGGGTCGAGGGAAGCATACGGGTTTTGGTAAATCATTTGAGCACGACGACGCAGATCCCGCCAGGCTTTGCGTTTCAGGCCGGTGATGTCAACACCATTGAAGGTCAGGCTGCCAGCATCGGGCTTTTCGAGTCCCAGCACGAGCCGAGCGGTGGTGGATTTACCCGAACCAGACTCCCCTACCAAAGCTAAAGTTTCGCCTTTGAGGAGGTTGAAGCTCAGGCCATCGACTGCTGCAATACGCTGCTTTTGCCGGCCGCGACCGCCCGGCAACGTGAACTGTTTGTATAGGTCAGTTACTCGCAGCAGTGTTTCGGTGGTTTCGGCCAATGGTTCCGGTGCCTGCCAGGTCTCGTTAAATGCGGGGGCTGCGGCCAGCAGGCCTCGGGTGTACGCATCCTTGGGGTTGGCCAAAATATCCGCCGTCGGGCCGGTTTCGACGACACGTCCGTGATGCATGACCACCATGCGGTCGGCGCGTTCGGCGGCCACCGCCAAATCGTGAGTTACTAACAGCATCGCAATCCCACGGGAGGCAATCAGAGATTGCAGGTGATCCAGGATGCGTTTTTGCACGGTGGCGTCTAGTGCCGAGGTGGGTTCGTCTGCGATCAATAATTCGGGTTCACCTGCGATCGCAATGGCGATCAGCACGCGTTGGCGCATACCGCCCGACAGTTCATGCGGGTATTGGTGGAATCGGGTTGCAGGCCGATCGATGCCTGCCTGATCCAATAATTCGAGTGCTTCGGCCTTGGCTGAGGCTTTGGGGAGTTTTTTATGTGCACGAATGGCTTCAACTAGTTGATGGCCGATCGTGTAGACGGGGTTGAGGCTCACGGTCGGGTCTTGTGGGATCAGCCCGATGTGTGAGCCGCGAAGTTCACGCAGGTGCTTGTCGGGGAGGTGGGTGATGTCGGTGTCACGGAAACGGATGGTACCGCCGGTTAGCTGTGCGTTATCGGCTAAGAGTCCGATAAGTGCGTGGGATAAGGTGGATTTGCCGGAACCGGATTCCCCCACCAGTGCCACGGATTGTCCCGGGTAGATTTCCAAGTCGGTGCCGCGCAGGGCATCCACCGCACCGCGTGCTGTGTGATACTGCGCGTGGAGGCCGTCTACGGAAATCAGTGGCGTGGTTGGCTGCGTCGTCGTCATGGTTATTTCACTTTCGAGGTGGAGAAGGTGCGGGCCACCCGGTTGACGGATAGTACTGTTGCGGCAATGATCAGGCCGGGTAGTGTGGTCAGCCAGCCGGCTGCGGCCAGATAATTGCGGCCTTCGGAAACCAACGAACCCCATTCCGGTGCGGGCCGGGGTGCGCCGTAGCCCAGGAAGCTCAAGGCTGATACCGCCAGGATGGCCGCACCGAATTCGAGGACGGCCAGTGCGATAATCGGCCCGATCGCGTTTGGCACGATGTGTCGTGCCAGAGTGCGATACCAGCGTGATCCCATGGAGCGTGCAGCTTCGACATAGGCGGCCTGGCAGATACGTAGACTTTGTGACCTGGCGATCCGCGCGAAGGTAGCGACCGAGCCAATGGCTACGGCAATGGCAACGTTGGTGGAGCCAAAGCCCAGGGCAGAGACCAGTGCCAGTGACACCAGCAGTGAGGGAATTGCGAGCAGGACATCAACGATGCGCATGACGGTTTGGTCCACCCAACCGCCCAAGAAGCCTGCCATCAAACCGAAGATTCCGCCGGATACTAGGGCGATAGTCACCGCAATTAAGGCCGTGCGCAACGACAGTGCCGTGCCGTGGACCACACGAGTGTACAGGTCGCGGCCCAGGTGATCAGTACCGAACCAGTGGGCTGAACCAGGTGCCTGAAGCGCCTGGGTGGGATCGCCAGCGTAGGGGTCCCCTGGTGCTAAGACGAAGGGGGCAAATGCTGCTATCACCACCAGCGTCAGAAACGTGATTGCCAGGCCCAGACTGAGTTGGGATACTATGCTGCGGCGTCGCTGATGTTTTGAGCTGCCAGGAGGAGATACCGGCGGTGGCGTGCCATCTTGGTGATGCTGTGATTGATGAGTTGTTTCGGAGTGCTCCGCGGTGTGTTGGGGGTCCACAATGGTTTGTGTCATAACGGCATGCTTTCTGTAACGTGTACAACCTGGTGGGTGTTAGGCGTATGAGTGACCGATACTGACTCTTGGGTCCACCAGGGGTAAGACTAGGTCGACCAAGAGGTTTGCAGTAACGAAGACAACCGCTCCCAGGGTGACCACGCCGAGCACCACTGGCAGATCCTGCAGGGTTACGGCGGTCACGGTCAGTTGGCCGATGCCCGGGCGAGCGAAGACCGTTTCTACTACCACTGATCCGGCCAGTAGGTTACCGGCCACCAGCCCGACGACAGTCAATGCTGGCAGCGCAGCATTGCGCAGGACATGGCCAAAATGCACGGTTGCACGCGTGATGCCTTTAGCTCGTGCTGTCACCACGTAGGGTTCCAACATTGCTTCTTGGACAGAACGTGCTAATACTTGGGCGATCATGGACCCGATGGGCAGGGACAGGGTGACCGCCGGCAAGATGAGGGCGAGAAAACCGTCGTCCCCCATGGCTGGGAAGATCCCGAGCCGGAAGCTGAAGAGTTGAATCAGCAACAGTCCCACCCAAAACGTTGGCAAGGAGATGGCAATCGGGGGCAGTGACAGCAGAAAGTTTTGTAACCAGGCGGCTCGAGTATAGGTTGCTAGTAAGGCTATCCCTGCCCCTCCTACCACTGAAATGAGCAGCGCTAACGAGGCCAATTGGACGGTGGAGCCCACGACCTGACCGATCGCGGTGGTTACCGGTTGTCCGGTCTGTACGGAATTGCCCAAATCGCCGGTAGCTGCAGCCATCAGGTGGTTGAAGTATTGGACGATGAACGGATCGTTGAAGCCGTATTCTTCGCGCAATTCCCAGAGGCGCTCTTCCGAAACCGTGCCCGAGTCCATGCCACCGGCTGCCATGGCTGAGACTGGGTCGCCGGGAATGAGGTACAGCACCACAAATGCTACGGTATAGGCTGCCCACAACACTCCCAGGGCCAGTGAGACGCGGATTGCCAGATAGCGTGTCATGATGCGGCGTCCTGAATCCAGACGTCGTTGAGGTGAACGCGGGCACCCGAATCGAAGCGCACACCGTGAACTCCGGCCCTGGAGGAGACGATTGTAGTCAGATCAATGACCGGGATCGTCAGGTAGTTGGACACAATATACTCTTGAGCCTCTCCAAGCAGTGCTGTCCGAGTCTCGTTGTCCAAAGTTGTCGCTTGTTCACGCAGCAGGTCGTTGAGTTCTTCGGTGTCTGTCAGACGAGAGTTATTGGCCAGGTCGGTATCGTATTCAGTGCGCAATATGTCGCCGTCGGCACGAGTGATATTGGACCAGTTCAGGTCAAAGCTGCCTTCGATTAATCGTGAGTTCCATTCAGCCGTTTGGCCTTCTTCAAGATTAATTTTCACACCGATTTGGTCTAACTGCTGCTGGATGAGCTCCACAGCCGCCGAGTTGGTGGCGGCCACGTTGAACCACAGCAGATCCAGTTCTAACGGCTGGCCGTCACGTTCCAAGACGCCCTGGCTATTTTCCGCAAATCCTGCCTCTTCCAGAAGTTGTGCCGCGCGTTGCGGGTCATAGGTCAGCCTGTCGGACAGATCCTTGTGGGCGGGGGTGGTGCCGGACAGAATGCTGGTGGCGGCTGGGGTGCCTTCCGGGTACACGGTGGAGGCAATTTCCTCGCGGTTGATACCAATGGCGAGTGCTTCACGCACTGCCTGATCTGCTAAGAGATCGTTGTCATGATTAACCCGAAGTCCCATAGCAATACCGGGATTGGTGCGGGATAACAGTTCAGCACCGGCCGACTCGAGGCCGGCCTGATCCTGTGGCGCAATATTGCCGATGACGTCCACTTGCCCAGACTGCAGTGAGCCGGCACGGACGCCTGATTCTGGCACAACAGAAAATTCGATGCCCTCGAGGTAGGGTGCCGACTGGTTGGACCACAATGATGATCCCCAATCGTAGTCTTCGCGTGCACTGAGCGTGATGTGATCGTTGTGCACATGTTCTTCTAATACGAACGGGCCTGATCCGATAACACCTTCACAGCGGGTGTCATCATCCAGTGTCACCGATTCCGGGTGCAAAATGCTCAAACTGTGGGTTGAGGAGGCTTGTAAGAATTGGGCGTTGGATTCCGAAAATTTCACTGTGAATGACAAGTCATCGTGGATTTCGGTTTCTTCATAGTCTTGTAAATACCCGGTGGTCAGCCCCGCGCGGCTGCCTAAGTTTTCGACGGCATCAAAATTGGCAGCCACGGCTTCAGCGTCCAGTGGTGTCCCGTCAGAGAAGGTCACACCGTCTTGGAGCGTAAACGTAAACTCGGTGACGTCGTCGTTGATTTCCCAAGATTCGGCTAACCACGGTACGATTTCGCCGGTTTCTGGGTCCTGGTCGGTCAATGAATCGGCGATCGTACGGACCGAATAGATCGAGTCATTGCTGCCGACTTGGTGTGGATCAAAGCATCCGGCATCTGAGCCCACTGCAAAACGCAGCGTGCCACCTGGGGTTGGCTCCCCGGCCTGGTCCACAGTGGAGTCGTTGGCCGAGGTTGTGCCGCCACATGCGGTCAGCGCTAGCAGCCCCGCTGTGGTGACGATGGTGAGTGTGGTCTTGAAGTGTTTCATGAAATACTGACTTTCTGTGCTGGTTGAGCACTACCAATCAGGTCGCGCAAGGTGGAGTGGGATGGGTATGCGGTACGCAGTGCGCCGCGTTCTTGCAGAATTGGAACAACTTTGTCCACGAACGGTTCCAAGCCTGTCGGGGTGATGTGCGGTACCAGGATGAAGCCGTCACAAATACCGGTGGCGACCGCGTCGATGAGCTGGTCTGCCACAGATTCCGGGGTTCCGACGTACCAGTGGCGGGCCTGAGTTTCGATAACGGTTTGTCGCAGATTCAGCTGCTGCGTTTCGGCGACTTTCCTGAGGTGAGCCACCGTTTTCTGGCGATCATCGATGTAACGTGCCCTGCCCCGAATGATGGTGGTCTCCCCCAGTTCAGGTTCAATATCAGGTAAGGGGCCTTCAGGATCGTAAGCCGAGAGATCCCGGTTCCAGATTTGTTCTAATAAGTGGATCGCAGTTGGTCCACTGATCTGTTGGGCTTGGATGTGATCGGCTAGTTCTTCAGCTTCGGTATGAGTGTCACCAATGACCGCGCTGACTCCTGGGAGAACTTTGAGTTCATCAGAGCTACGACCCGCTGCCACGGCTCGTGCTTTGACGTCCTGATAGAAGGCCCGCCCGGCCTCTGGAGTGCCATGACGGGTAAACACCGCATCTGCATTTGCCGCCGCGAAGTCCCGGCCGGCCGCTGAGTCTCCTGCCTGGAAAATTACCGGATGGCCCTGCGGGGACTGTGGAATATTGAACCGTCCGGTAATATCAAACTGACTGGTGTGCACCTGGACCGTTTCGGCTTCGGCATCTTGTGCTGGCCAAGAATCCCAGAACGCCCGGGCGGCGTTGAGGGTTTCTGCAGCACGTACATACCGGTCTGCAGGGTCCAGGTAGCCTCCACGGCGGAAATTTTCTCCGGTGAAAGCATCCGATGAGGTCACCACGTTCCAAGCGGCCCGCCCGTTGGACAGATGATCCAATGTTGCAAATTGGCGTGCCAGTTCATAAGGCTCGTTGAATGTGGCATTAATCGTGCCTACCAGCCCTAGGTGTTGAGTCACCGAAGCGATCGCGGCCAGCACCGGTAGAGTATCGGGGCGACCGACGACGTCAAGGTCATGGATTTTGCCGCGTTGTTCGCGCAAGCGCAACCCTTCAGCAAGGAACAGGAAGTCGAAGAAGCCCCGCTCGGCGATCTGGGCGAAACGCGCAAAGGAATCGAAATCAATGTGGCTACCCGAGTTGGGATCGGACCATACGGTGTGGTGGTTCACGCCTGGAAAGTGGGCGCCAAGAATGACCTGTGGAACTATTGGGTTAGAGGTAGTCATACCGTGGCTCCTTGTGTTTCGTGTTCGACAGTTGACGCATTGGTGTAGCGGCTATTGGGACGTTCTAACCCCAATGCTCCACGCAGGGTTGAGCCCTGTGGTGCGGGCTGGGTCAACACCTCGGCATCTCGCAGTCGCGGGGCGAGTAGAGTCTCCACTGCAGCGACGTCCACCGCGTTGTCAGCCGGTTGAAGCCGTACTCCGTTGAACCCTAGACTCTTGAGGCCGGCTACGAGCGTTGCAATGGATGTTGCAGCGCCACTACCGCGGAGTTGATCGGCATTGAGCCAAGCTGGATTGATCCCATTGAGCTCTTCCCAGCGGTGCTGGCCAGCTGCTTCGGTTTCGGTAACGAGCACTGGCAGATCGGCGTGCACAAGCAACGGTGCACCGGCACGTCCCAATTGGGTTTCCAATTCGCGGATCTGGGTGAGCAGAGCTTGTGCGTCGTCAAGATTGTGCACCGGCACAAAGAGTACGTCACCGGTGTGAACCGCGGCATCCAGCACGGCCTGGTCTCTTCCGGCAAAGGCCACAACCGGTTGACCCTGCGGAGAACGCGGTGTAATAGTTGGGCCTTTGATGCTGAACCGTGGCCCAACAAAATCTACGTAGTGCAACTTGTTTCGATCGATGAAACGTCCGGTGGCAACGTCACGAATTTCCGCGTCATCTTCCCAGGAGTCCCATAGCCTTCGTGAGACATCAACAACGTCGATTGCTTCGGTATAGAGCGACTTGATGTCCAGGTCGGTTCGACCGCGGCCCAACAGTTCGGTAGCAGCTGCAGAATCTGAGACTGCGACCTGCCAACCTGCCCATCCTGAGCTGATGTGGTCTAATGTGGCGATGTTCTTCTGCACATGAAATGGTTCGGTATGGGTCACTGTGATGGTAGGGATCAAACCAATGTTCTGGGTGCGTGGAGCCACCCAGGCTGCCAGCAGGCTGGCGTCGAACTGGCCGAGATCCTGATATTCAAATGAGTCTTCATATGTGACATACACTGCCCCGGCACGTTGTGCGCTGCGGGTGAGTTCTGCCCAGGAGTTTGGCTCAAAAATCTGTTGGCGTTGGGCTTCATTTTTGGTGGACGCCGGATGGTATCCGGTGGATTTTAATGCGATGCCGAAATGAAATGGCGTCGCTGACGATTGTGTGGCAGTCATGTTCTCCTCCTTTAGAGCACACTTTTGCCTTCCACAACAGGAAGGCCTTGTCGTCACCTGGAGCACCCCACTGCGACAGGAAGATCTCGAGGAATCAGCAGAAATTTTTGAACACTGCTGGTGCGGATCGTAGAACACGGTGCCGCAAAGTCTTCCCTTGACAGGGTTGCTGTCCGGCAAGCCAGGGCTTTACGCCGGAACTCATGACACGAAGTTGTCCGAGCAACTTCAAACGTTTGTCATTCTTGAATTTTGTGGTGTTGTGCTGGCGAGCATTCTCTCTTTCGGGTTGTCTTGGCTGGCGTACCAGGCTTGGGCTAACAGTTCGAAACTGCGCACCCGCGCGGCGTGGTCATGGGTAATGGTGCTAATGAGCAGTTCATCGGCGTCAGTGGCTTGGCGCAGAGACTCCAACTGAGCCACGACTTGCTCAGCGGCGCCCACAAACCGTGTGCTGACCCGGTCAGCCACAATCGGCCAGTGCGCTTCAGAAAGCGGAGTGGCCGCAGCCTCATCTGGTGTGGGGTAATAGATTGCGCCCTGACCAGTGCGGATCGAGTGTACCCACAGGTCATATCCCGCAGCCAGCCGTTGGGCTTGTTCTTCCGTATCGGCCACAAGCACTTCAGCAGAGACGATGACGTAGGGCTCTGCCAATTGTGCATTGGGTTTAAAAGCTCGGCGGTAATCTGCTACCGCTTCTAAGACTTTGGCTGGGGCAACATGGTAGTTGGCACCGAATCGTAGGCCTCGGGCCCCTGCTATCTGTGACGATTCTCCTGCTGAGGAGCCCAGCACCCAAACTTCTGGGTTCACCTGCACGGGAACAGTGCCGGCTAGCTCATAACCGTCAACCACTTTACGGTTAATCAACAGGTCCAACAGGTCAGCAATAAATTCGTCGTAGGTGCCTGGTTGAGCACCCGGCTGGTTGAGTAGTTGTCGTTGGATTCTGAAACGTGGGGAGTTAAAGAGGCTTGAAAGATCCGGGCTTGCGGGGATCACAACACCGTGCTCGGTCCTATGGCTTTCTGCAATATTCGAGAAGCTATCGGACTCAGCGGCCACGGTCTGAGCATCCTGTTGGTTACCGGGTGAACGCAATCCAGCCCGTCCCAGGCCCATGTCGATTCGGCCGGGAAAGGCCGCTTCCAACAGGCCGAATTCTTCAGCCACCGAAAGCGCGGTCCGATGCCCAGCCAACACCGCCCCGGCGCCCAATCGAATGGTTTTAGTTACCCCGCCGGCCAGCGCAATCATCAACGCTGGCGAATATCCGATCACCCCGGGATTGAGATGGTGTTCGCCGTACCAGAGGCGCTCGTAGCCGAATTGTTCTACCTGAACGGCAAAGTCCAGGCTGTTGCTCACGGCAGTGGACGCGCTGGAACCACTGGTCACCGGGACCAGGTCAAAGGCACTGAGTTGAGTAGACACGTGTCTCGCTTCGCAAATTGTCGGGTGTGTTGTGGATTGATACAAGATCTACCAACGCAATGGCCTGAAATACACCTCGTAAGTCATGCAATGACTCACTGATCATTTCACCGACAATCCCCACCGGGAATGTGACATTATTTGACGTTATATGTCGACACTGGGGGTCACATTCAACTATCCGGGGCCGCAAGATTCACAAAAGCAACGAACCCGGTGAGGGACTGTGGTAGTCCATCACCGGGTTCGTTGTTGATCGTTCGTTGAACGGGGCTATAAGAGCTCGTGACCGTGATTGGTTGAAATAAATGGTGTCGGCATGACGCCGTTGACCTCCCAGTCACCCAGCATCCGTTCTTTGAAGACAGCAGGATCATGGGTGGCTAAGGTGCGGGCGTTGCGCCAATGTCGGTCCAGTTCCTGTCCGCTTGAAGTCGCTGAGGCTCCGAGGGTGTCAAAAATTCTGGTACACACATCTAAGACGAGTTGTGGCACCATCACACTGGCTCGCTGGGAGTGCAAGGTAGCTTCGGTCAGATTCTGGGCATCCAATTCACGTCCAGTTGCACGCACCATTTCTTCGGCTGCGCCCAACTGGGCGGCAAGCTGGCCAATGATGCCCAGCATTTCGCCGTCATATCGGGGAATTTGACCCGTTGAAGTGTTAAAAATTCTGGTCCGTTCGCGCATTGCTTCGACCCCGTCGCGCAAAGCGGCTCGACCAATCCCGACCAAGAGCGCTACCAAGGAGATCTCGTGAAATACGGGTACGAACACGTGTTGTGTGCCAATATCCAACAGGGTTTCAACCCCGGCCTCCCGCATCCGCAACGTCCCAGTGGCGGTCATCCGCTGTCCGAACCCGTCCCAGTCGTCTTTGACGTGTACACGTGGCTGCCGTACCCGAACTACGGCCAAACACTCTTGGACAAGGCGCAAGCTTAATCCGGATTCCCCGGCGCGACGACGACGGCGCAGGATGGACTCGGCCAGCGAGTCTTCCAGGGTGGCGCTGACGACCGTCCAGTCTGAGGCTAAGGTGCCCGTCGTATAGTATTTATCGCCGCTGATTCGCAGTATTCCAGAGTCATCCCGTGTGATGATCGTTGCCGGTTCATCATCGTCATCGTATTGCGATGACAGTGCGGAGCCACCCCATTGCCCCTCCAGTATCCGCTGCCACCATTGGTGGCGTTGTTGGTCGTCTGGAATAAGACGAAGGTATTCAATAAACGCCAAGTGGCTACGCCAGATATGCGCCAAATTCGCATCCACCGCTGCCAGATCCATGAGAAGCCGGAACATGGTTTGATAGTCGGCGCCGTCCCCACCGGCATCAACCGGCACAGTAATCGCCCCAAATCCCTGGTCAGTGAGTTGTTTGAGTGGCACCAGCGGCAAGTGCCGACCGGCTTCGCGAGCCCGCTCACCGCGGGCAATATCATCAAAGAGTGCACCGTAGCGCTTGCTGAGTGCCTCATAGACTGCCGAAGTCATAGTATTTTCCTGTTCCAACAAAGAAATTCTTGCCAAGCACGCTCGTCTATGCTCAGGCGAATTAACGAAAGATGAGTCACGAGATACCCGTGATACTTCAAAAGTTGTCGCACGCAATGCTGGAGATTTCCTGCCGCGAGCGACATCACGGGTCAATAGATTGACTGCTGCTGGTTGTAGGAACGAAACGTAACAGCCCACATGGCCGCGTTTTCATCGAGGCAGTGATAGTTGGACCATGAAATGTGTTGGGCAACATCGCCGACCAGTTTTCTAATACGACGAATAACAGCTGCTAATGCTTGGTAGAACGAAATCATCAAATCCTCCATCGTTCCTGGCATGAGCACCCTTGCCCACGTGGTGGAGGGTTGCTGCGGCGTCGTCGAGCCAGATCTCTCAGCCGCTCTTGATGGTTTATACGCCTAGTACTATACACGGCAGGCCGTTTGAAGTGTTAGAACTACACCTTTATCTCGTCAAAGTTGGACATATTGATGTCGGGGGCGGGTTTGCGAAGAATCATCGAGGCGAACAGATCAGTCAAGTCAGCCAAGTAGACTGATATGCGTTGTAGCTATCTGTGTTCTAGGAGCCTTCGTGCGCACGTATCCACACCATTTGACCGCTGATCTACCGGAGCTTCCGGTGCCGCGGCTTGATGAGTCGCTGGAACGATACCGCACCGCATCGGCGGCACTGTACGATCCCGAGGGCGAAGCTGACGTCAACCAGGCCATCGCCGATTTGATGATGGGATATGCCCCTGCGCTGCAACAAACACTGGAAGATTACGCGGCTACTATGGCCGAGTCTGGCTCCAATTGGATGGCCGAACAGTGGATGGAACACTACCTGACCAACCGGGAGCCGCTGCAGCTGACCACCAATGCCACCTATCAGCTCAACCTGACTACCGTTGCCACCGGCGTCGACCGGATTGTCGAACTGCTGCAACGCATTGGTAGCATCCACATCCTGCAGGCCAAGCGCGCGACTCCCGCTGAACTTGATCTCCACGGACGTCGTCTGTCGATGGACGGGTGGGCGGCATTCAACGGCGGCATTCGCACCCCGGCCATTGATGAAGACCTGTGGATGCGCGCCGGCACCGGACCGACCTACCGCACCATCGGAATGTTGTATCAGGGTCGGATGTGGGAGGTTCCCTTGACCGGGTCAGAAGGCAAACTTTTGGATCCCGATCAGCTTCGATCATTTGTCCATACGGTGCTGCAACAAACGGAATCTGCACACCAAGATTTCGCGGCGTTTTCCTCAATCGGGTCTGAGCTGTTATCGCTGACTGCTGGCTGGGATGCCGAGGAAAACCGGTCCATGTATAGCCGGTTGGTTAACATGCTATTCACTGTCACCCTGGATCCGGAAACGACCGACGACGTCGATACTCTGGCGCGCTGGGCATTCCAGCCCGGTAATGCGTGGGTTTATAAACCGCTAAGCTATCTGGTTGCACTGGATTCGGATCTGGTGGCGGTTCACGTGGAGCACTCGGTTATAGAGGCCGGGACGTTAGCGACAGCTGTGGAACGGATGCAAACAGTGGATCTCGATGCGCTCGACGCCCAGTATGATCCCTACGTTGCCAAACCCCACGAGTTGGTTTGGCACGGGGTTGAATATGACTTGTCGCCAAGTGAAGCTGCGGCACATGCGTTGCATGCCCAACGTGTGATCGTTCGTCGAAATGAGCACCTCCCGTTTCCGATCAGTTTTGAATCCGGGGCGCAGCTAATCCTCATGATTGCTCAGATGTTGACCTACGGCTATATCCGGGGGCAATCAGAAGTATTCGATATGCGTCATTTCCGCGCTGGCCGTACCGAGGTGATTCGTCCGGTGACGATTCAAGCCATGAATTTCGTTACCGCGCTAGTTCAAGGTCAGGCGACTGAGGAACACTTTGCTGCAGCACTTACTGCGCATCGAGACTGGGTCAGTGCCGCCAATATGGGCAAAGTATTCGATCGGCACCTGATGATACTGGAGTACATTGCCCAAGAACTCGGTGGTGCTCAAGCAGATCTCTTTACAAAAAATACCAAAGCTCGTGAAAACTTCCTGTCAACATCAACGCTCGGTAACGCCGAGGTAGTTGTTCGCAGTCTGTTTGC
>NZ_DYXC01000130.1 GCF_020742345.1 Enteractinococcus helveticum | reverse complement strand
CGAGTGTGGCGTTCAAAGTGATTTCCACGCCCTGTAGTGCTTTCGACACGGGACAGGTTTCCTTGGCTTCGTTTGCAAGACGCTGGAAGTCTGCTTCGTCGATATTTTCGATAGTGGAGTTGTTGATCAGTTCGATGCCGGTGATGCCACCTTCAGCGATATTGAAGGTGACGTTTGCGGTGCTCTCGATTGTGGTTGGTGGTGTGCCATTCTCGGCGAGCATGTTCGAAAACTGCATTGAGAAGCAAGTGGCTAGGGCAGCACCGATGAGTTCCTCGGGTGAGGTGGTGCCGCGTTCTGACTCCTCAGAGCGGGCTTTCCAGTGCGTTGGGAAAGTACCGAGCTGAGATGTCTCCAGACTGGTGGTTCCGCTGCCGGATTTGAGATCGCCGTTCCAGACGGCTTTTGCTGAATTCGTGACTGGACGAGGCATGGATTCTCCTCAAAACGGATGGCACGATCACAGGTAGTGACCGTGTTTGGCGCTCACTGTATCACCGACCGAGGGAATTCAACAGGGACTATATTTTGCGTATTTTCGCCGCTACGACGTTATCCGTCTTGCTATACGTTCAAGCGGTCTGGCTTAGCAGCTATTACAGGATGCCTTCGTCCCGGCAAGAACCGTCAGCTCCCGAGCTCGCGGCCGCCAAAATGCTGCTCGGACCGCCGTAAACTCTTTGAGGTGTGCCGAGGTTAGTTCGTCGAGTGCGCGTATATAATCTGGGATAATTTCACGGGGCAGCCTGAGGCCGACCGTCAGATGTGGAATCCAGCGTGGTCCACGCCCATCAGGATTCAGCGCACTGATCTGACGAGCAGCTATCTCCAGCTCGTCAGTGGTTTCTAGAAGCCACGCGACAGTTTGTTTACGTTTCGTTCCAAATACTACGCTGCCCACGCGTTGAAACGCGGCTGGGATAACAGGCGGAAGTAACTCGGCCGCGCGTTGTACAACGTCATCGTGCATATTCGGAGAGAACGTAATGGTGATGTGAGGAGTCTGCTGCTGTGCCGGAAATCCTCGCTCTTCCAGACGTGTGAAGACATCCCGCACCTGTTGTTCATCATCTTCTGACAGATGCAAAAGAATGTTCTCCGGCGATGCCATGCCTAATGCCCCTTCTTCCTGCGGCCAACGCACTTGTCTCTACCTACAGCACGTTACAACTGGCATCTAGGTTTGGTCGATTGTTAGCGGTCCGGTTGTGTAGATGGGTCTGTTATCCACAATCGCAGTCTGATACCAGCCCTGCGATGGAATTCATGTCTATCGTTGACACCACTTCACGATAGAAACGCATGAGAGGACTATCATACGATGGGGTCGTAGAAACTCGTTGCAGTTGCAAACACGTTTCCGGATGCAGCTGACTTGGAACGCTGCCTTCGAAGCACCGAAGCGTCGTGGCTTTCGGTGACGAGGGGTTGGCGGTTCTCGCGTCCAATCGTTTGGTCTGCCGTCATCGCCTCACTGTTCACGATTCATGATGCTGTTCCCACTGCGGCCATGCTCCCCTTGGGCCAAACACCCGGGCAATTGCTGGCCCGTTATCAGTCACAATTCCGTCGACGCCCATTGCCAGAAGGCTTTGCATCTGTTGTGGGTCATTGATCACCCACGCATGCACAGCGATACCCGCGGTGTGGCAGGCATCGACAAACTGCTGTGTCACCACCCGGATTGGCCCTTTGCGTATCGGAACCTGGACCGCATCGAGCGGGAGCTTCCGACGCAGTCTACGAGCCACGGTCTTGAACGCACCTGTGCGGTGGGCTAATAGCAACTGGGCGACCGTTTCCATACCGCCCGATGATGCCACGGGCGGGTCCGTTGGACGCAGACTATTGAAGAAGAGTCGTCGATGGGTATCTCGAAATGAAGCGATGAGTACCCGGTCCCAGGCGTTTTGGCGGCGCAGAATCTCTACCATCGGTGCAGCTGAAGCGCGGTCTTTCAGGTCAACGTTGAACCGCGTCGTCGGGAACATCGAGAGCAACTCTTCAAAGAGCACAAGCGGCTCCGAAATCTGCTCGTCCCTGGGTGCCGCACCGATGATCTGCACGGATGCCAGCTCATCCCACGTGGTGCCGCCGAGTTTTCCGGTCCCCGTGGTGATACGGTCGAGGGTCTCATCGTGGAACACCACGACCTTGTTGTCTGCGGTGGTGCGCACATCGATTTCGATATATCCGAAGCCGGCGTCAACAGCGCGACGTACCGCGGTCAGGGTGTTCTCGCGTTGAATGTCGGCTCCACGATGGGCCAATGCGATCGGCCAGTCGGATTGGCCCGGCAGCGAGTTAGCAAAATACGGGTGGGGTGACGGCATACGTTTCGATTACCGACAGTCGTGATCAAGCTTTCAGTACATAGCGCAGGATCTCAACTACCTGATCGGTCGTGGTACACCAGGCTTGTGCTGCCGCATCGACCTCTTTGAGCGGGTGCACAATGTCGGCGTCGTGCAGGGTCACGTATGGTTTGCCCAGGGCTGCGCAGTAGCCTGCGTCGAAGGCAGCGTTCCACTGTTTGTATTGGTCCCCGAACCGCACGACGACCATGTCGGCTTGTTCGATGAGTGTGCGCGTGCGAATAGCATTGACCTTAGAGGATTGATGGTCGCGCCAGAACTGACTATCGGTTTCGCCCAGATGATCGCCGGCAGCGTCGCTAGCAGGGTGATCGGTTACCGGTGCGGTGAACACCACGTCCAGCCCGGCGGCTTCTGCACCGCGCTGAATTTCGTCACGCCAATCGGTGTGAATCTCGCCAGAAAGATAGACAGAAAAAGTCATGACTTCAATACTCCTGTATCGCATGTAGCCGGATTTGTTCTGCGTATTCGTTTACCAGCCTACTAGGTTCAAGATTTGATGCCAGAGTCCCTCCTGAGCGCTCGCCAAACGGCGGGCGCCATAGGATGATCTGGCCGAGTCTGGTTCCGAGACCAGCACTGAGAATATGCTATTTGTTCGAGCGGGAGCCCCTGACAGATCCACTGCCGTAGGGTTGCCGGCGGTGATCACAGCCAGGACGTCCTGGGCTCATCTTCTCGTACATGTTGATGCAAAATCAGCAGACGATACTGTAAACAGGTTTTCAACCAGGGTTCGTTCGTGTCGTCGGTCGGTAGTTCAGTGGCGCCGTAGTTTCTTAGTTACGCCCGGTACGGTAGTCGATCGAACATGTAACGTACGGATCCGATGTCTTTTATGAGACGAGTCAGAGCATTAGGGATGTGAGCAGGCGGCATCAGTGAAAATGCCTGGGCCACCTACCGCAAACCCAAACCTGACTACTTCGGCACTAGTCAAACACTGCGCAGCTGCCATGACCGCAGCAAGTTACGAAAGGAACCCATAGCACGGGAGCCACCGTGATCGCCATCGCCATCGCACGATGCCCGCCATCTACCTGTCCGGTGCAACAGGCACGAAAACCGTGACAGTGCCCGACGTACCCACGACTCATTCGGGCCGGATCGCGTAGGCATTCGCAGCCAAAAATCCGAAATCTCCC
>NZ_DYXC01000129.1 GCF_020742345.1 Enteractinococcus helveticum | reverse complement strand
GTGGCCCTACCGTTGGCGCGGTATTCGACGACGACGCGTCAACAAACGGCTGATGCCTTACTGACGGTGCAGCACGAAGTCGCCGCGGCTTTTTCCGGGGAGGACCAACCCTCTCGACCTGACATGCTCTAGTCAGTCGGCCATGGCTCGCGGCACGGTGCGCTGTTAGGCTGACACATCACTCACACCTTTTAAGATCTGGAGCAGTATCGTGACTCACGGTAGCTATCCGCCACCTCCGCCCCCACCTGCGCGGCAGCAGACCGCGGCCCCCAAAGGTTTGGCTATCTCAGCCTTAGCTGTCGGCCTCATTGCATTGATCCTGAGCTTCGTTCCGGTGCTCAGCGTATTTATCGGTGCTGCGGCCATCATTCTTGGCGTGCTGGCGCTGCGTAAGAATCAACCCAAAGTGCTCAGCTGGACGGGCATTGCCGCCGGAATCGTAGGTGGGGTGATCGGCCTTGTCGTGGTGGGAATTGGAGCCGTGGACGAGGAGCCACGGGCTGATGCCAACCCAACGCCACGTATCTCGAGCACTCCAACCAAACCCACCCCAACCATTACTACAACGCCTAGCTCAACACCCGAAGAGACCGAGAGTTCCACTCCGACCCCAGAACTTTCTGAGAGTTCGGCGTCAGCCAGCCAGACTCCGTCCGCAAGCGAAACACCAACCGAAGATTCAGGGACGGTCAGCCAGCAAAATGCGCTGGACACCGCAGAGAATTATCTGAGCTTCACTGCATTTTCACGATCGGGGCTTATTGATCAATTGGAATATGAAGGCTATTCGAACGCTGATGCTACTTGGGCTGTCGATAACCTTACGGTCGATTGGGCCAGCCAGGCAGTCAGTATGGCTGAAAGTTATCTGGAATACACCGCTTTTTCTCGCACCGGCTTGATCGACCAGTTGGAATATGAAGGATTTTCCAACGAGCATGCAACTGCCGCCGTCGACAATATCAGCGTTGATTGGAACGATCAGGCCGCACTCATGGCCGAAAACTATCTCGAGTACACATCGTTTTCACGATCTGGCTTGATTGACCAGCTGATCTACGAGGGATTCACCTCCGAACAGGCACAGTACGGGGTGGGCCAGACTGGCCTGTAATCCGTACACCGGCGGTATTCACCAACGGGTCTCCAGTACTTTACGAACATGATTCCTTGCGCTTATCTTGAGCTGGAACGCTGGCACAGTTCACATCACGTGCTGCACACCTCAGGTTGTGCAGCACACGTTCGTAGAAGACTTGAAGAGAGATCATGCGCACCAGCAATCTTTGGCGCACCACACTGTTGAGCGGGCTTGCACTCGGGCTCGCCGCTAGCGCCTTGGCCGCACCAGCAGCGGCAACTACCATCACACCGAACACCCCACTGGTCATCAATGAGGTCATCCAAAATAATGACCAGATTGACGATGCTATCGAGCTGTTCAACACCGGCTCGGACCCCATCGATCTATCCGGTTGGGCCCTATCCGATGACAAAAACACCATGACCATCGCCGACGGCACCGTGATTGACGCCGGACAATACCTAGCTATTACCACCGATGACGACACCCTGCCCGACAAATTCGGACTGGGGAAAAATGATGAGGCCAATATTCATACCCCCGACGGTGTCCTGGTGGATCATTTCGCCTGGGAAGGCCATCAACCCACCTCCTATGGTCGCTGCCCGGATGGCACCGGGGACTTTGGTGTCACGGTTGAGGCCACACCGGGTGCAGCCAATGCCTGTACCGCGAGCTCAGTGGGCAATGTGGGTTCTGGGACCGCCCTGATGAGCTCACGACTATTGCGGCTGGCAGGACTGGACGTCGCAACCGAGAATGGTCTGCCATCAGTCTCGTCGGTGACAATGAAACCATTGGGACTCAACGACGGCATTATTGCGTTGACGGAAGGGTCTGTCGATGTCCTGTTCTGGTCCGGTGGGGTACCCACCGCTGCTATTGCCCAAGCCAATGAAATCACACAGCTGAACATGTTGGATTTGTCGGGCTTCCTGCCGGAGCTGCGTCAAGAATATGGCATCGTGTACGACAGCGTGTTGGTTCCGGCTAATAGTTATGCGGGCATCGATGCCACCCGGACCATTGGAGTTCCGAATTTACTGCTGTGCCGCACGGACCTGGCGGAGTCGATAGTGGAACACACGGTGAATCTGCTGGTAGAACACGCGGATGAACTGGTTCCGCATTCCAGCGCCGGGGTTCAATTTCTGTCACCGGAGATGCTCATCAACACCGCGGATATCCCGCTGCATCCGGGCGTGGTTAAGGCCTACCGGAAATTGCACGGGTAGAATTAAAGATCCGTGCGCAAGCTTTATGACACGTTGGGTATGAACACCAGCGTGGGGATCGTTGACCAGCCTTTGCCCTGACCGTTCAGATAATTTAATGGAACTTGTAGCTATGCCGACTCCGACTCCAGCACGAATCACTCACGGCGGTGTTCTTCAGGCTGAGGTTCTCAGAGGATCTGAGGTGATCAACTAGAGCACTCAAGCCAGGGATGCTATGCACTTGCAGAAAATCCGTGCCGCTCGTACCAAAGTTATCCAGGCCGAAACCAAACTGGCTGAGGTTGTTGCCGCAATTGCAAGCAGACCCCAAAGGGTCTAAAATGACTACATGTGGAGTGTTGACGTCAAATTGGTTGAGCCCTGGCTCGATTCCTTGGACGATAATTCTTGGAAGCAAGTCACAGCGGCTATCGAGGTCCTTGAAGAAATCGGCCCCCCAGCTAGGTCGCCCGCTTGTAGACACTGTCACCGCCTCTCGACACAAGAACATGAAAGAACTTCGACCTGGCTCTGCGGGGCGGACTGAACTTCGAATCCTGTTTGCGTTCGACCCTGACCGGCAGGCGATTCTTCTACTGGCTGGTGACAAAGCCGGAAACTGGACACGCTGGTACAAGAAGAATATCCCAGTCGCTGATGA
>NZ_DYXC01000128.1 GCF_020742345.1 Enteractinococcus helveticum | reverse complement strand
TCACCGCGGCCACGTACCAAACTGACCGATGTGCGCCGTCGTCGTTTCATTGCGGCCTCAGCGACGGACCTACCGCGCTCGCAGCAACCGCAACACGAAGTGGAACTCAACAACGAGCACCTGCCACCGCTGACCATTGCTTATGCCACCGAATCGGGCAATGCCGAACTGGTGGCTGAAGAACTCGTCCGGGCGCTGACCGACCGCGCCAACGCGACGGCTATTGACATGGCCACGCTACAACCGGCAGATTTCCAAACAACGACGCCGATGCTTGTGATCACCTCCAGCTATGACGAAGGCGAATTGCCCACCGGCATCCGTGAGCTCTACACCAACTTGTTAGCTGAAGGTACCCGGCTGAATGCATTGCACTACGCCCTGTTCGGGCTGGGAGATCGGTCTTATGAGTTCTACTCCAAAGGCGCCGACCTACTGGATGAGGCCTTCCAATCCCTGGGTGCCCGACGCGTCGGTGCTATCGGCCGCCACGACGCAGGCGGCCGTACCCTGGCCACCGATCAAGCAACCGCCTGGGCCGCCACGGTCATCGACGAACTGCTGGAAACCAAACTGCAAGAAGCTGCTGAAGTCAGCTGATCGTGTTCAATCGTCACGAGGTGCTCGACCAACCCTTAGAACGCCACAACACTGACGGGAGTCAACATGTCACTCGAAGATGCAATCCAACAAGCCGGCAACCCAGTCAACTTGCTGTGGGATTCCCAAACCCCACCGTCGGTCGTCCCGCGACTGGCGCCAGAGTTTTCTAACTGGCGCGATGAACAGCTCGCTTGGCGACGCACCGCTGTGATTTACGACCAGTCCCACCACATGGTGGACCTGAACCTCAAAGGCCCAGACGCCCTGCGACTCATCAAATACCTGGCTATCAACTCGATGGAAAACTTCCCGGTTGATAAAGCAAAACAGTTCGTTGCAGTCAACTATCAGGGCTACATCATCGGCGACAATATCCTGTTTCACCTCGACGACGAGGAATACCGCGCCGTTGGTATTCCGCCGTCGATCAACTGGATGCAATATCATGCCGAAACCGGCGACTACGACGTCGAAGTCCGCCGCGATGAAACCTCACTTCATCGGCAAGGACCACCAGAACTGTACCGCTACCAGCTCCAGGGCCCAGGAGCCATGGAGGTACTGCGCGACGCGATCGGAGACGAACCTCCGAAACTGAAGTTCTTCCACATGACCACCGTGACAATCGCCGGCAAACCGGTGCGCGTGTTACGCCACGGGATGGCCGGTGAACCCGGCGTGGAAATCTGGGGCCCATGGGAAGACCGCGACGCCGTCCACGGCGCCATTCTCGAAGCCGGAAAGTCCCACGATCTGGTACAGGTCGGTGCCCGGGCCTATCACACCAACGCATTAGAATCCGGGTGGTTGCCCCGACCGCTGCCGGCAATCTACACCGACGAACGACTGGCGGATTATCGACGCTGGCTGACTGACAACGCCTATGAAACCATCTCCCCGCTGGGCGGAAGCTTCTACTCTAAAAATATTGCGGACTACTACTTCACCCCGCATGAACTCGACTATGGGCGGATCATTTCCTTTGACCATGACTTCATTGGCCGACAAGCCCTAGAGAATATGCCGTCTGAAGGTGGTCGACAAAAAGTGACGCTGGTATGGAATGGTGACGACGTTGCCAAAGCATATGCGTCGATGTTCCAGCCGGGCACCGGGGCGAAATTTATTAATCTTCCGATGGCACTCTATGACACCTTCCACTTTGACAGGGTCGAGGTCCAGGGCAAGCTGGTTGGCCTGTCCACCTGGACCGGCTACTCCGCCAATGAAAAAGCCATGCTATCGCTGGCCGTGGTCGACGAAGCCGTCGCCACACCGGGTACTGAAGTCGTTGTGAAATGGGGCGAAGAAACACCGTCGAAAAAACTGCAGGTTGAAAATCACGTACAGGTGGAAATCAGAGCGACTGTTCAACCCGCGCCGCTGACGGAATTTGCCAGGACAGCCTACCGACAGTAGTCGATTGCTCCGCTTCGGTAACACAGAATCCGCAAAACAGCACAGAAAAACACAAAAGTGAAAACAAAGCTTGACTGTGATTGGTGTCACATGCATAATGGATTCACGATGGAAACCATCTGGTAGATGCCCGAATGTCGAGACGACTTGCGGCGCTACCGAAGACGCAGATGTGTTGTTCCTGTGTGGTTATATGAGGCGGGAAATCTCATCCTGCTGTACCGCTGAGGTTCTGTGGTTGCGGTACCAAAGCCCGGGGAGGTTCTGACCCCGGGCTTTGCTCGTGGTAAGTGCTCTGGTGTTGGCCGGTACTCGCAGGGTTTCCGGAAGGCCCGTCCGGTTTCATTATCATCGGGGGTGAACGCTAATACGCGCGAATCCGGACTGATCTCATTGCTCTGCAGATTTAACTGCCAACCACGGTCCTGCCGCGAAGCCGCGGTTTGGTCTAATACCTTACGAAGGTCTCAGCTAGATTCATGCCAGCGTGTTACAGAAAAGTAATAGCTATTATCATCCGTTGCGCCCTACGGTGCTCGACTCACAGTGCGGTCTTGAGCTGGGACGAACCTGTCTATGGCACGACGGTATTGGGTTTGCATACTCATATTTTGAACGCCTTCTAAACTCT
>NZ_DYXC01000127.1 GCF_020742345.1 Enteractinococcus helveticum | reverse complement strand
GAAGAAGACGACGTGATCGTGCTTGAAGCGGATGTCTTATTCCAAGCTAATAGTTGGGAATTACCGGAGAACGCATCGCAGGTGATCGAAACCTTGGTGGAAGACGTGCCACAAGGGGCTGCCGTGTCAATTGTCGGGCATACCGACTCCCAAACGGTCTTAGATATGTATGATTTTGACAATCAGCAACTGTCCGAAAACCGTGCGCAGGCTGTTGCCGAAGCGCTTGAATCGCAGCGCGCGGATCTCGATATAACCTCGGAAGGTAGGGGCGATACCGAGCCCGCTGTGACCGAAGATCCAGATGATCCGGGAACCTATGCTGCGAATCGACGCGTTGAGATCCGCTATGAAAGCTAACGCAAGTGCCATATTTGCTGCATCACGTCGTCCGCGCATTCCTTCTCAAAATTCAGGCGAATTCAAGCTCGTGCTCAGGAACGTTTCTTAGAGTAGTAACTACCTCTTCAAGGTGTGAGTGATGAAGACGCGAGGCTCCGGGTTCCAGTCCCGGGGCCTTTCGCCATTTGATGGTTTTTAGAACTCCATGGAACCCCAATAAACATCAATGGATACATTTTCTAGAACCGGCATTAGAGGACAGCTGTAGAAACTAGAGCCTCGGCAGCTCGTGATGCTCTGCGAAGGTTAGTCTCGCTAATTGGGTTGTGACCGTAGCCCGCCCGCGTTTTCATCTGGAGTAGCGTATTTAGGTGCCTAGCAGCTGTTTTATCGACCGTACTCAACAACATCACCGCTTGAGAATGATCAGAACCCTGAGAATGTTCTCCCAGTGCAGCCGCACAAATGGCGTCGGCGGCTGCAATTCCAGCGTGTACATAGGGCGTTACCGTGGCATCTGCCACCTCGTTATCCTCTGCGAGTTCTCGAGCATCAGTGGCTACCTGCAGGAACGATTTTGAGCCTACTTTTCTTCGACATCATGCTGATTGCCTACTTCGGCGTATGTGTTGACGCAATCAGTTTGGATTGCCTGAGATAGGAATGCCTTCTCGTAGAACCGAATCAAATATGGGAGCTGGTTCAACTTCGGACTCAGAATAGACAAGAGGACGAACATCATTGCCGGTCCAGCGACTTACCTGCTGGGTTAGTTGGTTAATGTTCGTGTCTGTTTCTTGGTCATCCGTGCTTTCGTCAAACACGAACAAGATATCAATATCGCTGTCTGTCTCCATGTCATTGCGAGCAGCGGACCCGAAAAGCTGGACGGTTAATGGTTGATGAGACCAGCTTGTAATAGTCTCAGAGATTCGCTCTATCAGTGTTTTTTTAGCGTTTGCGATCTGCAGAATGGGCTCTATAAGTAGATGGTCCTTGTTGAGCGCGTAGCCTGAAGTGCGGCCAGTGACTCGCTCAAGGACCGTCCCCTGGGCGACTAATCGTGCAATAGGGGTGGCGCACACCGGCAAGTGACCCGGTTTCGGGGAGGAGCTGATGAATTTGCTGAATCGTGAGATATTGGTTTGAACGAGCTAATACTGTAAGAACCTGCGAATCAAGGCCTGCAGTGCTCAGTGAAGCAAAAGGGTTCTGCAACCGCATAGTGGTTTCCTTCCTTTGCTGTTAATGCTGGTATCAGTTGGCGGAGTATAAATAAATACTCACTGATGTAGTTTTTTGCCTAAATAGGTAAAAAACTACATCATGTGCCCACCTCCTTCGAAGCCAAGAATCGCGGCGTGGAACCTGAACTGGTATGAAAACAGTCCGCATCCCCACTTGTATAGCGCGGAGATGAGTGATGTCATGGCTCGCAAATATTTGCGTGCACAGCATTTTCCCAGATCCTTCATGCTTGACTTTGAGCGGAACGCAAGCTCAGCGTCAGGAACATTTCCTAGAGTGGGTATCACCCTCTTCGAGGTGTGAGTGATGAGAGTGTTGAGGCCCCGGGTTCCAGTCCTGGGGCCTCATCCATGTAGTACTTCTATTGTCCCAGTTTGGCGTTGGATGTGCTGGTCTCGAGGCGCTCAATGCTCCGTGTGGTCCAACGTCAAGGCCTTCTGGAGACATGTATCACACCAGTGTGGGAACGTTCCACATAGGTTTACCGTTTGGCAATCCGCGCTTGGCTCAGTGGCAACTCAGCAACTTTAGGCTGAATCTCGTTCACACAGAAAGAGGTTGCCATGTTAATGGAACGTTCCACACTCAAGAGTCCGGAGACTCCGCCACGCCGGCGATTTTCCGGTTACTCGTGGCGTGTTGCATTAAAACACCCTGCCACGGTGCTCGGTCTCGTTCTTCTGGCACTGTTTGCCTACTTGATTATCGCGCCGGTAGCCTCCTTGTTACTGTCCTCTATCCAGGTAGCATTCGGTGACGAAATGGCTACTGGCCAACAGGCGGGCTCGTGGACGACCCACTATTTCGAACGGGTCTTCGCAGACGCTGTATCACCGATTATCTTCTACCGACCGTTACTCAACACCCTGATGGTGGCGGGCATGTCAATTATGGGTGCGTTAATCATCGGGTTACCCGCGGCATGGCTGATCTCACGAACCGACTTGTTGGGGCGACGCTGGTTCTCAACAGCCTTGCTCATCCCATACATGTTGCCGGCTTGGACCTTTGCACTGGCCTGGACCACATTATTCAAAAACCGAGAAGTTGGCGGAGGCATCGGCTGGTTGGAGTCCCTGGGGGTGACCCCGCCGAACTGGCTGGCCTATGGGATGCTTCCCATCACCGTGATATTCACGTTGCACTTCATTCCGTATGTGATTCTGCTCGTGACCGGTGCAATGAAGAATCTGCCCGATGAATACGATGACGCCGCACAGCTATTGGGTGCAAATCGCACCCAACGGATGCTGAAAATTACTCTTCCGTTATTGCGTCCAGCCATTTTGTCAGCCGCTACCCTCATTTTCGCCAAAGCGATCGGTGAATTTGGTGTGGCTTACGTTTTGGGTACACCGGCAGATTTTCAAGTGTTATCCACCACGCTGTACCAGAGCATCCAAACCCAGCAGGCGGGCACCGCGGCAGTGATCTCGGTGGTGATGGTGGCATTGGGTGCCATCTCGCTGTGGATCGACGTGAAGTTTCTCAAAGAAATGCGTCGCTACACCACGATTTCAGGTAAAGGACACTCCTCCCGACCGCAACCACTGGGATCCTTACGAATCCCTGCATTTATCGCCGTCGCCGGCCTGTTTACAATCTCGGTGGTGATCCCGCTGGGCGTGCTGCTGTTGTCGACGATCATGCAAGTGCCGGGCCAATTTCAATTCAGCAACTTCACGTTGAACTATTGGCTGGGATCTGATCTACCCTTTGCTAACTTCCGTGAGGGAGTGTTAGTGAATCCTGAAACGTGGTCAGCCGTCTGGAACACCATTTGGATGGTCGGGCTTGCTGCCGTGTGTTCTGGAGTGCTGGGCATGCTCATCGGATACGTTGTTGTTCGCAGTCCGGCACGGTGGATTGGGACCGTCTTGCGGGTTACCGCTTTCACCCCGTACTTGGTGCCAGGCATAGCATTCGCAGTCGCCTACCTATCGTTGTTTGCAGTCCAACGCGGCCCAATCCCTGCCCTCTACGGAACCGCTGTCATTTTGGTACTGATTCTCATCGCGGACGAAATGCCCTTCGCCTCCCGGGCAGGCATCTCGGCGATGATGCAATTAGGCAAAGATCCTGAAGAAGCATCACAAGTGCTTGGTGCACGATGGTGGACACGGATGCGTCGTATTGTCTTCCCCATCCACCGTTCGGCGTTGGCCAGCGCCATTTTGTTGCCGTTCATTTCAGGTGTCCAAAGTCTTAGCCTCGTGATCGTCTTGGCCACTCCGGGCACCCACTTATTGACCACCTTGTCGATGAATCTTGTCGACTCGGGTTACACGCATGCCGCTAATGCCATCACACTGCTGATCTGTGTGGTGGCCCTGGTTGGAACCTGGTTAGCCCGGCGGCTATTCAAAGCAGATCTTGCTCAGGGGGCAGGTGGATCATGACCTCCCGTTTGCCCACCGAGTCTTAGAAACCTAACCATCAACCACCTCACCTGACACCACCTATGAAATTGGAGCACCTAATATGAGGACTCACCAAAACCGTCGTAAATCCAGAAGATTACTCACAACCTCGGCAATTCTGCTGTCGTTGACCGCGTTCTCTGCCTGCGCTGGCCAAGCACCCGCTGATAGCGCCGGATCTGATGACGCCAAGAATGCTTCCCAAACCAAAGAAGTTTTTGCGGCTTTCGAAGGCGAGAATTTTGATCTGGATGAGCTCATTGCAAAAGCTCAAGAAGAAGGTCCGATCACCATTTATGACAATGCGTCGGCAGTAGAAGACATTGCAAAAAATTTCTCCGAAAAATACGGTATTGAAGCTACCGGCACCAAAGTTGATGCCTCAGAAGCCCTGGAGATGGTGACTCGCGAAGCCCAGTCTGGCAACGTCGTCGGTGATGTGGTGACAATGCAAGACCTCCCCGCACTGAAAAACCAGCTGCTGCCAAATGACTTTGTGACCAGTTGGATCCCGGAAGACGCTCGCGAATACATTGACGAATCAATGCAAGACCCCTTGGTCATGGTTTCAGACTCCAATCTGTGGACTTATAACGACGAAGTCTATGACACCTGCCCGATTACCAACATGTGGGAGCTGACCGAAGATGACTGGAAGGGCAAGGTCGCCCTTGAAGATCCAGTCGGTGCCAATAAACTCCTGGACTTCTTCTCCCAAATGGGCCAGTTCGATGAAGAAGCACTGTTGGCTGCTTATGAAGATCACTTCGGGGAAGCACTTGAAACCGAAGAGGACTCGGCCGCTGCTGAGTGGGTTGCCCGCCTTGCCGCTAATAACCCAATCCTGACTTCCTCGAACGAAGACGTTTCAGAAGCAGTCGGCGCACCAGGACAATCCGAACCACCAGTGGGGCTGGTATCGTCCTCGAAGTTCCGCAATATCGAAGAAAAAGGATACGCTCACGCTATTTGTGACGGCCTTGAACCATGGGAAGGCATCGCCCAGCCCAAGGGTGTGACGATTGCAACCGGTACCGAAAGCCCACACGCAGCCATGCTGTATGTGCACTACGTGATGACCGAAGAAGGCATCGAACCGCAGAACAGCGAAGGCAAGATCTCCGCTAATACTGCGATCCAACAGCCAGACGATCCATCGAAACTGGCTGAACACATCGACGACCTGTACTACTTTGACAACGCTGGACTGGATGAAGATTGGAACTCACGCCAGACCTGGCAGGACCAGTGGAGAGTAGCGGCCCAGTGACACTCATTGAACTTACGAACGTCTCCAAAGTCTTCCCAGGGGCCAAAACACCCAGCGTTGATGAACTCCAGTTGAATATCGAAGAAGGCGAGCTCCTCTGCCTGCTGGGACCATCCGGATGTGGGAAGTCCACAACACTGCGGATGATCGCCGGGCTGGAAACGCTCACTGCCGGACGAATTGGCATCCGAGAGACCACTGTCGACGATGTAGCTTCAGGTACCCGAGTACCCGCCGAGCAGCGCGACTTGGGCCTGGTATTTCAAAACTATGCACTGTGGCCACATCTGACGGTACGCGCTAACGTCGCCTTCGGGCCAGAAATGCAACACGTAACCAAAAAAGAACGCAACCGTCGTGTTGATGACGCACTGTCGACCCTAGGCATCGGTGATTATGCCGACCGATACCCGGCTGAATTATCGGGCGGCCAACAACAACGCGTCGCCATTGCTCGCACACTGGCAGCACAACCATCGGTCATGTTACTGGATGAACCATTATCCAACTTGGATGCGCGACTTCGACTTGAGATGCGCGCTGAGTTCCAACGAATCCACCGTGAGCTAGGGGTCACCATGGTGTTTGTAACCCACGACCAATGGGAAGCCATGACCATGGCCACACGCATCGTCGTGATGAATGAGGGCCGCATTGAACAAACCGGGACGCCGTTAGAAATCTATCAACGTCCGGTGAGTCGATTCGTTGCCGAGTTTATGGGGTCGCCACCGATCAACATGATCGAATTGGCCGACGGAGCCCCGTCAACCACGAGCCGAGCTTTAGCCCGGTGGTTGACGGGTCGGGGAGATGAAGCAGCCAGCGTGGGCATCCGACCAGAATCATTGTCCTTTACCCGAGATTCCACCCGGATACCGGCCTGTGCAGTGAAATTACCGGTAACCGTAACGGCTGTGGTTCCAACCGGTGGAACCTGGATTATCGAAGTCAGTGACGGCACCGATCAAATCTTCGGCAACACTACGGCGCAACCGGATCTTCGTGTTGGGGAGCGACTCACCGCTTGGGTACACCCCGGAGATGTCCACGCATTTGATGCTGACGGGATGCGCGTTGCCACCACGCCTGATTTCGCTCCGATGAAAATTCTGCTGCCAGAACACAGTCAGCAATGACCAACCACGAATCAACGTATTTGGAAGGAACACTACCCAAGATGACCACCTCGACTCATGACCTGCCGATACCAAAGGCATTGCTGCTGGATTTCGGCGGGGTGCTGGTCACCTCTCGTCGTCCAGATAACTGGCAACGGATCGTGGCTGAAACCATCGTGACACTCTTGGATGGTCATCCCCAGACCCCGACCGTGGAGCGCATCACTGCGGATGTTGCTGCAGGCGCACTTGCTGCCAAATCCTGGCGTAATGCGATGTCACGACCCTTTGCCCCAGCAGAGCTCAGTCACGAAAGCTACGTGTTAGATTTCATCGCAGCTGACTGGCCGGATGCAGCCCGCCGTGCACTACAACCTCATAGTGCGGCAATCTGTTATGCAGTTAACGACGCGGCAGAACATCGAACACTACGTGACGGCAGTGTTGAACTATTGCGCTGGGCGGCACAACGTCAGCTACCAGTCGTGGTGGTATCCAATGCGTTATCTGGTGCCGTGCATCGAGATTTTCTTGCCGCAGCCAAGCTGACGGAATTTCTTACCGCAGAACTGTATTCTGATGAGCTGGGAATCCGCAAACCCAACCCGCAACTGTTGATTCAAGGCGCTCAGGCCGCAGGCGTGCCGGTGTCTGAGTGCTGGTATGTGGGTGATCATCTTGACCGGGACGTGTTGTGTGGTACTCGGGCAGGAGTTGGTGTCAATGTTTTGATGGATGATCCAGCCAAATCCGAACGACCCTTTAGCGTTCCGGTGACCGAAGATCTAGCGGTCGCGGACCCAGCCGAGTTATTAACTATCCTACAAAGCCTATGGTCAGATCGTCCTTCGCTGACATCTGTGGAGGTCTAACATGCTCAACACCGTCGAAACTTTTAGCTCAACCCAACTGCGTGACATTGCCCGTGACGCTGCCACCGTCGCCGGGGAATATTTGGCGTCCGTTTTCCGCCGTCCAATGGAAATTCAGCACAAAACCAGTGCACACGATCAGGTCACGGTACACGATCGTGTCACAGAAGATCTCATCCGTGAAGTCATTGCGCGACGCTGCCCAGGGTCAACTGTGGTGGGAGAGGAAGCTGGTGTAGCAGTTGCCGGGGCATCAGATAATGATACTGACCAGTCGGATATCACCTGGCATATCGATCCGATCGATGGGACCTCGAATTTTGCTCAAGGATTTGCCTTCTTTTGCACTTCGATTGCAGTAGAGATTGATGGCGAGATCCGTGCGGGAGCCGTTTATGACCCGATATCGGACATGATGTTTAGCGCCGATGATTCTGCCGCATACCTTAATGACAACCTATTGGTGACCCCACGGGCACTGCCTCTTCCGTCAGCTACATTGATCACCGGGTACCCTACAGCAGCTGATCTGGCCGCTGAAGGACAGGCAGCAACGCAACGTTTTCAGTCATGGGTTGAAGCGTTTTCTTCGGTGCGCCGTACCGGCTCCGGGGCACTGTCGATTCTGCACGTGGCCGCCGGATGGACTGACGCTTCACTGGGCACGGGGGTGAGTACCTGGGACGTTGCTGCGGCCATGCTGATTTTGCGTCGTGCCGGGGGCAGCTATTATCCGGTGCACTATACGAATGGGACAGAACACCGTGCGGATCACTATGCCTCAGGGTATCTAGCATTGGGCCCGGGAGTGGAGTATCCGATCATGGAAGCAGCAGTGCATCAGATTGAACAAGGCCGCCGTCGATGAGTACCACCGCAGGTCAGAGATCTCGGCCGCAACGGCCCACCATCATTTCGGTGGCCGAACACGCTGGGGTATCAAAATCTTTGGCCTCACGCGCTTTACGTGGTGAGGTGGGCGTGAGCCAGGAAAAACGAGACCGGGTCATGCGATCCGCCAAAACACTGGGTTACCGGTTGAACTCAGCAGCCCGTAGCCTGGTCGCGCATGACTCCGGGGTTCTGGGAGTGGTGCTCAATGATATTGGCAATGCTCACCACGCCCAGATCGTCAACGGGATTGAAGAGGCCGCACGCGAACAAGGTCTTCGCACGCTGATCACTCACGGCGCACGTCATGCTCATGAACTGGTCCACCAGACCAACACCCTGTTAGAAATGCAGGTCGATGGACTCATTATTGCCTCCTCGTGGATGCCGGTGGAAACCTTGACCGACTTGGGTCAAGAGCTTCCAACGGTGGTGGTGGCCCACCTTGAGAATCCGCCAGCGCAGGTTGATGTGGTAGCCAGCGACGATTTCACCGGATCGACTGCGGCAGCCGCACACCTGATAGCTCTTGGACGAAGACGATTAGCGTATTTGACTCGTTCGATGAGTGCTACTTCAAAGGCCCGTTGGGCTGGAATTCACGGTCATGCTCACACCGCGGGCATCGAACCCGAATTGCTGCATTTCACTTCGGAGGATCTTGCACCAGTACGCGATGGACTAGCAGAGCGTCGTTGGGATGGGCTCATCACCAATAACGATCAGACAGCGGCTGAAGTTCTCAGACTCGCTCACGAAACTGGCGTTGAAGTTCCCAATGAACTGGCCATTATCGGGTACGACAACACGCCGCTGGCTCAGCTCCTCTATCCAAATCTGACAAGCGTGGATCAGCCTCAAGCAGCGATGGGTAAACGGGCACTAACCTTGCTCTTGGACCGCAAAACCAACCCCGAGGCATCCCCGGTTCGTGATTACTACACACCGGAACTCGTGGTGCGGGCATCCACCAGCGCATGACTGTCTAGCCTTTTCTGAGACAGTTCCCCACGGATTCTGCGGTGGACGCAAGTCAATGACCAGAAAGGTTTTTTAGAGTAGGTATTACCTCTTCAAGGTGTGAGTGAAAGTATGGGGCCCCGGAGTAACTCCGGGGCCTCAACCATCCCACACACCCGTCCCCCTAAGCGCTGCCATCTGGCCTGTGTGCATCGGACGTAGAGATGGGGTCGTCTTCGCACGGCGTTTTCTCCGATATCAGTGTCTGGAGCTTGACCGAGCGTATGTTGTCCATGCCTTCAACTAAAATGTATGAGGCCACTAGCCAGCGGAAGGAGACCTGATGGCAGCTGTAACACCTGAAATCTATACTCGCCAGCAGGCAGAACCCCGTCGGCAACACATCATTGAGCAGGTTGGAGACGAGCAAAAGTTTCGCAAGCGGGGCGAAGCCTATGAGCTTGACGCCGAGGAACTCGTCCTGTACGACGAGTTATTAACACTTGAATATCTGCTTGATGACTGAACTTGGATCGATGAAAAACTCTGGGCTGACACCGACGCTGGAATCACTCCACATGATATAACTTTCCAGGATCTTCACAGCGAACACTCTTGAGATCTTGAGTCGATCGCAAGTCAATTACCAGGAACGTTTTTTAGAGTAGGTACTACCTCTTCAAGGTGTGAGTGAGAGCGTGAGGCCCCGGAGCAAATCCGGGGCCTCAGTCCTTTAATTATTGCGGCGCTATGATGCCATGGCACGACGCTGGGCAAGCTCGACGAATTCCGCCAATGAACCAGGATTAGCGATCGCATCGTGGTTCACCGCATCAGCGGTTCGGCGGATGAAGAGTTTCTTCAGCGGCACTTCGATCCGTTTGCCACTGTGAGTGACAGGAATGTCGGCGACGGCGATGATCTCATCTGGCACGTGACGCATTGACGCTTGGGCGCGGATCATCTGGGTGATACGGTCTTGCAGCTCGTCGGTGAGTTCGGCTCCTTCAGCCAGTTGGATGAATAATGGCATCCAGTAGCCGCCGCCGGGTTCTTCGACCCCGATGACGGTGGACTCTTCGACTTCTGGAACCTGGCTCAGGGCCGCGTAAATCTCAGCGGTGCCGAGTCGTACACCCTGCCGGTTCAAGGTGGCATCGGAACGACCTTCGACAATAAAGCTGCCACGCGAAGTCTGGATAACCCAATCGCCCTGCGCCCACACCCCGTGTGGGAAGGTATCGGTTGCCGGGAACCGGTCAAAGTACGTGTCGCGGTAGCGCTCGCCGTCGGAGTCATTCCACAGATACAACGGCATGGACGTCATCGGTTCGGTGATCACGAGTTCACCGACCGCATCGAAGACTTCGTGGCCGTCGTCGTCAAAGGATTTTGCGGCCACCCCGAGCATCGGTCCCTGCAATTCGCCCAGGCGGATGGGCTCCAGCGGGTTGGTGCCAATGAACCCGGAACAGATGTCGGTGCCACCGGAGTCAGAGCCCAGGCGGACGGCAGGGTTGACGTGTTCATGCACCCAGCGCCAGGTGGATTCGGGCAGGGGAGCGGCGGTGGAGAGAATGGATTTTAGACCGGTGAGGTCCCAGTGTTCGGCCGGCGAGATGCCGGAACGTTCGACCAAGCTCAAATATGGGGCGCCCACGGCGAACCGGGTGGTGTTGGTAGCGGCGATGACCTCGAATTGGCGGGCGGGGCCGTTGATTTTGGGTGAGCCGCCATAGACAACCACGGATGCGCCCACCGCGAGCGCTTGAACCAGCGTGTTCCACACCATCCAGGAGGTATTGGCGGCAACATAGTAGCGGTCGGCGGGGGTCATATCCTGGTGTAAGCCCTGGCCTTTGAG
Organism: Enteractinococcus helveticum; assembly: GCF_020742345.1. Classification (GTDB taxonomy): domain Bacteria; phylum Actinomycetota; class Actinomycetes; order Actinomycetales; family Micrococcaceae; genus Yaniella; species Yaniella helvetica_A. The sequence continues at coordinate 3,420 of NZ_DYXC01000127.1, read as the reverse complement.
CGATTCCAGCAGCATGCCGCCGTGGCCGTGGACAATGCCTTTGGGCTCCCCGGTGGTGCCGGAGGAAAACAGAACCCACAGTGGGTGATCGAATGCGACGCGCAGGTAGTCGACCGGACCATTGGTTGGCGCTTGGCGGAAGTCTGCGATATCCAGGTGGTGGTTGAGGCCGGGTAGTCCGGCGCGCAGCTGGGTATTGTATTCGGTGAGGTCAAAGAACTTGCCGGCAAATGTGTACCCGCCCGAGGTGATTAGTACGGTGGGTTCCAGTTGGCGGAGCCGCGCCAGGGTTGCGGTGACGGTGAGATCTGGTGAGTTGATCGTCCAGACGGCGCCGATTGTTGCACTGGCTAACAGTCCGATAATGGCTTGCGCATTATTTGGCAGCACGGCCGCTACCCGGTCGCCCGGTTGCACGCCGAGGTCGCGCAGTTGCTCAGCCAGGCCGTGGACCCGGGTGCGTAACTGCTGCCAGGTCACGGTGTCAATCACGTTGTTTTCATCAATGTTGACCAGGGCTGTTGCGTCGTCGTCGACATGTTCGCGCGTGCGTTCCAGAACGTTTTCGGTAAAATTGACTTGCGCGTTCGGATACCAGACTGCTCCGGGCATGGTCGCATCGGTCAGCGCATCGGTTTCGAACCCATCGCCCAGCACCCCGAAATACTCACGCACCGCATCCCAGAATGCCGGCAGCTCGGTGATCGACCAGGCGTGCAGACGGCGGTAGAGCCCGGGTGCGATGTTGCCGTCGTCGTTAAGAAGTTGTCCCAGATCTACTGCGTGGGTGTTGGTGAGCCAGTGTGCGAATCGAAACATCTGGGTATTGGCCGGATTGCTCGGGTGCCAGGTGATCGGTGGCGGTGCAGAGTGCGTCATCGAGGTGTCCTTTGGGATTATTTGACGAAGGTGTTCCGGATCGAGCCGATGCCGTCGATCGTTGAGGTCAACACGTTACCGGGTTGCATTGCGATACCGTGAGCTTTGCCAACCCCGGCCGGGGTGCCCGTGAAAATCAGGTCGCCCGGGAACAGCGTGACGATTTGGGATAGGTCGGCGATGATTTTGGCGACCGTGAAGATCATGGAGGCGGTGGTGCCGTCTTGGACTTTTCATGAGCCACCGTGGTCTTCGGTTTGTGGGCCTTCCAGGGCTGCGGAAATGCGCAGTGCGTTGGGATCCTCGAATTCATCGATGGTGACGACGGCGGGGCCAACCGGGCTGAAGTTTGGATACGACTTGCCCAGTGAGAATTGCGGGACCGGGGGCCGCAACTGCACGCTTCGTTCCGATAGCTCCTGGCCAACGGAGTATCCGGCGACGTAGTCCAAGGCATGGGCTTCAGAAACCTTGTGCGCTTCTCGTCCGATGGTGACGACCAGTTCGGACTCGTAATCGAGTTCTCCATGTTCAACATCGGGAATGCCGACGTCGACGTCGGCTCCGGCCAACGACGACTGAAACTTGGTGAATACGATGAGGTTTTCTGGATATGGAATGGAGGCCTCATCGGCGTGATCACGATAGTTGACGCCGATGGCAAAGATCTGGCGTGGCTCCGGGACTGGTGCTAGGACATCCACGGCCTTGGCTTTGAAACCGTTGGAGATTTAGCGAATGGTAATGGTTGAGGCCCATGCGGTGAAGTCTGCCCACCGCGTGTAGATGTCCATGGGGTCAGACCGAATGCGCCTTCAGAGGCGACGTGAATATCCAGGTGCGGTCTGAATCGGTGAGGGTGGCGCGGTGATTAACGTTTGCGATACGCATGAGAAGGCTTTCGTGTGTCAGTGGGGTGGGCGAAGAAGTGCTGGCGATCATGAGCCGTGGCCGACGCCGGTACCTGTCCGGGAACAGGTATACAAAATTTTTGAAGGGTTGTTGGTGAGAAAATACGCCAGGATTTTCTCACGAACAACCCGTGGTTAAGATTTCATTATGGTCTCTACCGGCAAGATGACTTGTTTGTGAGCGCGACATTCGAGCTGAGCACAGCCGGAGCAAAGATTTTGCGGTAGCGCTCGACGTGGACAGTGCTGCGAACGCCCAAAGTTTGAAGAACTACAGGGTAGCGTCATCGTCTTCAGGCTGCGCAATCACTTTCGTGTTGCTTACGTGTAAGGGATCATCTTCGTGTTTTGGTGGTCGGGCTACAGGCCCGTAAAGACCATCGATATGTTCGTGGAGGCTGTCGGAGATCCTCGCCCACATGGGGTCGAGAATAAAATCGATACCCGTACGCCGAGCGTGTTTCGCAGCAGGTACGAAATCACTGTCACCGGAAATCATAACGATCTGATTCACATAATTGTTGGCAGTTAGAGAAGCAATATCTAGTCCGATTCTCATGTCGACGCCTTTTTGGGTTATGTCTAGATAGAAATCTCTCTCGGTGAGATGCGCCAGCTCTAGTTTTCCCGAGAGTATCTCCTTGAGGGGCTTAGTTTTCAATTGAAAGCCGTCTTGGGTCTCGAGATTCTCTCCCATACGCAGAGCTAATTTACGTTTTTTGGTGAGTTCTCGGTGAAAGCTATGCATCCACTTGTAATCGTCACTCTTGGCTAAATTCACCTGTTGTTTCGTCAACGGATGATAAATCACCTTGTCCGACGGAGGACAATCGTAGTAGAAGATCCTATATAGCCTGCTGCCATGGTTTCTAATATGGCGTCTGCAGTATTCCATGAGTTCTTCGGCCCGAGCTTTTGGATCTTTATGACCAAAAAGTTTTGCTGCCCGACGCCGATAGAAGCCGCCGTCGACGAGGATAGCCACTACTGGAGCAGGATGGACCGCATGAATCTGATTTATTCTGGACATTTATTTCCGCACTTGAGGTGACCAAAAGACAAAAATAAGTCCCTGTCATCGGCTTTCCCAGTATCAGAAGGGAAGTCAACGGCAGAGACTGATAGTTGCAATCTACTTCGTCACTGGTTCGTGGTCAACCATTTAGCGCCATTGGCGCAGCGATGACATATCGGCTCGAAGCTGGGCGTGTTCTTCGAGCGCATCGATCAAAGCTGCTTGATGATTATCTTGAAGTTTACGTAACAGATCCTTATGCCAGGTCTGATCAGTGCCTTGTTCAAAGGTATTGGTCTTGTCGATGTTGCGCAGCACGCTATATAGAACTGCTTTGCGTTCGTCGTCATTCAGTGCAAGCAGGGCTCGTTCAATCTCGACGGCACTCCATTTCATGACACAAGTCTAGGACAGCTACCTTGGGATAAGCAGGAAAATCAGGGCCAATTTCTGATGACTGCATAGAGGAAATCGAAGTCGCATTTCAATAACTCTGAACATATGACCGAAGCGGGCTCGTGGCGCTGTGAATGCTTGGCATACGTGACCCACCTTGCACACTGCCAGCGTGTCCTGAGTCTAGGAATTGCTCAGATTCACCAGGTAGTCTGCCCA
>NZ_DYXC01000126.1 GCF_020742345.1 Enteractinococcus helveticum | reverse complement strand
CGCCCAGCGGTCATCCACATTGACATGGCCAACGCCTGGACCCGCCCAGGTCACGCATTCACTTGCCGCAACATGGATACCATCATCCCTGCCTGCCAGGACCTCAACGCCGCTGCACGCGCCAAAGGTGTGCCGGTCATTTTCATCACCACCGCCTACGAAGTTCTCAACGCAGAACTGCCATCGGACATGGGCTTGTGGTCACAGAAGATTCCTTTAGAGACCCTAGACCCTTCAACGGGTGCAGCTGACATTGACTCCCGAATCGCCCCGGAACCGGGCGAATTGGTTATCACGAAGAAGCGCGCTTCCGCATTTCCTGGTACCTACCTGAACCAGTTCCTGACCGCTAACCGCATTGACACCTTGATCGTCACCGGCGTGACCGCATCCGCATGCGTTCGCAACACCGTCGAAGACGCTATGGCTGAAGGCTTCCGCCCAATCGCTGTTCGGGAAGCCATTGGCGACCGCGTTGCCGGGACCGTTGCCTGGAACCTATTTGATATCGACAACAAGTTCGGTGACGTTGAATCCGTTGGCACTGTTGTGGAATATCTCAACAACTTGCCAAACTTCGAAGACACCGCTCCCACCCCAACCGCCAAGGCTCCACTCCAGGCCCTGGCAGCCAAATAAGCATTAGGGCCACACCTTCCGGGACTTCACACCCTTGCCGAGCGTGAAGTCCCGGAGACACTTAATAGGAACCCACAGCATTCTCGAGCTCCACTATGCCACTAATCACAGCATCATAGACGGGCATACGCCTGGCACGGGTCTGCTCTTGAGCCACACTTCAACCCCAAGGCTCATCAATCAGCTACTCGAGCTCAATTTTCACCACGCGACACCCTGACCTGAGCACAGCCGACTCCGACAGACCTGCGCAGCAAACAACTGGTCGATACATCCAATGGGCACCCGCAGGGCTTCATCACACCCATTGATTCGGGCCCACTTGGCAAGATGTTCCGAGTCCTGCAGTGGCAACAAATTTCCGAACAATTCCTCACCAACTTCTCTTGATAATTGCTTATACAGCAACTACATTGATTGAGTAGCAACTGCAAGTGATGTAGGTCACAGTCTCCTAGCAGGTTCCAGCATCACTCATAACAACACTGTCCGCGGCTTTCGGGTTTTAGATCTCCCGTCCGCCTCCCCATTTTTCAAGTTCGCGATACAACTTCCATGTCATGTCCATATAGGAGGAACACATGAAGCGCATAGGTGTAGACGTTGGTGGCACTTTCACCGACTTATACTACTCAGATGATGAATCACGCACTGGGTTTGTCGAGAAAGTTCCCTCAACTCCAGAAGATCCCTCGATCGCCGTTGTTGATGGCCTGAAACGCCTAGTAGCCAAAGCCGGCATCACGCTTGCTGAAGTCGACCAGGTTGTCCACGGCACCACGGTTGCCACGAACACCGCACTGACCCACAAGGGTGCAGAAGTCGGTATGATCACCACCGAAGGCTTCCGCGATATCCTGCATATTGCTCGCCACAAGAAGCCGCACAACTTCTCACTGCAACAAGACCTCCCATGGCAGACCCACCCGCTGGTCAAGCGCCGCCACCGGCTGACAGTCAACGAACGCATCACCGCACCATACGGTGACGTACTGCGCGCCCTGGATGAAGACGAAGTTCGCGACCGCGTCCTAGAATTGAAAGCCGCCGGTGTTGAAGCCATCGCCGTCTGCCTGCTGCACTCCTATTTGAACCCAGTCCACGAACAGCGCATCGGCGAAATCGTACGCGAAGAATTCCCAGAAGCCTATCTGTCGTTATCCAGCGACATCGTTCCGCTGTACCGCGAATATGAACGCTTCTCGACCACCGCACTGAATGCCTATGTTGGCCCGCGCGTCTCTCGCTACCTGACTCGTCTACAAAATGAAATTGAGTCCCTGGGGTATGAACGTGAAATCCTGCTGATGCAGTCCTCCGGGGGCATGGTCCCAATTAACGAAGCCGCCAAGCGTCCCGTTTCGCTGATGATGTCGGGCCCCGTTGGCGGACTGATCGGTGGCCTGTGGGCAGGCGAACAGTCGGGTTTCGAAAACATTGTCACCCTCGATATCGGCGGCACATCAGCCGATATTGGTGTCGCCTACCAGGGCGAACTGCGCATGCGCCACCTGCTGGACACCAAGATTGGTGATTACCAGGCCATGATCCCGATGGTTGATATCGACACCATTGGTGCCGGTGGTGGCTCAATCGCCTACGTCGACCAGGGCGGGGTCTACCGTGTTGGTCCACAGTCGGCCGGTGCTGACCCAGGCCCGGTTTGTTACAACCGCGGTGGTGAAGAACCCACTTCAACCGATGCACAGCTGCTGCTAGGTCGTCTGCGTCCAGAGCGCATGCTGGCCGGCTCTGGGATTGATCTGCGTCCGGACCTATCCAAAGCTGCGATGCAAAAGGTTGCCGACCAGCTAGATATGTCGGTTGAAGAAGCCGCCCTTGGTGCGCTGCAGCTGCAGAAATACGGTATGACCCAGGCGATCGAAGAAAACTCAGTTCGGCGCGGTTATGATCCTCGCGATTTCACCCTGGTTGCAGCAGGTGGAGCCGGTGGTCTATTCGCTTGCGAAATTGCTTCCGAACTCGAAGTGCCAAACGTACTTGTTCCTGCCAACCCAGGCATTATCGCAGCCTTGGGCCTGTTGGCCACCGATGAGCGCTACGAGTTCGTCTCGACCGTCCGTTTCCCATTGGCTGATGCTGACTGCCCATCACTGCAGGCTTCGTATGAAGAACTCGAAGCCACAGCAAATGCGCAGTTGGATACCGAAAACGTCACCCCAGAGCGTCGTAAGCTCCAGCGTCTGGCTGATGCTCGCTACGAAGGCCAGGGATACGAGATTCGTTTTGATGTTCCTGATGGGGAGATAAACGACGCTTGGTTGGCCGAAGCCGAGGCACGCTTCCATGCTGCACATGAGGAAGAATACGGGCATCGTTTCTCCCACAGCGCTGTTGAACTGATCAACATCCGTGTGGAAGCCACCGCGGTCATGACAGAGCTGCCCGCCGTGAAGCCAACCACCCAAGCTTCGCTTGAAGATGCCCTTCTGGAAACACGCGATGTAACCTTCGATGTGTCCGGTAAGCCCGCTACTATAGCCACTCCGTTCTATGATCGTGAAAAGTTGGCGATCGGTCAGAGCTTTGAGGGCCCCGCCATTGTTGAGCAGTACGATGCAACCACCGTCGTCCCACCAGGTTTCGGCGTCACTATCGACGAGGCCGGAAATATGGTGATTGCTTGCCCAGCCAATGAAGCATCCGCAGAAGATTTGGCAACCCCAATTCTGATGCGCGTGATCGGTGGTGCGCTGAACTCGGCGGCCAAGGAAATGGCCTCGGTACTGTTCCGCATGGCGTACTCGTCGATTATTCGCGAGTCAGAGGACTTGGGTGCAGGCCTGTTCGACGTCGACGGCAATGTGCTCGCAGAATCGGATTCCACCCCGATGTTCATGGGTTCCATGCCCAAGATCGTCAAGGGTGTGATCTCGGAACTGGGTGACAATATCAATGAAGGCGATATCATCCTGCACAATGACCCATACCTGGGTGCCACCCACTCCCCTGACGTGGCGATCATCAAACCGATTTTCTATCAAGGTCAACTGGTGGGCTTCTCGGGTGCCTCCGGTCAGCTGATCGATAATGGTGGCGCACAT
>NZ_DYXC01000125.1 GCF_020742345.1 Enteractinococcus helveticum | reverse complement strand
TGATTTATAAATGGGAACAAATCTATGCCGACGGCGCCTGGGCGGTCTTAGATGGCGAAACCAGCATCCAGATTGGTGAGGTCCAACAAAACTTCGACGAGGACAGCGACGAAGCCTGGACCGCCGTCCTATTCAAAATGCAGGAACCAGCCAGCCAATTCTACGAAGATGGCGTGCTCAATGAGGATGCCAGCATCGAAGGCGGAGAATCTGCCGGCTGGTGGGTGGAGATGGTCTACGACGAAGACGACGGCCAGTGGGTCATCGACTGGTTAGACGTCGATTCAGCATTCGATGAATAACCGCCGGGCGGCTACCCAAACTACCGGGTGGGTAGCCGTTCGCGATCATAAGAAATGTCGGTGTACCCGTGCGGTTGTGGTTTCCCATCTTCGCCCAGGGAGACGAACACGATTTTATCAATGCTCAAGATCACCTTGCGGGTAATCATATTGCGGACGACGGCGCGCATCGTCATCGAGGTACGACCAAAATGTGTGGCCTTGAGACCCATTTCGATCATGTCGCCTTGCGAGGCGGAGGCTACGAAGTTAATTTCCGACATCATCTTGGTCACCGCACGATGGTTTCCCATCTGCAGGATCGCATAGATCGCGGCTTCTTCGTCAATCCAGCGCAGCAGCGCACCGCCGAATAGGGTGCCATTGGCATTAAGATCTTCCGGCTTGACCCATTTACGGGTGTGGAAGTTCATGCCATCATCAAGGACACTGAACTGTTGGGTTTGGGGATGAATCGCTGAATCACTCATATGCCAAACTGTAGTTTCAGCCACCGCATATGGCGATAACCCCGCTCACAATTTGCGCTGACAGATGCAGTATTATTCTGCAGGCTTGCCGCCTGCTACCAGAGCCTCAAGCCGAGCCCCCAGACGCAGCAACTGGCCCTCGGTTCCCGCACGCCCGACCGCCTGAATAGACCACGACATACCGTTGTCATCGTCTTTGATCGGAATCGAGATGGCCGGTAGCCCCATCACGTTGATCATCGAAGTATATGGGGTGAACTTGCACTGGTATTCATAATCGTCTTGGCCTTGCATCGCCGAAAATGTTCCGACCGGCGGCGGGGTAAATGCCAACACCGGGGTCAGTACCACGTCATAGGCAGAAAACTGACGACGAGTATCAGCAGCCCAATCCGATAATTCAGCAACTGCGGCCTCATACTGTTCTTGGGTGCGCTCGTGGGCCTGTTTCAAAAAGTCCTGAGCCAGTGCCTCCATCCGGTCTTCGGCGCCCTCGGGGAGGGGAATGCGCGTTAGACCTTGAGTCCAGACCGTTTGGAAATTCTTATGGTAACCGCCGCGGTAAGAAAAGCTCATTTCCTCAATCGATAAGCCCTCTTTACTCAGCAGCGTCACCGCAAGGGTCAACGCTTGGACCGCTGACTGCGACAAAGTAATCTCAAGATCCGGCTGGAACGGGGAAGCCGTGGTGTAACCGATTGACAGGTCACCGGCTGATTCCCGACCCTGCTGGGCGGCGGCCAGATACCGGCCATTGGGCTGGGTCGGATCCACCAGCGCATCCATCAACAGCGCAGCGTCTTCGACAGTGCGAGCCAGCGGACCGGTAACCGACAGGTTTTTGACGCCGTCATTCTGCTCATCGGTTGGAATTGTGCCACGGCCAGGCTTAAGCCCAACAATGCCGGTGGCGGCAGCAGGAATACGAATCGACCCGCCACCATCGGTACCCGGGGCAACCGGCAACATCCCAGCCGCAACTGCGGCAGCAGCCCCACCGGAAGAACCACCCGCGGTCAGTTCCGGGTTTCGTGGATTGCGAGCCGGCTCGGAGATCACATTATCCGAGTGACACGACAGCGCGAACTCAGGCAGTGTGGTCTTACCGACCTGCACCACCCCGGCGGTATTCATATTCAACGAAATAGGATCGTCTTCAAGCTGCGGCTCGGTATCGGCGAATAACCTGGAGCCAAATGTGGTGACCATCCCGGCCACGTTGACCGTGTCCTTAAAAGCTAGTGGCAGCCCGTGCAGTGGCCCGACCACACCGGTGGCCGCATAGGCCTCGTCTAGCTCATCTGCACGAGCCAGCGCGGCGTCGTCATACACGGCCATAAAAGCACCCAGATCGGTGCGCTGGTGAATCACGGAAAGATAATATTCGGTGACTTGACGGGCAGTATAGGTACCGGCGGCAATCGCATCTCGCAACTGGCGTGCGGACAGCGAACCGAAAGCGTGATGTTCAGTCATGGATTCAACTGTATACGCCAACGGGTCGAATCGTGTGGCTTTTACTGGTAGCCAAGCATTTTTCTGGTTTACCATAGGCCCCATGAACGACTTTGAAACCCTCACCGTAGACCAAGTGCCCGACGACGCCAACATCCTCGATGTGCGTGATCCATATGAATTCGACGCCGGCCACATCCCTGGCGCCATCAATATTCCCTTAGACCAACTGCCCTTGCGCATCGAAGAACTGGACCCCGATACCGACTATTACGTCATCTGCCGCACCGGAGGCCGCTCCGCCCGAGCCACCCCGTACATGGAAATGCACGGTTACTCGGCCGTCAACGTTGCCGGTGGGTGCGGCGCCTGGCTGGAAGCCGACAAACCGCTGGTGTCCGAAACCGGGGCAGAACCAATCGTGCGCTAAAAGCACCCACGGTGTTTTCGGGTGGCTAAGATGGGCAGTTATGAAGTCGTTTGCGTATCTTGGCCCCGAGGGCACATTCACCGAAGCCGCCCTGAACCGGGTACCCGAAGCCGACGGGGCCCAACAAGTCCCACTCGGCTCGGTCATTACCGCGTTGAATCAGGTCCGCAGCGGCGAGGTTGACGCCGCCGTCGTCCCGATTGAAAATTCGGTGGAAGGCGGCGTAACCGCAACACTTGATGCGATCGCCTCGGGCGATGAACTGCACATTATCCGCGAAGTGCTCGTGCCCATTTCGTTCATGCTGGTCGGTCGCCCCGACGGGCCGCGAGAACTCACCGAGCTGCACAGCGTTGCCACCCACACCCACGCCTGGGCGCAAGTGCGCATCTGGGCCGAAGCCAATATTCCTAATGCCGCCTACGTGCAAGCCGCCTCCACGGCAGCCGGGGCGCACGGGCTACTGGACCACACGACAACCTATGACGCCGCAGTATGTGCCCCGCACCTGGCCAAGAAACTGGACCTGCCGATTCTGGCCGAGGGCATTGAAGACACCGCAGGCGCGGTAACCCGATTTGTGGTCGTAGCCCGGGCCGGGCGGCTACCCCAACCCACCGGATCCGACAAAACCTCACTGGTGGTTCCACTGCCCGAAGACCGCCCCGGCGCGCTGGTCCAAATTATGAACCAGTTCTCTACCCGCGGGGTCAACCTGTCGCGTATTGAATCTCGGCCCACCGGCGAATACTTAGGCAAATACTTCTTCTCAATCGACCTTGAAGGCCACCTGGCCGATGAACGAGTTTCTGCCGCACTGGCCGCACTGTACCGAATGTTCCCGGGCGTACGATTCTTAGGTTCCTATCCACGCGCCGAAGGCGTACCGTATGTGATTCCGGAATACACCACCGACGAGGCGTATCAGCGCGGCCGGGCCTGGGTGCGCAGCATCCTAGACTGGTCACCTACCGGTGACCAATGAAATTAGTACTGAGCGGTACTGTACTGAGCGGTACTGAACTGATTGGTGCTGTGCTGTTGGCGTTAGTTCTGTTGTCGTGAACTGTCAGTCGGTGGTGGCACGGGCACTCGCACTTGCAATGACCGCGGAATAGTCTCAGCTACGATTTGTTTGGTTTTGGGGATCGGATCCCCATCAATTTGAGCCACCAATGGTTCGTCAAAGACCAGCTTGCACTTCCGGGTGGGAAACGTTGTGACTCGAGCGGCTTTCTGTTTGGGTACAAGCGTTGCTGCAGCTACCTGAATCCAGTCCACCAGATTGCGCGGATCTAACAGGGCGACATCCAAAAGTCCGTCGTCGATAACAGCTTCGGGCACCATATTGATGCCACCGGTCAGAATCCCACAATTGGCAATCATCGCCGACCGAACCCGGTATCGTTTGGCCTCATCATCTTGTGGAACCACGGTCACCGTGTGCCGTTTGCCGCGCAACTTACGAACCCCGGCCTCGGTATAGGCCAGCCAGCCGGCGGCTGCCTTGAGCCGATCCGACGTCGAATGCATAATCTCAGCGTCAAAGCCGGCGCCAGCAATCACCGTGGACACCAAATGATCCTGGGCGCCATCCTCATACAGGATGTCCAAGGAGACAACATCGATCGGGCGCACCTGGCCGTTAAACGCTGTATAGACACATTCCTGAACATCACTAAACGGCAGATCCAAGTTCCGGGCCAATAAATTGCCGGTCCCCGTAGGAATAATCGCCATCTGCACATCCGTGCTGACCAGCACTTTTGCCGCGGCTCGAACCGTGCCGTCACCGCCGGCAATCAACACCAGCTGGGCGCCGTCGTCCACGGCCTGTTGCACAGCCGACAACCCGGAATCCTGGCTGTCAGTCTCATAAAACTTTGGCTCCGGTAACCCAAAGAGCCCGCAGGCTTGGACCACCAGGGGCAACACCTGATCTGAAGCCGCCTTTGACGGGTTATATACCAGCGCAACCCGATTCGGCACGCCCAAAATCGACGCCACCTGGGGTAACTCATAAGCGTGGGACAGCTGCCCGGACAGATCCCGGTTCACCGTCTCAGCCCGCTTGGCCCGGTCCAGGGCCCTTCGCCAGGCCACCAGGGCCACGATTGTGCCAATGACGGCGCACACGGCCACCACGAGCAGCACAATCGTTAACGGAGTCATGTCAACCAGTGTAGGTTACACTCGGCTCGGGTAGGCTAAAGCATGTGATTGACGTAAAGCATCTTGCCGAAAACCCTGAACTGTATCGCGCCTCGCAGCGAGCTCGTGAAGCCGACGAATCGCTGGTGGATCAGATCATCGACGCCGACGCCGCCCGCCGCGCCGCACTGCAGAATTTTGAGAACCTGCGTGCCGAGCAGAAAGTGCTGTCAAAAAAGATTGGCCCTGCCAAAGGCGAAGAAAAACAAGCCCTGCTGGACCAAGCCAAAGAGCTTGCCGCCAACGTCAAAGCTGCCGAGGCCGATGCTGACGCCAAGAACCAGCTGGTCGAAGACCTCAACAACGTATTCCCCAACCTTATTATCGAAGGCATCCCATCGGGCGGGGAGGAGAACTTCGAGGTCCTCAAAACCGTAGGGGAGTTGCCCGAATTTGATTTCGAACCCCGCGATCACCTTGAACTGGGCGAAATGCTGGGCGCCATTGACATGGAACGCGGGGCCAAAGTCTCCGGTTCGCGCTTCTACTTCCTCAAAGGTGTAGGTGCCCAACTTGAAATGGCACTCACCCAGATGGGCATGGCCCAAGCCGTAGAATCCGGGTTCACCCCGATCATCACACCGACCCTGGTGCGCCCAGAAATCATGAACGGCACAGGATTCAACGTCGAACACGATGACGAAATCTACCGCATCGAAAAAGATGACCTATACCTGGTGGGGACCTCCGAGGTCGCCTTAGCCGGCTACTATGCCGATGAAATTCTGGACCTGTCCGATGGGCCAGTACGCTTCGCCGGCTACTCAACCTGCTACCGTCGTGAAGCCGGCTCGGCCGGTAAAGACACCCGCGGCATCATTCGTGTCCACCAGTTCAATAAACTGGAAATGTTCATCTACACCACCCCAGAAGAAGCCGAAGCCGAACACGAGCGCCTGTTAGCCTGGGAAGAAGAAATGCTCGCCAAGATCGAGGTCCCATACCGGGTCATCGACACCGCCGCCGGTGACCTCGGCCCCTCGGCTGCCCGCAAATTTGATTGCGAAGCATGGGTTCCAACCCAAGACGCCTACCGCGAGCTGACCTCAACCTCAAACTGCACAACATTCCAGGCCCGGCGTCATAATGTTCGTCAGCGCATGTTTAACGACGACGGCGCCAAGGCCGGTACCCGCATTGCCGCAACCCTCAATGGCACCCTGGCCACCACCCGCTGGCTGGTCGCGATCCTGGAAAACCACCAGAATAAAGACGGCTCCGTGAACGTACCAACAGCCCTGCAACCATACATGGGCGGCAAAACCATACTGGAGCCCCTCGCCTAACGTTGCTGGCGGGCAGCAAGTCAGCAATCTCACCGCACAGCCCAATTCCCCAGCTGCCGGGAATTGGGCTGTTTGGTACCCAAACGACTCAACGGTCGCGCAAACTTGCCATATTTACCGTCAAGTTCAGCTCAATTCGCCATTGGTTCATCACAGCGTTGCCCAACATGGTTGACTAGAGTGCATGAAGAAAAAGATGGTCTGTTTAGACGTAGACGGCACGATCGTGGACTTCGATGGCCACATGTACCCAGAAGTGCGTGCCGAAATTATCAATGTCATGGAAGCTGGCCACCACGTACTGATCGCCACCGGCCGGGCATTTCACGCCACCTTGCCGATCATTCGGGACATCGGCCTGCACTGCGGGTACTCGGTGTGTTCCAACGGTGGGGTCTCACTGCGCCTCGACTCCGAACTCGAAGAAGGCTACGAGATCGTGGCCCGCAGTACCTTCGACCCGTCGTCCGTTTTAGAAAAACTGCGCGACCGTGTCCCAACCGCCAGATTCGCCATTGAGGACGACGACGGAAATTACTTATCAACCGAACGCTTCCAAGACTTTAGTTTCGGTGTTCAAGCAACCGGTGTGACATTCGAAGAACTGCAAGAAACCACGGCCGTTCGTCTCGTTGTCTTCTCTCAAGGCGACTCAACCCGCGAATTCGCCTCGGCCATCGAGTCGCTGGGCTTGCAAGGTATTACGTACTCCGTTGGCTATAACGCCTGGCTCGATGTGGCGGGTGCTGGCGTTTCGAAAGCTTCCGGGCTTGAATCACTGCGCCAGATTCTGCATGTTGACCCAGCCGACACTGTTGCCATCGGTGACGGTTTCAACGACGTAGAAATGCTGGAGTGGGCCGGCCGCGGAGTTGCCATGGGACAGGCCCCCATGGAAGTCAAACAGGTAGCCGACGAAATTACCGGCACCGTCCATGACGGCGGACTGGCCACGGTGCTCCGCACCCTGTGCTAAGCCGCACGCACCCTGCGCTCAATCGCAAAACGGGCCGACACACAGCAAACCGTGTGGTCGCCGTCATTGTTGTTACATGCCGCTATTGGATTGGATATTGACGGCGGCCTCGGCCTGTTCTAAAAGTAAAATAACTGCGCTGCGGACTTCATGTTCGGTGTTATATAAAGACCGCTTAATGGCTTGTGACACCGCTTGCACGGTCATCCCTAATTCTTGGGCTACACGACGCTGTTGACCGCGAACACCCGGTTCGAGCCGGTCCAAGACCGCCCATTCCGCCGCCGAACGCCGCGACACCACGTGACCAAGTAACTGCAAAACGCTTTGGACATGGTTACCCAACTGGGTTTGTTCGACACCGCGCGGAGGCTTGGCCGCCTCAATGCGCAATGACACCAGCTGACCTTGTTTTGCCGCAAGTGAAACAGCCAAGTCCGCGGCTCGCACACCCGGGCCGACGAGTTCGTCATCGCGCTCGGTTGCAGAACCTACTCCGATACCCACATTCCAGGTGCCCAACCGCATCGCATATAAGGCCATTTCAACCGCCGGAGACGCCGCAGTAAACACCTGGCGATAGACCAGCGGATCCGAGGAACGCGAAGCGGGCAGCTCGTCTCTAAGCAATTGTTTCAGGTCTTGGTGGAAATCTGACACGCGTTGTTCACTGGGTTCCGCGGAACGCTGGGTCATGGTCACAACAAACATGGTTCCATCTTGGCACGTCATAGCGGTCTTGTGCGACATAACTCAAGTGAAAGTGGGTGAGATGGCGAAAAAATTTTGTTGTGGAAAACGACAAAACGCCGCGAGAACGGATTCCCACGGCGTTTGACGTGTTGCAAAGCACACGAAATTTTTTGAATTATCTTGTGGCGAAATTGCTCAAAAACCATCCGATTTCAACAGATGGCAGCAGATTTTGGGCTGTTTTAACCCTTGAAACGATCGATAGAAGCTTGCAGTTCAGCTTCAGCCGCGGCACGGTCCTTCCACCCTTCGGCCTTGACCCATTTACCTGGTTCCAGATCCTTATAGCGGGTAAAGAAGTGTTCGATTTCCTTGATCAGGTATTCATCGATATCGTCAAGTTCCTGAATGTGAGCATAGCGTGGGTCATTTGGTACGCACAGGACCTTATCGTCGCCACCGCCGTCGTCGGTCATTGAAAAAATCCCGATGGGGCGTGCTTCAACGACCACGCCAGGCAACAGATCAAAGCCAGGCAAATAGACCAGCGCGTCCAACGGGTCACCATCTTCGCCCAGGGTGTTCTCAAAGAACCCGTAGTGAGTCGGGTATTCCATGGAAGTAAACAGAATACGATCCAGCTGCAAACGGCCGGTCTGTTCGTTAATCTCATATTTGACGCGCGAACCGGCAGGGATCTCAATGGTGACGTCGTGCTGCATTATTTCTCCATCTGTTGGTGGTAAGACTTGCCGAACCGAATGACTTGGGGCAAGCGTATGCTTGATCTAAGGTTATTACGTCCGCAGGTGAATAACCCAAATGTGCTCAAAGGGTGCAAACATTAAACAGGCTAACGCGAAACCAGTTGTTCAGGTGAAACCATGATGGCATCGAAACCGTCCGGACGGCGTGCCAAAATCGCTAGCTCAGCTCGACGCCGCTGGTTGCCTTGGATCCTGGGCATCGTGCTGGGAGTTGTGGCAGGCGGCGGGATGACCAAGGCCTATGCCCCACCCAATGCCGACGTCATCCGGGTGCAGGCTGCCGACTGGTACCACCACATGCGCGACCTCATCACCCCGGGAACACGCCCGGCACCTACCAAAACCTGGGTTGGCGAGCCAAAAATTTATGCAACCGACCCGATTGCGCTGCCACCTGAAAATACCACCGACCGTGATCAGGTGGCCGACGACGTCGACAAACTCATCAACGTCAACGCGCCAATCCCAGATACCGGCCAGCTCACCACCGCCCTGGACGAGGCTCGCGCCAACCTGGCCTTGAACCACCGAATGCTGGTGGTCGATGCCGCAACCGGCGCCACCTTATACGACGTCGGGGGTCAAGATGCCATCGTGCCAGCATCAACCCTCAAATTATTCACCGCCATCAATACCCTGCATCACCTGGATACCAGCCACCGGTTCACCACTTCAGCAACCTATGATCCAGCCCAAGGCGTCACCCTGATTGGTGGGGGAGACGGACTGCTATCCAACGGTGAAAGCACCGGCGAAACCGTTGGCTACGCGGGCCTTGCCGATCTGGCCAATAAAACCTGGGAAGCCATCCAACAAGACGTTGCCCAAAGCGGTGTCATCGACGTCCGGGTTGACGTCTCACGTTACGCACAGCCATTTACACACCCGACGTGGACCGAAGGCCTCATGACCGGCGGCTGGGTTTCACCCGTCTATCCGCTCAACACCTGGGGCGGATTCGTCACCGACCCACAACTGGCCAGTGAGGCCGTAGAAGACGGCGCCGCCTATGCCACGGCTGCCTTCGCCCAGCGTCTGACCGAAGCCGCCGCACAAGCCGGCTACGACGTCGAATTTTCCAATGCCGGGCGCACAACCCAACCAACCGAAACGGCACCGGTGGCCAGCGTGCAGTCTGCTACCCTGGGCGAACAGCTGCGATTTGCCATGAAACACTCCAATAACATGCTGTTTGAAATATTCGGGCGCGAAGCCGCACTGGCAGCTGGCGCAACCCCCGATTTCACCGGTTCCACCGCGACCACTATCACCACCCTGCAAGAGCTCGGCCTCGACGCCGAACACCTACACTTTGTTGATAACAGCGGACTGTCACCCAATAACCGGGCTACGCTTGATGCCACCGTGCAACTGTTTGACCTGATGCTGACCAATGAACAATTCCGCCCAATATTCCACACCCTCACGATCGCCGGCTTTGACGGAACCATGCGAAACCGCATGACCCAAGCACCATATTCGGGCGTGGTACGTTCCAAAACCGGCACACTGGAAGTGGCAAGCTCAAACGCCGGACTCACCGTGACCGCCGATGGCCGGACCCTCTGGTTTGCCATGAACACCAGTGGAGCCGACGGCGATTACGCGGCAGCCAGGGAAGAACAAGACCGCCTTGCCGAGGTACTAACCGACTGCGGATGCAGCAAGTGAGCAACGACGTCGTTGATCCAGTAGGGTTCAACGTGAAGGGACACAGTCATGCAAATCTTTAACCAAAAGGTGGCAGCATCCACCGGACGCAACCTCGTGCCGCCCGGCCCGCGAGTTCCCGCCACCGACGCCATCATTGAAACCGAAGGCCTCCGCGCCGCAGCCTACACGGCAGCCGAACACGTGGCGACGCTGAGTAAATTATCCGCAATTGAACACTGGGCCACCCTGCCAGTTGACGACGACGTAGAAATCCTGGTGGTGGACCGCCCCGGATGGATCACCGCGAACTCCCATTCACTACAGGTCATGCTCGAACCGGCATTCGACCGACTCAGCCAAGTCAGTGACAGCCTCATGAAGAGTCTCGGCTCAGACGTCACCGCGAGTTTCTCCGGCGCACAAGTGGGTGCGGTGTTAGCGTTTTTGTCCACCAAGATTCTGGGTCAGTTCGAACCCTATGTGGCCCAAGCTTCCGGAGGCGATGCCAAACCCCGGCTCATGCTTGTAGCACCCAATGTCATGATGATCCGGGATGAGCTCAAACTTGATCCCGAAGACTTCCGATTCTGGGTGAGTTTGCACGAGCTAACCCACGTGGCCCAATTTACGCAGGCTCCCTGGCTGGCACAACACATTTTGGACATCGCCACAGATTTTCTGCTCACAAATATCTTGCCGGAATCTGAAAACCAGCTCACTGCCGAGCAGAAGGCTACGAAGACACAAAAACTCGAGTCCCAAATAACCGGGGTCATGTCACTGCTTGAAGGCCACGCAAATGTCATCATGGACGCCGTTGATCGCAAACTTGTGCCCAGCGTACGAGTGATCCGTAAGCGCTTTGATGAACGCTCGACCAATCACAATTGGCTGGCACAATTATTGCGCAAACTCTTTGGCCTCGACGCCAAAGCAAAACAGTATAAGCAAGGTCAAGCCTTTGTTGCGGCAGTGATCGACCGTGTGGGTATTGAACGCTTCAATGTCGTCTGGGATGCACCCGAGAATCTTCCGTCGATGGATGAACTGACCGACGCGGATGCTTGGGTTGCCCGAGTCTTCAACTAGGTCACACTGTGAGTGTCTCACCACATGTTGACCCTCCAATGAGTGGGCCAGATGTTTGGCCACCTCGCACCGGGTGGCCTGCAGCTGTGCATAGGGGAGTTAAAGCCCTAAAAGCTATGGTGGATACGTGGTCTGTCCAGGATCATCAGCCCGTGCTGCTCGCCGTATCGGGGGGCGCAGATTCTATGGCCATGGCCGCGCTGGCGGCTGAAACGCAACGCACCACAGGGATCAGCTTCGGCGCACTCATTGTTGATCACCGCTTGCAGGCCGTTACCGAACAGGTCGCCGTGCAGGCTGCTCGGAGTTGTAAAACAATGGGTTTACAACCCGTGTTGGTTCAAAACCTGACCGTTTCCGCCGGACGTGACGGTATAGAGGCCGCAGCTCGGCAGGCTAGGTACGAAGCGTTTGTTCAGTGCGCTCATGACGTGCAGGCTGCTGGAGTACTCACCGCGCACACCGCGAATGATCAAGCCGAACAGGTGCTTTTAGGGATTGCCCGCGGTTCGGGCTTGCGGTCAATCGCAGGGATTCGCAAACAACGCACTCATGCATTGCCAGGCTACCCGCCCATACGGGTTGGCCGGCCGTTACTGGAACTTACCCGCGAAGACACCGAGCAGATTTGTGCTTGGGCAGGAATCCGGTATTTCAAAGATCCGATGAACTTGGACGAATCGATCGCCAGGATTCGGGTTAGGAACCATTTGCTGCCAACGCTGATGGATGCCACCACCGGCTTGGGGCCGGGCGTGTTTTCCGGTTTGGTCACCACCGCAACCTTGGCTGCTGATGACGCCGAGGTCTTAGAAGACATTGCCCAGAACACGTATCGCGAATTGGTGGTTGCAGAACCTCAGCAACTGAGCTTCCCTTTGAAAGCATTGCAGAGGTTATCACCGGCTATTTTGCGGCGAGTTGTTGCTATTGCAGTACAACATTTTGGGGCACCCCAGCCCAGCTTTGAGCGTTTAGCTGCCATTGAAGAACTCATTACCCCGCCGGTTGGTCGCGCGTCATCGGCCGGGCCGATCCAAGTGGAAGGTCATGTGAGCCTTTACCGGAAAAAAGCCGGTGAAGAATATGCAAAACTATTAGTCATCCCCTCAGACCCGAGGGACTAACCTGACCTCACGAGGAGTGATTATGAAGGCTGAAGACGTTGCAGGCGATTTAGAGTCCGTACTACTGACTCGCGAAGAAATTGATGACATTGTGCAAGACCTGGCAGTACAAATCGATCGCGATTACGAAGGCAAAGACATTCTGCTTGTTGGCGTACTCAAAGGTGCGTTGATGATCATGGCTGACTTGTCTCGTGCACTGCGCTCGAAAGTCACCATTGATTTCATGGCCGTCTCCTCCTACGGGTCAGGAACCAAGTCGTCAGGCGTTGTCCGAATCCTGAAAGACCTTGAAGAAGATCTCATGGGTCGCCACGTGCTCATCGTTGAAGACATTGTCGATTCTGGTTTGACCTTGTCATGGCTGAAGACCAACTTAGAATCGCGCGGCCCTGCCTCAGTGGAGATTGTCACGCTATTCCGTAAGCCGGAGGCCCTGGCGGTTGATATCGATGTGCGATATATCGGCAAGGATATTCCGAATAAATTCGTCGTCGGTTACGGTTTGGACTTCGACCAGAAATATCGCAACCTTGATGTGCTGGCTACGCTGGCCCCTCACGTCTACGCCTAAGTATATGTGGCTCTCCCGGTGATGCCATTGGATGCTACCACCGGGATACACGCATCGGAGAGTTACTCAGCCTCGATGTACATGGTTCCGAACCCAGATTGCTTCTGGGGTCGTTGGATTTATCAGAAATTCCGGAAACTGATCGTCATTGAGTCGAACGAGCACCTCGGACTGATGGATCACCATGTGATGGAAACGGCAGAGCATGACCGCGTTGTCTAATGACGTGCAACCACCGTTTTCCCAGTGTTGAATATGATGCACTTCGCAGTACATATGCGGCATATTGCAACCGGGATAAGCGCATCCACCGTCACGCAGAACCACTCCGCGATGAATATTGACGGGAAATGAACGTTGACTGCGGCCAACATCTAATGGTTCGCTTTTGGAATTGAGCACCGCAGGGATGATGGACGCGTTGCAGGCCATCATGCGCAACTGTGCCCAATCGAGATCCATCGCCTCATAATCGTATAATTCTGGAAACGGTTTTCTGCCCTCGATCAGTGCAGCGATTTCGCGCTGTACATGCACATCATCGGAACCGAAATCCAAATACTTACCAGCTAAATCGGAAAATTGCAGACCAACGGTCACCTCTGGCAGCACGTTCACCAAGCGACCAAGTCCCGGAATGATCACCCCGGAAGGTGTGATATCTTCCGGATGGACGTTTTCATGCTCCGAATTGGATGACGACTGGTCAACGTTATTGGAATGTTGGTTGATCTGGTCTTGGGCATTTCCGGCCGGCAAACTGGTCAGCACGATCCCCGTTTCAAGAATATCCAACAGAAAATGTGACCACCGTTGGGCAGGTGTGCGATTGTCATACAGCATGGGGATCTCGTATTCCTCATCAGCCGCCGTGATGCGTTCCGCACCTGACTTCCTTGAACCGTCGGGGTTCAGATGATCTTCGTCATTGATTCGTGAGATCTCTTTGCGCAGGTTATTGACCTGTCTTCGTAATCGTTCTAAAACGTTGCGATACTGCCATTTTGTAAGCACCCAATCAAGCCGAATATGATTATCACCCAGCGGCGAGACATACCGTAGGCCTTCCTCATACTGGCGCTGTTTGGGAGTCAAGCGGGTACCGGGTTTTGTGAACTGTCGGTTAGTGCATCGCTTGACCCGGTCGGCGAATTTTCGAACCTCATCCGGCCCGGCGTGCAACGCTTTGGCTAAGAGCTCGCCTTCTTTCGTGGCGACTAAACGATCCGCTTGCTCATCGGTGGCACCAGCACGTTTCGACGCGGCTCGAATCGACCGCAGGCGGTCGACGATGTAATTGGCAGAGGCTGGATCGATTTTACCATCGGCCATGGCTCGCTCGATTTTAGGTGCCCGCATTTTGGAAGCCCCCGGTTTTGTGGGATTCGCCGTGGCAATACGCAACCGACGTTCCACTTCCTTATTATCGATGCCGATGAGTCGAGCAATGAAATCTTTGGAATCCTTGAACGGACGCTTACCCTTGTGTGCCAGAGTTGCGCTGCGGGCATCGATGCTTTCGAACCAGCCTTCTAACAGAAATGCTAGGCGGCACTGGAAGTTATAAAATCGACGATGATTTTCCTCGGCGATCCGGCCGACATCTGCCAACGATAGGGCAGCGTCCTGGCCGGTGACGGCACCGCTGAGCTGCTCATCGGTGGTGACCTCAAGCCGGTTGATGATCGCCGATTGCAAAGCTAAAAGCTCGGCGCCGTCCATGGCGTCCAAGGCCTTGCCGTAGAGTTCTTCAACGCGTTGCATATTGGCGTCGTGGAGTTCAAAAAGCCGCTGTGACTCTAACGGCTCCGGCGCAGGCTGGGCGGCGGCGACGTCGTCGTCGGAAATATCCGGTTGCACTGGGACAGGCATACTCATCTGCACACCTCCTTTCATGAACTACTGTGTGACCCATAGTCTGGCCGAATTCGACAGTCCACGGGACCGCGCCTGAGCCAATTGTGGATAACTTGGGTCAGAATGCGGGGTTATCTCCACAGGTGGTCCTTCCACCGATTGCGAAAGGAAAAGAGACGTATGCAATTCATCGTGACGAAAGAGGTAGCTTTAGAAGGGTGAAAGCCAAGAACATCTTTAAAGGGCCGGTCATTTGGATCGTCCTTGCAGTCTTAGCGTTACTGCTCGTCGTGCCGGTGCTGTCGGGCTCGTCGTCGAGCCGTGTCGACACCTCGGTGGGAATCCAGTTATTGGAAGACAACAAGGCAAACCAGGCACTGTTGGACGACAATGACCACCGAGTCGAGCTCACGCTGCAAGAAGACTTTGTCCACGAGGACCGCAATCTGGGCACCCAGGTGCACTTCTTCTACTCGAAGGACCGTGCCGAAACCGTGGTCAACGAGATTGCCGCGGCCGATCTGGACGAATTCTCGGACCAGCCGGTGACCTCAAACTGGTTGCTGTCGATGCTGGGCTTCTTGATCCCGTTCATTATTATTGCCTTGTTATTCTGGTTCTTGCTGTCCCGTATGCAGGGTGGCGGCAGCCAGATGATGAAGTTTGGCAAATCCCAGGCCAAACTGATGTCCAAGGACAACCCACAGGTCACGTTTAAAGATGTTGCCGGTGCTGAAGAAGCGGTTGAAGAGCTTCAGGAAATCAAAGAATTTTTGACCGAACCCGATAAATTCAAGGCCGTGGGCGCCAAGATCCCAACCGGCGTGCTGTTGTATGGGCCGCCCGGAACCGGTAAAACCCTGATCGCCCGAGCGCTCGCGGGTGAAGCAGGTGTGCCGTTCTACACGATTTCGGGTTCGGATTTTGTGGAAATGTTTGTTGGCGTCGGTGCTTCTCGTGTGCGCGACCTGTTCACCGAGGCGAAAAAGAACGCGCCAGCCATTATTTTTGTTGACGAAATTGATGCGGTGGGTCGTCACCGTGGCGCCGGAGTTGGTGGCGGTAATGACGAACGCGAACAAACCTTGAACCAGTTGCTGGTGGAAATGGATGGCTTTGATGAAAATGCCAACGTCATTCTGATCGCGGCAACCAACCGTCCCGATGTGCTGGACCCAGCCCTGCTGCGTCCGGGCCGTTTTGACCGGCAGGTGCCGGTGGAAGCGCCGTCACTGGAGGGGCGCCTGCAGATTTTGAAGGTCCACTCGCGGGGTAAACCGTTAGTTGAAGACATTGACTTATACGGTCTGGCGCAGCGCACCCCCGGTTTTTCGGGGGCGGATCTGGCCAATGTGCTCAACGAAGCAGCACTGTTGACGGCGCGTTCGAATGCGCACCTGATTGATAACCGTGCCATTGACGAAGCGGTTGACCGGGTCATGGCTGGCCCGCAGAAACGTACTCGCTTGATGAACGATCACGAACGCAAGGTCACGGCGTATCACGAAGGTGGTCACGCGCTGGTTGCTGCCGGGTTGAACCACTCGGCACCGGTGACCAAAGTGACGATTCTGCCGCGCGGGCGGGCCCTGGGGTACACGATGGTGGTGCCCGAGGAAGATAAATACTCGGTGACCCGTAATGAGTTGCTCGACCAGTTGGCTTATGCCCTGGGTGGTCGTGTGGCCGAAGAGATTGTCTTCCACGACCCATCCACCGGTGCCTCCAATGACATTAACAAGGCCACTGAGACGGCCAAGAAAATGGTGACCGAATACGGTATGTCTGCGCGGGTCGGGACCGTGAAACTTGGTTCCGGTGACGACGAACCATTCCTTGGTGGGCGCGGCATGGGTGGTGGCCGAGACTACTCGGATGAGCTCGCCTACGTCGTCGATGAGGAAGTTCGTGGTCTGTTGGATAACGCGCACGCTGAGGCCTACTGGGTGCTCAACGAAAACCGCGACATCCTGGACACGCTCGCCGCGCGGCTGCTGGAACACGAAACGCTGAATCGTTTTGAACTGGCTGAATTATTTGCCGATGTGCGCAAGTATAAGCCGCGCGATACCTGGTTATTCCACGAGGATCGTCCGGTCTCGGATATCCCACCGGTGGATATGCCGGCCGGGACGGCCACTGATAACATGTCACATCCGGAGGCTGTCCAGCAGGCTGGTCAGTCGCAGCATAGTCATCAGGCACACACCGAGGGTGCTGTCCCGTATGATGACGGCGCAGAATCTTCTCGCGGCGACCAGGAGTAGCGAAACATGATTGACCAACCTCGAATCGAAGCGGCGGTTCGTGAAATCTTGCTTGCCGTGGGTGAAGACCCCGACCGTGAGGGGCTGGTAGAAACCCCGGCACGGGTGGCCAGGGCCTATGGTGAGTTCTTTGCTGGGCTGCACCGCGATCCGGCCGAAATCTTGGGCACCACATTTGATATTTCGCACGACGAAATGGTGTTAGTCAAAGATATTGAGTTCTACTCGATGTGTGAACACCACCTGGTGCCATTCCACGGTCACGCCCACATCGGCTATATTCCCTCGGTTGAGGGCAAGGTGACGGGGTTGTCGAAACTGGCGCGCCTGGTGGACCTGTATGCACGCCGTCCACAGGTTCAAGAACGCCTGACCACACAAATTGTTGAAGCCCTGGTCGAACATTTAAACCCCCAGGGTGCCATCGTGGTGCTCAGTGCTGAGCACATGTGCATGTCAATGCGCGGTGTGCAAAAGCCGCACGCCAAGACGGTCACCTCGGCGGTGCGTGGCCAACTGCGCGAGTCCTCGACCCGCAATGAGGCGATGAGCCTGATCATGAACGCTGGCGTACACTAAACCCGGGGCCACAATCTTGAAGTACGAATAACAAAACAGGAAGGATTCCCATGTCTATTGGAGCTGTCCCAGGAACCGGTCCGGCCACGGGCCCACTGTCGGTGGTGCGCAAAGCCAGCCGCAAAACCTTTGCGGATTTGCCAACCGACCGCACCCTGGTCATGGGGATCCTCAACGTGACGGATAATTCATTTTCCGACGGCGGAGAGAACTTTGACACGGCCAAGGCGATTGATCATGGGCTGCGCATGCACTATGCCGGGGCCGATATTATCGACGTCGGCGGGGAATCTACGGCCCCGGGTACCCAGGAGGTCTCCCCGGCAGAAGAACAACGCCGTATCATCCCGGTTGTTGAAGCGCTGATTAAAGCCGGCGTCTACGTGTCTGTTGATACCCGCCACACCGACACGGCACGTGCCGCGCTGGAACTGGGCGAAGTGATGATCAACGACGTGTCGGGGCTGAACTACGAACCCGAGATGCCCAAACTTATTGCCGAAACCGGTGCCCGCTATATTGTGATGCACAACCGCGGCAACTCCAAGACCATGGACGGTCTGGCCCACTACGAGGACCTGGTGCGCGAGGTGGTGGCTGAAACCCAGCAGATCATTGACGCGTTCCTGGCAGCCGGGGTCACCAAAGAACAGCTGATTGTTGATCCGGGCCTGGGCTTTTCCAAGGCCGGCGACCAGAACTGGCAGCTACTGAACAACCTGGACGACTTCCAGGGGCTGGGGTACCCGGTGCTCATTGGTGCCTCACGAAAACGCTTTATCGGCTCGATGCTGGCCACCAACGCGGCTAAACCGGTTGAACCCCGCCAACGCGACCACGCCACCGCGGCCATCACCACCCAGGTTGCCGAAGCCGGGGTCTGGGGTGTGCGCGTGCACTCGGTGATCCCAAATCTGGACGCCGTGAAAACTGTGGCAGCCCGCCAGGCGGCAAGCTAACCCATGGCGACTATCAGCCTGACTGGTCTGCGGGCCCGCGGCTACCACGGCGTGCTCACCGCCGAGCGCGTCTCGGGCCAAGTGTTCCTGGTGGACCTGAACCTGGATGTTGACATTGCCGAAGCGGCAGAAACCGACGACGTCGCACACACTGTCAACTACGCCGAAGTTGCCGCCGTCGTGGAAGCCCTGATTACCGGCACACCGGTGAACCTGATTGAAACACTGGCGGTGCGCATTGCCGAGACCGTCCTGGCGGACTTTGCCCGGGTGCGTGCGGTGACCGTGACCGTCAATAAACCGCAGGCCCCGATCCCCTCGGATTTCCAAAACGTTGCGGTTACCGTTACCCGGCAGCGCGACGCCTAGGAACCCCATGTCTGATCTGCCACGCCGCCTGCTGACTGCCCCGGCACAACCGGTGCCGGCAGTGATTGCGTTGGGATCGAATCTGGGCGATTCACAACAGATCCTCGCCGACGCGGTGGCTGCTTTCGGCGGCCACGAACATATTCGTGTCACGAAGGTGTCCCCGCTGGCACAAACCGCGCCCGTTGGGGGAGTGGAACAACCTGATTTCCTCAATCAGGTGCTGCTGGTCGATACCACGTTGGCACCCTGGGCGCTATTGCAGTTTGGTCATGAACTAGAACATGCCGCCGCCCGCGTGCGTGATATTCGCTGGGGTCCGCGCACCCTGGATGTTGATGTGATCGCCTATGACGACGTCGTCTCCGAACACCCAGAGCTCATCTTGCCGCACCCGCGAGCCCACGAGCGCGCCTTTGTGCTCACCCCGTGGTCCTGGGCGGATCCCAATGCCCGCTTGCAGGGGCGACCGGTCGTGGAATTAGCTGCGGCCGCCGACGACGCGGCAACCGTAATACAATTTGAGCCAGAACCACCCCCGGCCTCAGGACGCGACCCAGGAGGACACAACGTATGACATCAATGCGTGTCAGCCGAGTCTTCCTCGTCATCCTTGTTGCCATAGCCCTCGGGTGGCTGGGCGCCCTATACTCGGCGGAATCGGGGTGGCCCACCCCGTCGCTGGGTTACCCCTCGATCATTACCCTTGCCGCGGCCATTGTGCTGGAACTCATCCTGGGCATCCGGGTGCTCCGCGACCGCGAACGGCCGGTTGCTGATCGGATGAACCCGGTGGCCGCGGCCCGCACCCTTGTGCTCGCCCAAGCTGGCACCTATGCTGGGGCAGCAATCGGTGGCTGGCACGTGGGCATCCTGGTGCACCGGCTGCCACAAGCCGGGTTTGGGCCCGCCGTCGTCACCGAATCCATTGCCCAAGTCATCACGGCGTTGATCCTGGTGATCGTAGGTTTTATTGTGGAACAATGGTGCAGGATCCCGCCGGAGGACTCCGATGGCAATGGGAACCACAACCGCAGGCCCCCAAATACCTCGGGCGCCCAACCCACGGTGCGACGGGCCGACCCCGTTGAAAAACCCGAACCATAATTTCCGTTCCCAACAGATTGCCGGCATGTATCACGAACAGCTGCCCTACCGCAGGGTCTCCCCAAAATTGATAGTGCTGCGCCAAATCTACAATGCGCTGGGCTTCGGCATCCCGATCATCGCCGTCATGATCGGGATGAGTATTCTGCACGCCACCACAGAATTTTTCACCCGCTTCGCACTGGCCCCACTGCTCTACGCCGTCCCCGCGGCTCTACTGGTCACCGGCATCGTGTTTGTTTTCATTATTCCCCGCCAGGTGAAAGCCCTGGGCTACCTGGAAAATCGTGACGATTTACTGTTGCGCCGCGGCATCTTATTCCGCCACCAGGTGGCGGTGCCATACGGGCGCATCCAGTACGTGGATATTCGCCAGGGCCCGTTACAACGCGCCTATGGGATCACCCAGATTGTCATCACCACCGCCGGGGGCGGCACCGCGGCAACCTTTGAAGGCCTGCCCCTGGAAGAAGCCGAACGCCTGCGCGACGACCTCACCCAGCGCGGCTACCAGCGGCTGGCAGAATTGGGCGCATCATGACTCACCAGCATCCTGGCGCACCCGATGAACAGTTCGACGACGTCGCACACAACTGGCGACGTGTGCACCCGATTTCGCCGTTTATCCGGTCTTGGTCTGTCCTGCTGATCTTCGTGTATATCATCATGAACTTCTCGGTCCAGGAGCTCCAAGGGGTTATCGAAGCGTTCAGCCTATCCGTGGTCCAGTCGCTGCTCATCCTGCTGGGCGTGGTCGTGGCCATTTTGGTTGTGGCGGCCGGCTTGTACGCGATCTCCTGGCGGTTTTACCAATTCCGGATCACCACCGACGCCGTTCAACTGCACTCCGGGGTCATTTTCCGTCGACGCCGCTATATGCGCCTGGACCGGTTGCAAGCCGTGGATATCGTGCGCCCATTTTTTGCTCGAATCTTTGGGCTGTCGAAACTCTCCCTGCACGCCGCCGACGGGGCCGAAACCACGCTGACCCTGGAATATGTGCGCGAAGCCGAGGCCGAAAACCTGCGCCACGAAATTCTCTACCTGGCCTCTGGCGCCCAAGACGACCCGAAACTCGACCCAACCACGCCCGGGCCAGCCGACGCCAGCGCCCCAAGCCCCGCCGCGCAGGCCCCCGACTACCCCTACACCGACTATCTGGGCCAGTACGTTGAGCACAACCCCCACGGTGTTGCAGAACGTGTGGCCAACCCGCACACCACGCGCACCGGGCAAGCCCCAGGGCAAGTAGATTCGCGAGAACTGCTCACCATCCCCTTTGGGCGGGTCATCGGTGCTGCCCTGCTCACCGGGGCGGCCACCGGGGCATGGACGGCGGTATTCGGCGGTGCGACCACCGGGTTTTTCATCTGGTTGGGCTCACGCAATGATGCCGAACCAATGGCCATCCCGCTGGGCGTGCTGATCCTGTTGATCTTCCTCGGGGTAGCCCTATTCACCACCGCAATCACCGCATTCAACCAGGTCAACACCAACTTCAACTTCACCGCCAAAACGTCCAGTTCGGGGGTGCGCGTCACCTCGGGCATGTTATCGACGTCGTCGCACACCATCCCACCCGGACGCATCCAGGCCATTCAAATCACCCAGCCGCTGGCCTACCGTTACTTCGGGTGGTACCGCATCCAGGTAACCGTCGCCGGCTACGGACTCACCGACACCTCAACCACCGTGCTACCCGTAGGCACCTTTGACGACGTCATTATCATGCTCTCCGTACTCGCCCCGGACCCCGGGGTGGAATACGCCAACGACATGATCTATACGGCGTTGAAAGGTACCGCCGACGACGACGGCTTCACCCGCGTGCCCTCCCGCGCCCGCATCTGGCAGCCGATCGCCGGGCGCCGTCACGGCTATACCACCACACCCACCTTATTGCTCATTCGGTTTGGGCGACTGCGACGCAACCTGGCAATGATCCCGCACGAACGGCTCCAACAATCCTCGATCTACCAAACCCTGTCAGATAAATTATCGGGCACCGTATCCGCCTGGTTTGTCACCCCGCCCGGGCCCGTGCGCACACACCTGCGCAACCAGGAACCCGCCGTGCTGGTGGACCTATTCTTTGCCGAAGCCGAGATCGCGGCCAACGCGCGCCGGATGAGCGATAAGAACCAGTGGATGGCCCCAGACGAACTCGAAACCTTCGAAAAGGCCGCGGCAAAAGCTACCTCGGCACAGGAGGGCGCATGAAAGCCTTCCCAACAGCTGTAGAATTCCGCCCGGTCAGCCCACGCCTGACCACCTACCGGCAGCTGGTAAACATCATCAGTCTGGTCTGTTTTGTTACCCTATTTACGGTTGCCGCACTGATCTTTAATGCTCAGGTCGATCCGAACTTCTGGCACGGCTTGTCCTTTATCCCCGCCGTCTGGACCCTACTGTGGGACCTGGGACTCATGATCGTCACCCCCTACCAGGTGCGTATTCACGGCTGGGCCGAACAACCCGATGACCTGCTGATCCGCGCCGGCGCCGTCTTCCGCAAATACGCGGCAATCCCGTACGGGCGGTTACAGTTCGTGGAAGTCAGCCAGGGACCTCTGCAACGCAAATTCGATCTGGCCAATGTCACCATCACCACCGCCGGTTCCAACACCACCATCTACGGGGTGCCCACCCAACAGGCCACCAGGCTGCGTGACGATCTCACCCAACGCGGCTACGCCCGCCTGGCCGGACTCTAAAACACGTTGTAGAAAGGACCGCACATGAGCGTTGACGAACCCCTGACCACCGGTGCCATCGGCCGACCCAACCGCCTAGGCATCGGCATCATCGGGGCCGGACGCGTCGGCGCCGTCCTGGGACTGGCCCTGCAACAAGCAGGCCACACGATCACCGCCGTGCACGCGGTATCCGAAGCCTCGGTAGCCCGCGCCGAAGCGCTGCTGCCCGATGCTCCCATCCTGGACATCCCCGATATTTTGCGCCGCTCCGAAGCCGTCATTTTTGCGGTGCCCGACGACGTCCTGGAAGAACTCGTCTCAGGGCTTGCTGCCGCCGGACATATTCAAACCGGTCACCTGCTGGTGCACACCTCGGGGCGCTATGGCACCCAGGTGTTGCACTCGGTGCGCGAACACGGCGCCATCCCGGTGGCCATTCACCCGGCCATGACGTTTACCGGCACGTCCCTGGACGTGGACCGGTTACATAACACCGCATTCGGGATTACTGCTGATGCGGTGGTCGCCCCCATCGCCGAGGCGCTGGTGGTGGAAATGGGTGGCATCCCGGTCACCATCCCGGAAGCCGCCCGACCCGTGTATCACGCCGCAATGGCGCACGCCTCGAACCACCTGGTCACCATAACCGCCCAGGCACAAGCAATGCTGACCGCAGCCGGTATTGACCAGGCCCCCAAATTGCTGGGCAATTTGATGTCGGCCAGCTTAGAAAATGCGTTGACCAACGGCGATCAAGCACTCACCGGGCCGGTCTCGCGCGGCGATAGTGGCACGGTGGCCCAGCATCTCGAGTCGCTGAAGACCCTGGAAGATCCCGACCTTTATGAAACCTATCGAGCCATGGCACAAGCCACCGCCCGGCGGGCCCATAGCGCTGGATTTATCACCGCGGCGAAGCTCGAAGAACTGCTAGAACTCTTAGACGCCTAAGGCATCACGTTGACGCCGGGCATCTTCTGCCCAGAAGATATCGGTGGCATCCAAGAGCCTTCATATCGGGTGTTGACCTGTGGGCAGTTCGGTTGCTGCTTCGGGCTAGACTATGTGGCGTGACCGACCAACAAGCCCTCTTGGCAACCACAACCACTGATGTCAAAATCCTGATTGCTGACAAAGTCGCCGAACTCATCGCTGCCGGTAACCCGAACCCGACGGTCGGGTTAGTCCCGACCATGGGCGCATTACATGATGGACACGGTGCGCTCTTTAAGCAGGCGCGAGCCGAAAACGACCTGGTCATCGCCTCGATCTTCGTGAATCCACTGCAATTTGATCAGCCCGAAGATTTCGAACATTATCCGCGCACCCTTGATGCCGATCTGGAACTGGTGACACGTTATGGCGGAGATATCGTGTTTGCCCCGGCCACCGAGCACATGTATCCCGGCTTTCCTGACGCCCCACAAATTCGGGTCTCGGCAGGGCAGATGGGCAGGGTTTTTGAAGGTGCCTCCCGGCCCGGCCACTTCGACGGAGTCTGCACGGTGGTCGCAAAGCTCTGGAATATCCTCATGCCACCGGCCCCGGCGGTTTTCCGCAGCTACTTCGGACAAAAAGATGCCCAACAGTTGGCCATCGTGACTCGTATGGCTCAAGATTTGAATATTGACGTCGAAATTCGCCCGGTGTCACTGGTCCGGGCACCAAGTGGTTTGGCGCTGTCATCGCGCAATGTTCGGTTAGACGACCACGGTATGGAAAAAGCCCTGGGGTTATCGCAGGCCCTCCATTATCTTGCCGATCTGGCAACGCGAGGTGAACGTTTAGATATTTCGGCTGCCAGAGACATCGTTCGAGCCCAAGAAAACGTAGAATTAGACTATTTAGAAATCGTCGATCCGACCACCCTCCAGCCCCTGACCGCACAGCAATTAGCAATGCCTTTAGAGCGAGAAGCACTTGCCTTGGTCGCGGCATGGGTTCCCCCGGTTCGACTCATCGATAATATGTTGTTAGCGCCACAGGCTACCAATTAGATACCGGCACGATCTTTGAAGGAGACGCGTGACAACCACAGCCCCACAACCGACGCAGGATCTATATCGGCACGTGAACGGTGATTGGATGGAAAACAACACCATTCCAGCTGATCGTGGCACCTACGGCGCCTTTATGGAGTTGCACGACCAGTCTGAAATCGCTGTTCATGACATTTTAGAATCAGCTGCCAAAGAGCTGTCCAAGAAGCAGCGCAAGCATTCATTTCATGCTGGACACTCGGATGAGGGTGCCAAACTTCGTATCGGTGCGCTCTTTACGGCGATGATGGATGAAAAGACCATTGAGGCACTGGGTGTCACCCCGTTGTGGGAGACGCTGGATAAAATCTCTGAAATTGAAACTCCCCAAGAGTTTTTGAAACTCACCGGCAAATTGCAACGCAAAGGCATTGTGGGCGGTCCGGTTGGAGTCGGCGCGATGCCAGACGCCGGAAATCCGGATCGAGTGCTGTTGCATTTGATCCAAAGCGGTCTGGGTTTGCCTGACGAATCGTATTATCGTGAGGAAAAACACGCCCACGTCGTGGACGCCTACCGTACCTATGTTGAAAAACTGTTTTTGCTTTCTGGTATTGCACCAACCGAAAAGCGTGCACACAAGATGGCAAAACGTGTGTTGGAACTGGAAACCAAGATAGCCGAGCAGCACTGGGACATCGTCAAAGTCCGGGATGCGGTCAAACGCTATAACCTGTTTACCCGTAAAGAGTTGCTGAAGAAATTCCCATCGGTCATCCACTGGCTGAAGGGCATGAAAATGGCACCCGGTCAGAAACACGATAACCGTTCGGAAGAAATCGTGGTGTGGCAGCCAGACTTTTTCACCGGATTCGAAGAACTCTTGCAATCGGAACCGACAAAATCCTGGCGCACCTGGTTGAAACTGCACTTGCTGTCTTCCCACGCCCCTTACCTGTCGAAGGACTTTGTCGAAGCTGATTTCGAATTCAACAAGGTTCTCACCGGAACCGAAGAACTCCGCCCTCGCTGGAAACGCGCAGTGGCTTTGGTGAATTCCACCCTGGGTGAAGACGTCGGTCGTCTCTATGTTGCCCGGCACTACACCGAATCCCACCGGGAACATATGGATGAACTGGTTGATGCTTTGCAGCAGGCTTACCGTCAGTCCATTTCTGAACTGCCGTGGATGAGTAAGAAAACCCGCAAGAAAGCACTCGAGAAACTCTCGAAGTTCAATCCGATGGTTGGTTATCCGGTCAAATGGCATGATTATTCAGATATCAAGATGAATGCCACTGACCTGATTGGCACTTTGGACCGTATCTCCGAACACGAGTTTGAAGACAACCTCTCCAAGATTGAAGACGGTCCAGACCCAGAAGAGTGGCACATGAGCCCTCAGACGGTCAACGCCTACTACTCACCATTGGAAAACGCGATTGTGTTCCCGGCTGCCATTCTGCAGCCACCATTCTTCTCGCCTGAGGCTACTCCGGCGCAGAACTTTGGTGGCATTGGTGCGGTCATTGGTCACGAAATTGGTCACGGTTTTGATGACCAAGGATCCCAGTATGACGGCGATGGTGCGCTGAATAACTGGTGGACGGATGAAGACCGTGAAGCGTTTACCGAACGCACCCGGTCATTGGTTGACCAGTACAAAGTTTTGGCCCCCTCGGAGGCACCCGAGCACAGCGTCAATGGCGAACTCACCCTGGGTGAGAACATTGGGGATCTTGGAGGCCTTGGCATCAGCCATAAAGCCCTGTATCTCTATCTGGAACAGAATCCAGAAGCTGTCAAGGCTCAAGGACTGGACCCCAAGGATCCCGAAGATCGCAAGACCATTGACCGGCAGTTCTTCGAATCCTGGGCTTCCGTTTGGCGCCAGCTGATTCGTCCCGAGGCTGCCATCACCCGCGTCTCGACCGACCCTCACTCGCCAAATGAGTTCCGGGCCAACCAGGTCGTCAAAAACCTCGATGCCTTCCACGAAGCCTACGAAACCGAACCCGGTGATTCTATGTGGCTTGATCCAAAGGAACGCGTCACCATTTGGTAAATCTCATGCAGCATGATTGATCTTGGGGCCGGTCCACCATGACCGGCCCCAAGGCTTTCATGCGACAGCTTCGGTGTCAGCCTGCTGGGTGACCACATAACTGTTGTGTACCAGTGCACCAACGATGACACCGAACACCATGCCAAGAGCCGCCAGACCCATGACGCCGATCCCATCCCAGTCGACGCGTGGCACAATCATCCCAACCGGCACGATCACCAGCATCAGCGTCGTCACAGCACGCTGATTAACACATGAGCCCCGTTGATTGCGATGTAAAAGCATCCCAAACCCGACCATCGGTATGAGGAATATCGCCGCCCATCCGATCTGTGCTGGTAGTTCCAATAAACCCATGGTCATTAGGGCGATCGCACAAGTCACGCTGAGACTCACCACTGGAAATATGGTCGAATTCCACACTGTCTGAACTGTCATCGACCTCCTCTATCAATCCTAAAATTCTGCCATTGCCTTATCCCGACATCTCCACCGTAGGCCAGGTGCAAGCTTTGCGACATCACCGATTATGCGATTGTGGATAACTCGGTGGCAGAATCCCAGAGGAGCTCACCGGCGCACAGCATATTCGCGGATCGTCATTGTGCCAGTCGAGGATCGGAAACTGGTTCGAGGCTATCTCGAGGCGTAATTGTGACTGAACGGTAGACGTCGGGCATGCTGCGTGCAATGATGCAACCATGAGCTTTGATCCATATCAACGGTTACCAAAACTGCACGACATGACCCTGACGAGTCAGGACTTCACCGACGGCGGCCGGTTGCCGAACCGATCGGTCATAGAAGAACTCGGTGGCAAAGACGAACTGCCCCAGCTGAGCTGGTCCAATATTCCCGAAGGGACCAAGACTTTTGCCCTGACCTGCCTGGACCCAGATGCTCCCACGGGTTCCGGGTTCTGGCATATGTCCGCGTTCAATATCCCCGCCTCGGTGACCTCGATTCCCGGTGGTGCCGTCCGCTGGGACACCATCGACTGGCAGGCCTTCGGGGTTACTGGTCAGGGCCAGGGCCCGATTTTTGTGGGTAACTCGCGCAACGTGGCTGGTTTTACCGGTTCCCGTCCGCCGGTTGGTCACGGGGATCACCGGTATATGTTTGTCGTCCACGCGGTGGATACTGAGATCGCGCTGGGCCCCGATGCCACACCAGAACAGGTGGGTATGAACTTGTTTCATCATGCGATCGGCCGGGGTCGCATCACCGGTATATTCGGACGCTAACCTGCCAAAAGGACGGCGCCTAAGTACCGGGAAGGAGCGGATGGTCTGGTCGTATTGGGTAGTGCATTGATTTCCCATTCGCTTGAGCAGCTCCCGTGGCTTGGCTACATCAAGGCCCTACCAACGGGCGGCTGAAGTGCACGCTCCGGTCTTGGGCCTTTGCCTGGGTGCAGCATCAGGAAGCACCGCTATCGAACAGAACGCAATCGACCCGCAAGCTCGGCACAGGGTGCCAGCTTGCGGGTCGATTGCTTTAGACCGTGACTTTTCGGCTTAGGCGTCGATGGTCTGGCGGTTCTGGGTGCGTGTTTCGGCCAGAATGTCGGTGATGACGCTCAGGCCTTCTTTGAGGAGGTCTTCGCCAATGACAACCGGTGGCAGGAAGCGCAGGACGTTGCCGTAGGTTCCGGCGGTCAGGGTGATGACCCCTTGTTTGCGTGCGGCGACGGCGACTTCGTTGACCAGGTCGGCCAGTGGGGCCTTGGTCTCTGGGTCGACGAATTCAACGGCCATCATGGCACCGCGGCCACGGATGTCTCCGATGCGGGCGTCGTCCTGCTGGGCCGCAGCGAAGTGTTCGGTGATGATTTCTTGGATCCGTAGAGCTTTTGCGGTCAGGTTTTCTTCTTCCATCACGGCAATCGATGCCAGACCGGCTGCCACGGCAACGGGGTTCCCGCCGTAGGTGCCGCCCAGGCCACCGGCGTGCACGGAATCCATGAGTTCGGCGCGCCCGGTCACAGCAGACAGCGGCATACCACCGGCAATACCTTTGGCCATGGTGATTAGGTCGGGCTCGATACCCTGGGTTTCGGAGGCGAACCAGGCGCCGGTACGAACAAAACCGGTCTGGACTTCATCGGCAATGAACAGCACGCCGTTGGCGTGGCACCATTCAATGACTTTGGCCAGGAAACCTTCGGCGGGCTCGATGAAGCCACCTTCACCCTGAATGGGCTCCATAATCACGGCGGCCAGGTTGTTCGCGCCGATCTGGATTTCCAGTGCTTCGATGGTGCGTGCTGCGGCCTCTTCGCCGGTCAGACCGTCACGGAATGGGTAGGAGCCGGGCACTCGGTACAGTTCGGAAGCAAATGGTCCGAAGGAATCCTTATACGGCATGTTTTTGGCGGTCAAGCCCATGGTCAAGGTGGTACGACCGTGGTAGGCGTTATCGAATGCGGCAATGGCCTGTTTGCCGGTGTAAGCGCGGGCCACTTTGACGGCGTTCTCAACGGCTTCGGCGCCCGAGTTCAACAGCACGGTGCGGGTCTGACCGGAGATTGGGACGATTTCGTCGAGCTTCTGGGCCAGCTGGGCATAGGACTCATAGGGGGTGACCATAAAGCAGGTGTGGGTGAAGTTCTCCACCTGTGCTTTGACGGCTTCGACAACTTTTGGATGTGAAGCACCCACGGTGGTCACCGCAATACCGGAGCCTAGATCAATCAGCCGGTTGCCGTCGACGTCTTCAACAATGCCGCCCTCGGCGCGGGTTACAAATGCCGGGGTTGAGGGGCTGACAGCCTTGGGAACGTAGGTTTCCAGGTGTTCACGCAGCTGGCGGGCTTTGGGTCCGGGCAGTTCGGTGAGGAGTTTGCGAGACTGTTCCAGTGGTTCACGCGTCATAACGGAGTCCTTTGGGGATTCAAATACGAATAGGGATCAGTATCATTATCGAACATCCCGGCTATGTTCGGCCAATAGATTCTCGTCATTGTGGGTATGCTTAACCGTTATGGATGAACGGTTGCTCACGGCGTTTTTGACCGTGGCGGAAACACAGAATGTGTCGGTGGCTGCCGGCCAGTTGAATATTACCCAACCGGCCCTGTCTCGGCAGTTACAAAAACTGCAGCGCCACCTGAAAGTTGACCTGCTGCAATCGCACCATTCGGGTGTCGCATTGACTGCCGCCGGGGAGGAATTCCTGCCGGTGGCTCAACAAGTTGTCAACGAAATCCGCAAAGCCGAAGCATTTGCTCGCATGTTGGCCACCGGGCGTTTCTCCGAAATCACTTTCGCAGCACCCGGTACCACCCTGATCGACATTGTGATCCCGTTTGTGGCAACTCTGGATTCCTCCGAGTTGCATTCCCACGTGATTGAAACCCCACTGGCGGCGTCGTTGGAACAAGCCGTCAACACCGCGGATCTGGTGATCATGCCCTCGGCGCCGCCCAAGGAATTCGCCTCCATCGCACTGGTTGAATTACCGGTGTGGGCCTATGTTGCCCCGGGGCATCCGTGGGCTGAGCGAGATGAGATTGCCCTGGAAGAACTTGTCGAAGACCGGGTGGTCGTGACGACCACGGACTTTATGTCCCGTCGCGTGCTGGATGGTGCCGTCGACGTCGCCGGGTTGACGGTGCCACAGATTGTCGAAACGAAATCCGGCCGGGTTGCCCAGGCGCTGGTGGCGGCCGGCAATGGGGTGGCGGTTGTCACCGAGGACGCCTATTTTGGGCTCAAACCGGCCAAGATTGTGTCGAATGGCAAGATTTTATCGGTGTGGTTGCACGCCGGATGGCGGGCTGATCATTACGCCTACGACGACGTCCAAGCACTCGCCGCGCGCCTGGCCAGATTTGCCCAGGCCCGGTATCCGGGACTCACCCCGGGGCCGATCGATCCCAGCGCAGGTTTGCCACGGTGAGCCAGGGGCGATTAAAGGGCCAAAACCGGACATAACGACGTCGTCGTCGGCCTCTGGGGGCTAGACTGTAGGGCGTGAATACGACCAACACCTCTGAAACGAAGACCACCGTTGACGCCGTTGAGAACACGCGAGATCAACGAAAGGTCCGCCAGGCCAAACGCCAAGAGCTGCTTGACGCGGGCCAACAGGCCTATCCGGTTGCTGTAGAGCGCACCCATACGCTGGCTCAGATTCGCAATAAGTACCCGGATTTAGCCCCCGGTGCGGAAACCGGCGAGATGGTTTCGGTGGCTGGACGCGTCGTATTCCAACGCAACACCGGAAAGCTGTGCTTTGCCACACTGCAGGAAGGCGGCGAGACCGGTGAACATCCGCGCCTGCAGATCATGTTGTCACAGGCCAAGGTCGGTAAGGAATCGCTGGATGCTTATAAGCATCTGGTGGATTTAGGCGACCATATTGCGATCACCGGTGAGGTTATTACTTCCAAGCGCGGTGAATTGTCGATTATGGCTGACACCTGGACCATGGCTTCTAAGGCGCTGCGCCCACTGCCGGTATTGCACGCCGATCTGGCCGATGAGACCCGGGTGCGTCAGCGCTATGCGGATCTGATCGTGCGTCAAGAGGCCGCCGAAATGGTGCACAAACGTGCCGGAGTTGTCCGTGCGATTCGACGCACCCTGGAAGATCAGGGCTTTATTGAGGTTGAGACCCCGATTCTGCAGTTGATTCACGGTGGCGCCCAGGCTCGACCATTTGAAACGCACCTGAATGCATTTGATCAGAAGATGACCCTGCGCATTGCCACCGAGCTGTTTTTGAAGCGCGCTGTGGTAGGCGGTATCGATAAAGTTTTTGAAATCGGTAGGGTCTTCCGGAATGAGGGTGTGGACTCAACGCACTCGCCAGAATTTACGATGCTGGAAGCCTATGAGGCGTATTCGGATATGTATGGCATGGCCGAACGCATTCGCGAAATCATTCTGGCTGCCGCCAAATCCGCCGGTGTTGAAAGCGAACTGATCACCCCAGAGGGCAAGACCATTGTGCTGGATGGGCAGTGGGCTTGGAAAGAATTCTATCCGGCCGTTTCAGAGGCTGTTGGCCAAGAGGTTACCCCGGATACCAGCGCACAGGACCTGTTAGCACTGGCCAAGGCCAATAACCTTGATATCGACCCTGCCAAACATCACAACGCTGGGGAACTGGCGCTGGAACTGTTTGATGAACTGGTTGAGCCAAACTTGGTGCAACCAACCTTTATCTACCACTACCCGCAAGCTGCCCAGCCGCTGGCTCGCCCACACCGTGATGACTCACGTATGGTTGAGGCCTGGGATTTGATTATTGATGGCTTTGAAGTTGGCACCGCATTCTCCGAACTGGTGGACCCGGTTATCCAACGTGAACGTCTGACCTCTCAGTCCGAGGCTGCAGCTGCTGGCGATGAAGAAGCCATGCAGTTAGACCACGACTTCCTGCGCGCACTAGAATATGGTGCCCCACCAACCGGTGGCCTAGGTATGGGCGTGGACCGGTTGGTCATGCTGTTGACGGGAGCTGGAATTCGTGAAACTATTTTGTTCCCGCTGCTGAAGCCAGAAGGCGACGACTAAGGAGACACCGTGGACGTATTCATGGATTACTTCGAAGTCCTGGCCCCATCATTTGGGCTGTTCTTCATCTTCTGGTTGGTCATGCGCTCGCTATTCCGCGGTGATTCGGGCGAGCGTGATGCACGCCGCGACGCCGAAGAACGTGAAGCCCAAGCCTGGGCCGAAGCGCAGAAAGCCCAGCAGCGTGGTGATGACGTCGACGGGGTCATTGAAAAGCTTTAACTGTCGGAATAACGCGGCGCCAAACCTGGTTATCCTAGACCCCACCAATTACGTTTGTCTGAAAGGATACGGTTTGTGCAAATTTACCCCTGAGTCGACTAGACTCAGCTTTGGGAAAAGATGGCACATTTCCTTCGCCCAGCAGTGAACAGCAGTCTCAATACAATTTATAACTCAGTACGATCAGACCTATAGCCAGCAAGGAGCGTGCCTATGTTTGAAAGATTTACCGATCGGGCCCGACGAGTCGTAGTGCTTGCGCAGGAAGAAGCGCGCATGCTCAACCACTCGTACATCGGTACCGAGCACATCCTGCTCGGGCTGATCCACGAAGGTGATGGCGTTGCAGCCAAAGCCCTACAATCCCTTGATGTTTCTCTGGGCGCAGTGCGCGAACAGGTTCGAGAAATCATCGGCCAGGGTCAACAAGCCCCATCCGGCCACATACCATTTACCCCGCGTGCCAAAAAAGTTTTAGAACTATCGCTGCGTGAAGCACTGCAGCTGGGTCACAACTACATTGGCACCGAGCACATCCTGCTGGGTCTGATTCGTGAAGGCGAAGGCGTTGCCGCCCAGGTTCTGGTCCAACTAGGTGCTGACCTGAACCGTGTTCGCCAGACTGTTATCCAACTACTGTCCGGCTACCAGGGCTCCGGCGAGTCAGAAGGCAAAGAAACCGCCGGCGTCTCAGGGTCCGGACAAAGCCAGGGCCAGCCAGCCGGTTCGGTCGTGCTGGACCAGTTTGGTCGCAACCTGACTGCTGCGGCACGTGAATCCAAACTAGATCCGGTTATTGGCCGTTCCGATGAAATGGAACGCGTCATGCAGGTGCTTTCCCGTCGCACCAAAAATAACCCGGTGCTGATCGGTGAGCCAGGTGTTGGTAAAACCGCCGTCGTCGAAGGTCTGGCACAGGCCATTGTGCGCAATGACGTCCCAGAGACGCTAAAAGACAAGCAGCTCTACACCCTGGATCTGGGTTCGCTGGTTGCAGGTTCCCGTTACCGTGGTGACTTCGAAGAACGCCTGAAAAAAGTACTCAAAGAAATCCGCACCCGCGGTGACATTATCCTGTTCATTGACGAGATCCACACCCTGGTTGGTGCCGGTGCCGCAGAAGGTGCCATTGATGCCGCCTCGATTCTCAAACCAATGCTGGCTCGTGGTGAACTGCAAACCATTGGTGCAACCACCCTGGACGAATACCGCAAGCACATTGAAAAAGATGCGGCCCTGGAACGTCGTTTCCAACCAATTCAGGTCGATGAACCGTCAGTTGAAGACACCGTAGAAATTCTGCGCGGTCTGCGTGACCGATACGAGGCACACCACCGTGTGTCGATCACCGACGAAGCCCTACAGGCAGCAGCCACCATGGCTGACCGCTACATTTCGGATCGTTTCCTCCCGGATAAGGCTGTTGACCTCATTGATGAGGCTGGTGCTCGGTTGCGCATCCAGCGCATGTCGACCCCGCCTGAGATCAAAGAATACGATGCCCGCATCGAACAGGTTCGTCAGGAGAAAGAGGCCGCCATTGACGGCCAAGACTTCGAAGGTGCCGCCTCACTGCGCGATAAAGAGCAGCAACTCCAAGACGAGCGCAATACCAAGGAACGCCAATGGCGCGAAGAAGCAGCCACCGGCATTGCTGAGGTTGACGAAGATCTGATCGCCGAAGTGCTGTCTAAGTCCACCGGTATTCCAGTCTTCCGCCTGTCGGAGACCGAAGCCGAGCGGCTGCGCAATATGGAAGACGAACTGCACCGTCGCGTTATTGGTCAGGACGAGGCCGTCAAGTCCTTATCGCGTGCGATCCGTCGTACCCGTGCAGGCCTGAAGGATCCAAACCGTCCAACCGGTTCGTTCATCTTCGCCGGCCCCACCGGTGTTGGGAAGACCGAATTGGCTAAGACTTTGGCTGAATTCCTCTTCGGTGACGAAGAAGCCCTGATCACCCTGGACATGTCAGAATTCCAGGAAAAACACACCGTCTCGCGGCTCTTCGGTGCCCCTCCGGGTTATGTTGGCTACGAAGAAGGTGGCCAGCTGACCGAACGGGTTCGTCGTCGGCCATTCTCCGTTGTGCTGTTTGACGAAGTTGAAAAAGCCCACCAGGACCTGTTCAACTCGCTGCTGCAGATTCTGGAAGAAGGCCGTTTGACCGACTCGCAGGGTCGCGTCGTGGACTTCAAGAACACCGTGATCATTATGACCACCAACCTGGGTACCCGCGATATCTCGCGTGGCGTGCAGACCGGTTTCCAATCGATCTCAGACACCCAGACCGGTTATGAGCGCATGAAGGCTACCGTTCAGGAAGAACTACGTCAGCACTTCCGTCCGGAGTTCCTCAACCGTGTGGACGACGTCATCGTCTTCC
Source organism: Enteractinococcus helveticum (assembly GCF_020742345.1). Taxonomy (GTDB): domain Bacteria; phylum Actinomycetota; class Actinomycetes; order Actinomycetales; family Micrococcaceae; genus Yaniella; species Yaniella helvetica_A. The sequence goes on along the minus strand of NZ_DYXC01000125.1, from coordinate 13,153 downwards.
CACAGCTCACCAAAGACGAGATCGTGGAGATTGTCGACCTATTTGTGGCCTCCCTGCAGGATCGTTTGACCGAACAGAACCTGAGCATCGAACTCAACGATGCCGCTAAGGAACTGTTGGCCACTCGCGGTTACGACCCATCCATGGGTGCCCGCCCGCTGCGCCGTACCGTGCAAGACATGCTCGAAGACAAACTGTCTGAGAAACTGCTCTACGGTGAAATCCCAGCGCACTCACACATCGCGGTGACCACCTCGGGTGAGGGCAAGGACGCCATCTTGGAATTCGAGATCATCAAGAAAACCGAATCCATCGAAGCCCCACCAGAACGTGAGGCCATCGAAGCAGGAAGCGACAGCTAACCGCATACAATAACCGATAAGCGCCGGCATCCTCTTATAAGCAGGGTGCCGGCGCTTATCGTCTGTGCCAAGAGTCTTAGGACGCCGCACTACGGGTCCGAGCCCCGACTACACTGTGTGGGCCACCATTTCGAGGATGTGGTCGGCGAGTTCGGCAGGACGTTCAAATACGACGGCGTGGCCTGCGTCGATGGTGACAAACTCAGCATCAGCAATTGCTTCGGCAAGTTGTAGCTGATGGCGGATCGGCACCATGATGTCCTGTTGGCAACCAACCACCAGGGTGTGAGCTGAGATACGACCCAGCACCCCGGCGATGCTAATGCGACGGTTGAGCTCCATCTGCTTGGCATCAAAGGCGGTTGTGGACTGCATATTGGCTACGATGCCCTCTACCTGCTCATCCGATATGGAGGCAAGGTAGGTGCCGCTGAACGCTGCCAGTACTTTAAACTGTGCCAATGCTTCAGGATCTGTTTCGGCAAGACGTGTCGACAACTGGTTTCGCAGTAGCTGCTGGTTATCGGTTTTCACCCACCCGGAAATAAGCACCAGGTTGCTGATCAGCTGCGGCTGTTGTGCGGCAACCAAAGATGCAATGACCGCCCCGAGTGAGTAACCGACCAGGGTGATCCGATGCTCATGCAGACGTAATTGGTCAATAACACCAAGAACCTGATCCACCAGTTGTTGGGTCTCCAAGGTTTCAGTGTCTGGATCGGTCCAATCCACCCCAACGACGCGATGGTACTGAGCTAACATCGGATACAGGTGAGTGTAGTGCGTGTCGGTGGTTCCGCCGGTGCCGTGGACCAAGACGATCACCTCGTTGCTGCCATAGTCGTCTTGGGAATCAACAAAACTGACTTCGAGGAATTCTGTGGTGTCGGTGGCCATGGTCCTCCTAGGAACGATCAGAAATGGTGACTTGGAGTGCTCGCATTGTCGATGCAGCGTATCCGGAGCCGAATAACAGCACGTGAACTAATAGTGGCACCAGTTGGAAAACCGGGATGCGTTGTTGCCAACCGGCTGCTAGTGGAAAAATCTGTTCGTAATGTCTCATCACGGCAGGACCAAAACCACCAAAAAGGTGCATCATGGCGATGTCCTGTTCTCGATGACCCCAATGACACGAAGGATCAACGAGCCAATTCGCACCCGCAGCATCGATCACGCGATTTCCGGCCCAGAGATCTCCGTGCACCACGGTCGGGGGTTCTTCAGGACCAAGATGGTGCGGTCGAATAGCGTTTACCAGTTCAGCAGCCTCAGCTGCCAGGAGTCCGGTGCGTATCGCCTGCTGTGTTAGCGGCAGGATACGGTTGAGAACCAACGACTCATATAATGTTGACGCCGGTTGCAAATCGATCGGTACAGCACCTAAAAACCAGTGCGAAACACCATCCAGCGTACCGAATTGTTGTCCCGGTACAGCCGAGCGCTGACCGGCCAAATGAAGCTGAGCCAGTTGTTGACCGAACTCAGCCTCCGTATCAGTGGTTGTTTGTGCTGGCCCACTGGTGTCAATGAGTTCAAGAATCAGCTGGTCGGCGGTCACCTCAAAGACCCTGGGCACTCTGGCACCCAGTGCGGCCAGGGCTTGTAGTCCGGCGGCCTCAAAAGCAAAGAACCCTTCGGGCGCGCCGGTCAGTGCTTTACGGAAAGCCGCAGTGCCATCGTCAAGGCGAATGATCGAGGTCCTACCGGTTGGGCTCATTTGCCGCCGTAGCGTTGCAGAACGGTTGCCAGACTGTTTTCCTGAACAGCTTGGACGAGACCACGCGCGGCGTCTTCAATTTGGTCATACATGGCGATGAAAGCATCCTCTGGATAGCCATACGGGTCGGGAACGTTGGCAATGCCGTCTGATTCGACCGTGGAGGCGAAGGCGCCAAAACGTACGATCTTGGCGCGCTGGTCACCGTTTTTGGTCAGGGCGAGAATATTTTTCAGGTTGGAATCATCCATGGCTAGTACCAAGTCGACTTCGTCAATGTGTTGCGCGGTGATTTGCGCTGCCACAGAGCTGAACTCATATCCACGTTCGGTGCCAACTTTGCGAGTCAAATGGTGAGCGTCTTGTCCAATGTGATAGTCGGATGTACCTGCAGAGCGCACGTCGGCGTCGATGCCAGCTTTGGACAACTCATGGATTAGCACAGACTCGGCAGCAGGGGACCGGCAGATATTTCCAAGACAAACAGTCAAAATCTTCATACCTCCCATTGTCCCGGTCTGACATCAGGTTTTGCCATCTATGTGCCCAGATGTCGGCAACCGGCGAAGTTGTTGACCCGAATTGTGCTGAGGACGGAGAGATTTTGCATCGGTTCGCTGACAAATACGGACAACCAGTACAGTGGGTGGAATGGACATTCGTATCCGCCCGGCCCGGACCTCTGATATTTCGATCATTCGTTCAATGGTTCAACCACTTGCAACCGAGCGCGTGCTGTTAGATAAAGACAAGGTCTCCTATTACGAGGCGGTTCAAGAGTTTCTGGTTGCAGAAAATACCGACGACGAAATTCTGGGGTTTGGTGCGCTCCACGTGATGTGGGAGCACCTGGCAGAAGTTCGTACCTTAGCCACCGCCGATGAGCACCAGGGCCGCGGTGTCGGTGGCGTGGTCCTCAACGCACTGTTAGACAAGGCCGAGGATCTGGGCGTCCAGCACGTTTTTTGTCTGACTTTTGAGACCTCATTTTTCCAACGCCATGGATTTGAAATCATGGAAGACCAGTCAGTGCTGGACCCTGAGGTGTTCAATCAATTGCTGCGTTCCCCAGATGAAGGAATTGCAGAATTCCTCGATCTGGCTCGCGTAAAACCCAACACGTTGGGCAACACGCGCATGATTATTGATCTGGATAATCGCCGCAGCTAACGCGCTCGGGAGCGATGATCCCTCAGTTGGCACAGCTTCTGGATGTTTGTTTGGCTACCATGTCGGGGATTGTGGAGCGGTTGGAAAACCAGCATATGGTCAAGCGCGTTCCTGATCCCCATGATCAACGGGTCCGCCGGGTCCTGGCCACGTCATTGGGTCGTGGGACGATTCGTAAGCTGATGAGTTCTCATCAGGAGCTTGAATATGCTCAGCTTGACAAGTTGGCTGTAGCAGATTTGGCTGCTCTGGTGCAGGGTGTCCGTGCGGTAGCCAAAGTCATGCAGCGTAGCCAATAATTTCAGTTTTCGGTGCTCGGCAGGGTTAGAACCTCATTTTTTAGGGTTGCTAACCCGTCAGCAATTAACCCGTTGAGGGCACGATTCCATTGCGCATCTTCGGGAATATGTCGACCGAGTCGGCCGGTTGCCTCCACGGTAGCTTGTAAGCGTACGACGTCGATGGCTCCTTGAGCGCGCAGCACACCCATTATTGCCCCGCGGACTTGCCGGTCTGACCCATTCCACGACTGGGTCTTAGCCACGGTGGTAGGCGCTGGCTTACCGGCTGTAACCCAGGCGCACTGATGCATTACTGGGCATTGTTGGCATTTGGGTGCCCGCGCAGTGCAAATTAGCGCGCCCAGTTCCATGGTGGCCACATTCCAGGTGTTGGCTTGGTCAATACCGTGTTGCGTTGTGGTATCGGGCATCAGCGCGGCGGCCAGTCGGCGTTCGGCTGCGGTCAGGCTTGGGGCGGCGGCACCGTCGCCAGTAAATATTCTGGCGTGCACCCGGCGCACGTTGGTATCAATCACGACTTCCGGTATCCCAAATGCGAATGAGGAGACGGCGGCTGCTGTGTATTCCCCAATGCCTGGCAGGGCTATGAGTTTTTCGGGATCGGCGGGTAGTACGCCGTCATGGTGTTCGACTACCGCTTTGGCTGTTTCGTGTAGTCGCAGCGCCCGGCGCGGGTAGCCCAGCCGTCCCCACATGATTAACACATCGGCCGGTTCCGCTGCGGCGAGTTGGGCCGGGCCCGGCCAGCGTTGCATCCAGGCCAACCAGGGCTCCCATACTCGTGAAACCTGGGTTTGTTGCAGCATCACCTCGGAGACTAGTACGCCCCAGGCGGTGGTGTCTGGTTGTCTCCAGGGCAGTTTTCGGGCGTTTTGCGTGTACCAGTCGAGAATGCGGGTGCGCACCTGGTGTATGTGGGTGTCGTTGAGTTGGTGGGTGGCAGATGACATGGACACCATGGTAGTGCCAGGCGCATTTTGTTAGTGTCCATGGCTAAACTTGGGATTATGTCTGATCAGCAACTTCCCCCGCAGCAGCCACGTCCTCGTAAGATTCCACCGCATATTTTGCGCCGTCGGCGCATTGTTGCGGTGATTATTTTGTGCATTCTTCTTGGCCTGATCGGTTGGGGCATTTGGGCTTTGATTGGTTTGTTCTTGCCTGGTGACGACGATCAGGCGGTTTCCCAGCCGCAGCCTACGGTTACTGATACCGTTTCGCCGTCGCCGGAGGAATCTGGTGGGGGTGATGACGGGCAGGGTGTTGTTGCCTGTGATCCACAGATGCTGACGGTTACCGGTGGTACTGATCAGGAATCATATGGTCCTGATGAGATCCCGGAGTTTACGTTGACGGTTACGCATGATGGTGATGTGCTGTGTGATGCTTCTCTGGGCTCGGATCAGCAGAGTTTTGTGGTTGCGGATGCTGATGGTGAGTTTGTGTTCTCTACGCGCGCCTGCCAGGTGGATCCGCAGGAGCAGGTTGTGGAGATGGAACCGGGTCAGTCTGAAGAGGTCAGTTTCGAGTGGGAGCGAGTTGGTACCGATGAGGGCTGTGAGACGATCGTTGAGGATGTTGAGCCCGGTGAGTATCAGTTGGTTGTTGCCATGGGGGAGCGCGAGGCTGAGCCGGTTAGGTTCGTCCTTGAAGGGGACTAGTTTTCCCACACGTCGTCGGGACTGAGTTTGATGACGTCGGCGAGTTTCTGACTGGCTGATGGTCGCGGTGGTGGCCGGAAGGCCGGGTCGAAGAGAGCGGTCATGGCGTCACCTAGCGAATCGGTTTGGACTACACGCATGCCTTGCGGGGTGGTTAGTTCGTTTTCTTTTGGCACGATGGCGTGTTTGAATCCCAGTCGGAAGGCTTCTTTGAGGCGGCGTTCCATACCGGTTACCGGGCGGAGTTCGCCGGCTAGTGAAATCTCGCCGATCACCACTGTGCTGCGGGGGAGTGGGGTGTCACTGCGCGACGATAAGATGGCGGCAGCCAGGGAGAGGTCGGCGGCTGGTTCGTGCACGGTTATGCCCCCGACTGTGGAGGCGTAGACGTCCTGGTTGGTCATATCGATTTTGAAATGCCGTGACAAGATGGCCACGACCGTATTGAGGCGGGACTGGACTAGCCCGGTCACTACGCGTCGCGGTGAGCCGCCGCCACTGGTGGACACTAGCGCTTGGACTTCAGTCATCAGTGGGCGGTGCCCATCCATTGCCACGGTGATTGCCGTACCGGGCGCCGGGGTGGCAAAGGTGTTGATAAATAGCCCGGAGGGGTCATCGATTGATTCGATACCGGAATCGCGCATGGAAAAACAGCCGACCTCGTCGGTGGAACCGTAACGGTTTTTGACCGAGCGAATAAAACGCAGCTGGGAGTGGCGGTCACCCTGAAATTGGCAGACGACGTCGACGAGGTGTTCCATGGTGCGCGGTCCGGCAATGCTGCCTTCTTTGGTTACGTGGCCAACCAGAATGGTGGCGATATTGTGGCGTTTGGCCAACCGAATAATGCTGGCGGTAACTTCTTGGATCTGCATTCGTCCGCCGGGTGTGCCATCAATGGCCGATGATTGTATGGTCTGCACCGAGTCGATGACCATAAAATCCGGCAGAATCTGTTCGATCTGGCCTAATACCTGGCCAAGATCTGTTTCTGCACCCAGCATCAGGTTGTTGTGTAGCGCGCCGATGCGTTCGGCCCGCACACGTACTTGGGCGGCAGATTCTTCACCGGTCAGATACAGTGTTTTGCGCTGTTTGCCTTCGGCGGTTCGGGTTGCGGCAACATGTCCGGCGATATCCAGGGCCATCGTGGACTTGCCGATACCTGGCTCACCGGCCAGCAGGATGACAGCACCCGGGACCAAGCCGGAGCCGAGCACACGGTCGAATTCTGAGACTCCAGTCGGAAAACTCTCAGCGTGGGAGGCATCAACTTCGGTAATGGGCTGGGCCAGCTCGTCCACGGCCACCTGAGCTGACGGGGTACGTGTGGTGGCCGGGGTAACCCCGGCTTCTTCAATGGTGCCCCACGCTTGGCATTCGCCGCAGCGTCCCGTCCATTTTGCGGTCATCCAACCGCATTCGGAACACTTATAGGCCAGTTTGGTCTGTGATTTCGCCATGCCGCTAGCCTACTGGCTGGCAGGGACACGATAAAGGAACTATACGTTGGGCAGATAGTTGGACGCTTCGTGATGATCCGAGCCGGTGGCCTCAATGAAATCGACCATCATCGGTCGGCACATCATCACTAAAGCCTCACCGTGTAGGGTGTTGGCCCCTAAATTGTGCGGGGTAAGTTTTGTGGTTGCCGCTCCCAACGCATTTCGCGCCACGGATAACGATCGGTGTCGTCCCGGAGCCACCGGTTCAGCAACAGAGCGTCCAAGAATACCTATCGCATCAGCGGCGTCAGAAAACCACGCGGACATACGTTGTAAATCGTCGCCTTTTGGGCTCTTGGTATCGAACTCATCGATTACCGTAATCACCCGCCGAGCAATGATGCGTAGCGAACGGACTGCAAGGTCTGTCTTTTCCAAGGTGCGCGACATTTCTTGAAGATCTTGACGGGCTGAACGTTGCGTAGGGGAGTACGTGGCAGTCTGATCGGCCCGGGATAACTCTGCACGAACCGAATCAATTTTAGACTGTAGCCCGCGGGCCTCAATGAGCGCTACCCAGCTGCTGCGGGAGTCTTGTTCTTCTAGAGCACTGGATAATTCTCGCAGCGTTGCGGTGATGGAAGTGAATAATTCGCGCATCCCCGCGACAGCTTCTTTTCGAAATGACACCGGCATCAGCATAGTGATCGCAATAGCGATGACCCCACCGATAACGGCATCCACCGAACGGCTCAGTGGGCCCTCGATGGGAATGGGCAATAGCACCACCAGCACCGCCTGGATGGACATCTGGGTGGTAAAGATGACTCCAGCATCGATGAAACGGGCGAGGATAATCGTGACAAAGACTACGATGACGCCTTGCCAATAGCCCTGTCCAAGTAAGGCCTGTAACGTATCACCGACCAGTATGCCTAATGTCACACCGATTGCTACTTCTAGGGCTTTGCGAATGTGGGGGTCGCGTCCAAAACCTAGGGAAATTAGTGCCGACGTAGCCGCAAAATACGGCTCGCTATGCCCAAAAATTATGGCCGCGAAAGCATATGCTGCTACTGCCGCAATGGCCGATGTTGCTGCAGGAATGAGTGCTTTTCGGGCTCGCCATGCACCCGAGCGGAATCTTGAGGAGAAGAATTTTTTGACCTTCTGCCAACCACTGGGTTCCGGGGTTACCGGTAACGGGGTTGTATGCATGCGTTCAGCCATGCTCATATCCTACGAGTTGAATGAAAAATGGTGAAAAACGCGGCGCTGCTAAACGTTAACCCTCCGTTCATCTTTCGACAGCCAGCAGGTTACCTAGTCTGCGTAGCTTCTGTGAGTAGTCGGGCCACCAAGCCAAAAATCCTTCCGGCCCAACGTACTGACTCACGACAATCTCGAAAGAGGAAAACACCAGTGAAGTTTTCTCGTTTTTACCGCTCCGCTGCTATCGCATCCGTAGCCGCTCTGGCTCTGGCAGCTTGCTCGTCTGACGACTCTGCTGATGAAAATGCCGGTGGTGACTCCGGTGAACAGGCCTCGGCCGAAGTATCGGGGAACCTGATCGGTGGTGGCGCCTCATCGCAGGAAGCCGCCATGACTGCTTGGACCTCCGGTATCACCGAAGCTCACCCAGATCTGACTGTGCAATACGACCCGGTTGGCTCCGGCTCTGGTCGTGAAGGCTTCATCGCCGGCCAGTATACTTTTGCGGGCTCTGACTCAGCGATGGACGCCGAAGAACAAGAGCAGGCATGCGGTTCCGGTAACGTATTCCACGTACCTTCCTACATCTCACCAGTTGCTGTGGCCTTCAACCTCGAAGGTGTCGACACTCTGAACATGAACCCAGAAACCATCGCCAAGGTATTTGCAGGCGAAATCACCTCCTGGGACGATGCAGAAATCGCTGAGCAGAACGAAGGCGTAGAACTGCCAGCAACCGATATCACCGTTGTTCACCGCTCCGATGACTCCGGTACCACCGAAAACTTCACTGACTACCTCAACGGTGCAGCAGGCGATGTTTGGACATGGGAAGCTGCCGATGCATGGCCAGAAGAACTCACCGGTGAATCTGCACAGCAGACTTCTGGTGTTGTTTCCTTGACCACTGACACCGAGGGGGCCATCACCTATGCGGATGCCTCCCAGATCGGTGACCTGTCCACAATTGCTGTTGGTGTTGGTGACGACTACGTCGAGTACTCGGCTGAAGCAGCAGCTTCAGCTGTTGAAACCGCCGAAGAAGACCCAGAGGCTGAAGGTGCTCGCATCCTCGATCGCAGCACCGAAGAAGAGGGTGTCTACCCGATCGTCATGATCTCCTACCACATTTTCTGTGACACTTACGATAACGAAGAAATGGTAAACCAGGTCAAGGCCTTTGGGAACTACGTCATTTCCGAAGACGGTCAGGCCGCTGCTGAAGAATCAGCCGGTTCCGCACCAATCTCGGAGACTATTCGCAGCGAAGCTACCGAGCGCATCGATGCGATTACTGTTGCTGGCTAAGCCAGGAAATTAGCTTTCAGTAGCTGATACCACCGCTTGGCACCACAGGCGGTGGTATTGGCATGAAAGACACTTTTATTCATAAAACGTTACAGGAGTACAACGTGACAACCACATCCCCGCGCACCAAGCCACCAGCGCGTAATACCACTTCCGCGGTGGGGGATAAAGTCTTCAAAGGCATGTCGTGGACCGGCGGCGTGATCATTCTGGTCGTGCTGGCTTTCGTGGCCCTCTTCCTGCTGATACGATCCCTGCCGGCTATTGCTCCCGATACTTTCGGTCCGGGTGCTGACGAGGCTATAGATTTCTGGTCTTATGTCTGGCCACTCATGGCCGGAACGATCATTGTCTCCGCCATCGCACTCTTACTGGCTACCCCAATCGCCATAGGCGTTTCACTGTTCATCAGCCACTACGCGCCACGTCGCTTCGCTAACACCATCGGGTATATTATCGACCTGCTGGCCGCTATCCCCTCCGTTGTCTACGGTGCCTGGGGCATGCTCGTACTGGCACCGCTCATGGTGCCCCTATACCAGTGGTTGCACAACAACTTAGGATTCATCCCACTATTCGCCGGTGACCCATCGACCACCGGTCGAACCATTATGACCTCCGGCGTTGTTCTTGCCGTTATGGTCTTGCCGATCATGACCGCCCTGTGCCGCGAAATCTTCCTTCAAGTGCCACATCTGCAGGAAGAAGCAGCACTTGGCCTTGGTGCGACTCGTTGGGAAATGATCAAAATGACCGTTTTCCCTTTTGCTCGTGCCGGCATTATCTCCTCGATCATGCTCGCCCTTGGACGCGCACTCGGTGAAACCATGGCCGTGACCATGGTGCTGTCCCCAGGTGCTTTCTCCTGGTCGCTGCTCACCTCGGGGGTCAACGCAACAATTCCATCGGAAATTGCACTAAACTTCCCAGAAGCCTTCGGTCAACGACAGTCCGAACTGATTGCAGCGGGACTGATGCTGTTTGTGATCACCCTAATCGTCAACGTCATCGCAAGGGCGATCGTCAACAGTCACGCGAAGAAAGCTGAGGGGATGTCATGAGCTCCCAAATTCATTCGCGTACCAAAGTCACGACCCCAGTCCCGCCATCACAGGACCCGAACGGCGAAAAGAAACCACAAGAGATGACGCCAAAAACTCACAAATCCCGGTTGGACTCCCTGACCGCCAACCGGAAACCATCTTGGACCTGGATGGTTGCAGCTGCCGGGTCTCTGCTGGTTTCGGCCATTATGACCATGCTGCTGTTTGAAACTTTCAGCATCATTGGCTTCGTCCTCATCGCGGGCCTGCTATACATCGCATCGATGTATATTGCCAGCCGAATCATGGAAGATCGACTGAAAGCCATAGACGAATTCTGGCGTCACCTAATCTGGACTGCATTCCTCATTGCACTGATCCCACTGATCTCCGTCATTTGGTCTGTGGTATCCGAAGGTCTCCCCACCCTGATAGCCCACCCAGGGCTGTTGACCACAGACATGCAGGGCGTAGTGGGTGCAGACGACATCGCCACCCAGACTGACGGTGCCCCACTACAAGGCGGTATTCTGCACGGCCTGGTCGGCACCGTGATGATCACGATCCTTGCCAGTGTCATTTCGATTCCGGTCGGCCTATTCGCCTCGATTTATCTGGTCGAATACTCCAACCGAAACGTTTTCTCCCGCGCAATCCGCTTCTTCGTCGACGTTATGACCGGTATCCCCTCGATTGTTGCCGGTCTGTTCGCCTTTGCTGGTCTGAGCTTGCTCATTGAACTGATCGTCGGCGATTCCCCACAGGCACTGCAATCGGTCAAAACCGGCTTTGCTGCAGCACTGGCACTGAGCGTGTTGATGATCCCGGTTGTCGTTCGATCCACAGAAGAAATGCTCTCGGTGGTCGCCGATGAACTGCGCGAAGCATCCTACGCCCTGGGCGTGCGTAAATGGCGCACCATCATGAAAGTCGTACTGCCGACCGCAATGTCGGGTATCGCATCCGGAGTCACTCTGGCCATTGCCCGGGTAACCGGTGAAACCGCACCGATCCTGGTAACCGCAGGCTATGCGGCAACAACCAACTGGAACCCGTTCTCCGAGTGGATGACCGCCCTGCCGGTGTACATTTACCGCCAGCTGGTCAACCCAACCGCACCGGCTGCAGGTGACCCATCAATGGCACGTGCCTGGGCGGGTGCCCTCGTGCTGATCGTCATCGTCATGGGCCTGAACCTCGCCGCCCGTGCAATCGCTAAATACTTCGCACCCAAGACCGGCAAATAAGCTCGGTTCTGGGTTACTCAACTAAAGGAAAGATTCTCATGGCAAAAAGTATCGAAGCCATCGATCTCAATTGCTACTACGGCGATTTCTTGGCCGTCAAAGACGTCAGCATCAAAATTGCGCCACGTTCCGTGACCGCTTTTATCGGCCCATCTGGCTGTGGCAAAACCACTTTCCTGCGCACGCTGAACCGCATGCACGAAGTCACTCCGGGTGCTCGCGCCGAAGGCCAGATCCTGTTGGACGACGAAAACATCAACTCCTCCGACGTCGATCCGGTTCGTGTCCGGTCAACCGTGGGCATGGTTTTTCAGCGCCCGAACCCTTTCCCAACCATGTCGATCCGTGAAAACGTGTTGGCCGGTTATCAGCTCAACGGCATCCGCCTGTCGAAATCAGAGTCCGAAGCGATCCTAGAGCGTTCCCTGACCGGTGCCAACCTGTGGAACGAAGTCAAGGACCGCCTGGATCGTCCAGGTGGTGGCCTGTCGGGTGGTCAGCAGCAGCGCCTGTGCATCGCCCGCACAATTGCCATCGAACCAGAAGTCATCCTTATGGATGAGCCAGCTTCCGCGCTGGACCCAATCTCAACCCTGGCGATTGAAGACCTCATTCACGAACTGAAAGAGGACTACACCGTCGTCATCGTCACCCACAACATGCAGCAGGCTGCACGTGTCGCCGATAAGACGGCGTTCTTCAACCTGCAGGCCATCGGTGAACCAGGCATGCTCATCGAATACGACGACACCACCACCATCTTTAATAACCCATCCAACGAGCAGACTGAAGCCTATATTTCTGGACGCTTCGGCTAAAACACGCCAGCAACCACCGATGCGGTGAGGTTCTTTACTTCAAAGAACCTCGCCGCATCAGTGTTTTAGCACAGAGTTTGTCACCGCATAATTCATCCCGTTCAAAGTCCTGACCTATCATTGCTGTGGGGACGAGCACACTGGAGTTAATCATCAGTGGAATCGCTTGATCAATGGCGCAAAAAGTGTGTATGGTTCGCATTGACTGGCCCACTTAGGAATGCGAAATCCCGGCCTGCGAACAGGCCGGGATGCTCAAGCTTACGATGCCGGGCCGGGCACGCCTCACGGCGTGTGGCCGCTCGAAGCGGCTAATGATTTGGAGCCCGGGGGTACCGCAACCCGACATCTGTAAGTCACTCTATCTGGCTAACGCAGAGATAAGCAAGAGACGTTCACATGGCGGTCAATTCCGCATTATTTCGCCGTTTTCATTGACCTTTCGGGCAACTCGCGGTATAAGAGAGCTGGCTTTCAATGCGATTTCGACCAACAGCACAAAGTCAAAGATACGCGGCCACTACAGGCCAAGAAGTTACGGTCGTAAATCCCCACCGTCAGCTGGGCCGAGGGCACATTGCAAGATTTATGTGCACCTTGTGCTGACACATATTCGTGATTGTCAGGCCCTCCCGGAAGCCGAAGACATGAGCACGCCGCGGCCTGCCTTACCCGTGTAGCAAGTTGCTTCCTCACTCGAGAAGTTTGGGTCATCACTGTATAAAGTGACGTCCTCACTGTATAAAGTGATGGCCTCAGTGTATAAACTGACGCTGTCACTGAACAAAGTGACGTCCTCACTGTATAAACTGGCGTCGTCACTCTATAAATTGACCTCCTCACTGTCGAAACTGAGGCGATC
>NZ_DYXC01000124.1 GCF_020742345.1 Enteractinococcus helveticum | reverse complement strand
GTGGACATGTCAGATATAAGGCATCCATGTGGAGCCAGTCAGGATTCGAGTCACACCATCCGGCGGAACGGCCTGTACCTATCTTTGCAGCCGGTCCCAGACCAGCTACTTCCAAGTCTCACAGTCAGGATTGAACCGTCGCCCAGCAGTACAGCAGCGCCCCCACTATCAGGCTTATCGGGGAAGCGCGTCTCGATCAGTTCGCGGCATGCGACCACCACACGCTCTAAATTTGTCATTGTGGGAATCATAAAAGAATGGCGATTCAAACGGAGCCTCCATGAACACGTAGAACCAGTAAGTTTACGCTGGTCAACAGCAGAAGGTGCCGCCGTTTCCACGGTGACCGGCGGGACGATGAACAAACTGCCGAACGCGACGAATCAGCTCGATACGTTGCCACCAACACCAGATCTGCCCCATTCCCCGAACTTCGTAGTGCACCCCAATGGAGAGGCGGTTATCGTTCCGAATGGCGCGATGGGTCCCCACCCGGTCAACACGGGCAAGGGCTTCCAGTTCCAGGGTGGGAGCGGAGGCCATGGGCTCGCCAACAATACCACATCGGTCAGGATTATGGATCCCGTACTCGATGGGAAATATCCTAAACCCAACGGCTACGTTTCGTATAGCAACAAGGCCGATCAAGCCGTGAACCCCTATACCGGACAGACGATCTCGAAGAAAGATCCGATGTGGCATATAGAGTTTGACCCATGATACTCAGTGACTTCCTCTATTCACCCCAACGCCACGACCACCGTGGCTCTCCCGATGGTGATGCCTTACGGGAACAGGATGCGTTAGTTGATGCTGCACTGCTCGAAGTGAAGTTTGACGCCACGCTCATGTCCCTTTGGTTGCTATTTGATTGTCGGGGCACGCTACATATGGACGATGGAAACACTGCGGTGGTAATGGTCCATCAGGTCACAGACTTCCGGTGGAGTGGCACACCATTTGGGCAACGCCGTTGGAGGTCTGTGGCCAGTTGGTCACCCGTTCTCAATGACACCACATTCTCCGCCACCCTGAAGGTGCTCAATGTGGGGGCCACAGCGCCGGATACCCTGTACCTGACAGGTACGTGTGGCGAGTTCCATGTGGGCGACATTCCCGGTGGTGACGACGCGCCACCGGACTTTACCAGTGCAGCCGACGAGGAGATCCGAGCAGGTCTCGCCAGTTGGAACTCGCCGTTTACCCCAATACATTCATCTCATCATTGTGCGTGATTTCTCCGCGGTGTCGTCTGTCAAAGGCTCCAGAAACGACAGGGAAGGTAGCACGGATGGCCCCAGCGACAGTAGCCGATGTGAACCTGCAACTTATGGGCACCCAAGTGGCGTTCATTGGCGTTGACTTTCAGATTACCTTGCGGTTCTCCAAGAACAGTGTTGTGCGCCTAGAATCCATCTTTGCCATTGCCGACACAACGGATGATGTAACGGTTGTGGATCCCGAAGGGGATAAAGCACGGTTCGTATCCGTTCTACGGCTCCATGGTGAGACCGTTGAAGCTGTACGTATCGACGACAGTGTACTGATGGTGGAGTTTTCGAACGGGTCGGTACTAAAAGCCGGGCCCGACGACGATTACGAATCCTGGAGCTATACCGGTCCGGAGCCAACACCAACCCGGGTGATTGCTATGCCTGGCGGCGAGCTTGCCATTTGGCTGCCTGAGGACGTCTAGCTCCTGCAGCAGATTTAGGATGCCGATGATCGGTGTTATGAACCCAGGCCCCTTTTCGCAAGAGGGCGCAGTCGGTTTTAGGGCATTTTCGTACACCGGGCTTCCCATGGCGATGGACGTGCTTTCAACTCTGCGTTGGGGAGTACAGCAACAGAAGTATCAATAGCTCGAATTCCGGCAGGAACGCAGGTTTACGAAGGCGTTGCTGCTGCGCAGCCGATAGCAGCCGGCGGGAACCTGATGGGTGGCGGGAACCAAGTTTTTATGCCAAACGTAGATCCACGATGGGTGACACCATGAATACTGTAGTAGAATAAATTCGATCGTTTTTCGATGAACATCCGTCCGTTGGGTTGATTCTCCCGGAGGGATGGTTCGGGCGCCCCAATGATGACCTGCTGTTTTTAATCGAGGTTGACATCTACGAGGACTCACTCAGTATTACCTCGCAGGATCTAGAGTTTTCCTCATAGACCAACAGATTGAAGCAATCACCTCAAATGCGCAGATGATCGACCCGATATTCCATATCTCCGGCGGTATTGAACTGGGGGTGCATGCGGAGACCGATATTGATCCATGGGTCTTGGGGTTGCCTGGTATCACGCTCGTTGGGATTGCGGACAAACCGCACTGATAATCGTGTCCCACTATGAACGGCCCGAGCCCAAAGTCATTCTCTGTTTGACTAGGTCTAATGTAATCTTCTCGTTTTGTTCATATTTGCAGAAGTGAAAAGAACCAAAAGTTTCATGTAATTCCGTTATACTCGACCGAGTGCGTCCTCTGGCGTCGTTTGTCGAATTAACAGGGCACTTCCGTCATGGCACATCATCACACTGTATTATTCGAGGAGGACCCCGTATGTCACGGGTTGGAGGTCTCGTTCGAGGCACCGGAATATTAGCCATCGCGGCGCTGACGTTATCAGCCTGCGGTGGCACGGGATTCGACCAATCATCGGCAACCAAGGTCATCCAGTCCGTGGATGTCAACCTTGATCCGGCTGGTGCGATCACCGAGGTCGCGAGTAATGCGGTGTATCTCGATGAGTTGTCGGGCAAATCGAATAGCAGTACCGACGACTACAGCGTCGAAGAAGTCGTCGAAGACCTCCCGGTTCGGGTCTCCACGCAGTACACGACGGCTGATGGCAGCGGTTCGAACCTCGACGACCTCGAAGGCCATACAGGTCGCGTTGATATTGCGGTGACCGTTGAAAACCTCACACTGGACTCCTCTGAAGTAACCTACGACGTCGCCGGTGAATCTCGGCAGTCCTCAGCGCTCGTCGGCACGCCTTTGAGCGTGGCCGGTTCCGTTGAACTTGACGACACCACCGCTAGCAATGTCGTGGTCGACGTCGAATCCGATAACACCACCAACGGTGTGGTGAGCCAGACGACTGACGGCGACGCAGTAGTCCAGTGGGGTACCGTTCTTGCCCCACCACAGTCTGAAGCAACCACCACGTTCCGCTTGGTCGCTGACGTTGAAGACTTTTCCACCCCAGAATTTGATTTGGCTGTACAGGCAGGGTTCCACACCGACATGTCGTTTGAGGGCATGTTGACCTCGACATTTGATAACAGCGCCAGCTCCGACTACGCAATGCAGCAAAAATCCATCGAACTGGTGGCCGATATCAACGAAGTCCTGACCCGTGCCGGTACCACCATCACCGAGATTCGGCAGAACCTCGATCACACCACTGACACGTTGGGTGTTGACGCCGCACAACAGTTGCGTCAGAACTCCGATGATATGGTCGCTGAAATGCAGCGCGTTGGCGAACAGCTCACCGCACTGGAGTCTCAGGTCGAAGGTTCCATGACCGGTGCCGAAACCGCAATGAACTCGCAGCTGTCCCAGATCGTGGCGTCGATGAACGGCATGATGGGTAATACTGAAGCCACCCCACCAAAACTGGTGACCGGTCAGGGTTGTGCAGCCACGGTTGAGGACGCCGAGTCAAACGGTTCGCTCTACTCCACCTTCTTGATTCTTGGTGCACAGCTAGAGGGCTATGCTGAAGCCAACGCTGCCTGCCGTGATGAGATTATTGCTGGTATTCAGGACACCTTAGGGCCAGAGGTTCCTGATGTAGAAACTTGTGATCCATCAAATGGCGTGTCAACTTCAATCACCTGTGCACTATTCTCTGCACAAAATTCGGTGCTCAAGTCGCTTGGTGACCTTGTGGAGACCGGGGAACAGATCATCGCTGAACTGAGCACACAGGATGTTTCTGCAGCAGATAAACACAATAAGAAGATCGGTGAGTCGCTGGATTCCGTAGAGGAAAACATCGACAAAATCTTCAACCCCGAAGACGAAGGGACAGAGAACGAAGAACCTTCAGATAACGGCAACGACACCACAGATGACGAAGATGCAGAATCTGGTGATGAAGACCATCAGGATGAAGAACCTGAAGAAGAACCGGTGACCTGGAAGAGTCTTCGCAAGGATGTTGACTCGGCACGTGAGGGCCTTAAGGACCTCACAGATCAGGTAAAACCTCACAGCACAACGGCGCTTGAGGCAGTCGAAAACCATGCTCAAAACATGCGAGAAGGCTTCGAAACAATCGATTCCGAGGCCCAGGAAATCAGCAAACGTCATGAGGATTTGGCCCGAGAAGTTTGTAACATAGAACTTCCAGACACCACCGATTCTGAAGACTCCCTGGAGGACGACGACACTCCAGCAGAAGACGAACTGAGCCAGCTTGATGAGCTAAGTATTCAGTTGACGGGTGTGGACTGTGCCAACAATGCTGTCGGTGAACCTGGCTCGTCTCTGGCCGAACGTGTCAACGATCTTGTAGACGACTCCTATAACGATGAGCTGGAATCTTTTGTTGAGGAGCAAGAAGCCCACTGGGCGGCAGCTCTCGATGAGTTGGATACGGGTTCCGAAGAGTCTGCTATCGCACAGCTGAACACGTCGTTGGATGAGGTTGCATCAGATCTTGATGAATTAGAAGATCTTGTCGATGAAGAGATCGAGAATATTCAAACTGACGCTGATGACAAGGTTCGTCAAGCAGAAGAAGATGCGGCGGAACGTGTCGAAGACATCTTAGAAGAAGCCGGTGAAGAAGATGCTCGCATCAAAGAATTAGTCGGCAGGATCAAGAGTTCGACGTCTGATGCGCAAAGCGATAACGCTAAGGTACAACGGGCGCTCGAAGATCTATCCGTTTATGAGGACAAACTGCCTGAAGATATCCGAAGAGCATTTCAGAAAGTTGTGGATGAAACGGCAGAGGAATTACCAGAGCGTGTTGATTCCCAGGTGCGCGTCGTGACCGATCGAATCAATAACGCCCAGGATGCCGTGGTGAACTCCTACAACACGACGATCTCTGGCCTGGCGACGACTTCGGACGCCGTCGTCAATGACACTGCCAAGCAGCTGGACGAGCAGAAAGCATCGTTGGAAGAGCAACAGGACGCAACCACTGAAGCGTTGAACCAGAGCACGACGAACGTGTTGGAATCGATTCACCAGTCCACCACGTCGTCGACACGCGACCTGGAAGGTGCCTCGGCACAGCTGGGTGCCAGCTTGACCAACGTGATCTTGGACCTGGGTGACCCAGAGATTCAGGGCTCGGGTATTCTCGGTTCCATGTCGGCTAGCTCGGCGATGTCGGATACCGCAGATTACCAGCTGGCGTTGGCCTCCCAGCGTGCGGCGGGTTATGCGAATGTGCGATCGGAAGATATCGCAGAAATTATGCTGCGCCAAGCACAGTTCTCGGCGTCGTTGGAAGCGGCAAGCTCGCTGCCGGTCTTCCACCTTGATGTGCCATCCGGGGCGCAGACCCAAACCATTTACGCATTCCACCTCGGCGGGGACAACGCATGAGTCACGCAGCTGAAGAACTCGATGTAGAAGGTCTCGTCGAGGAGGAAGAAACCGAACCGAAGCGCAAGAAGCGCCTAGGATTGTTGCTGGGGATTTTCGCCGGCGTCGTCGTCCTGGTGTTGTTGGTGGGATATTTGGTGCGCGCCAATGCTGATCAGGGGCCAGATCCGGTTGCGGTGACCGTACCGATCGCACTGTCCGAGGTGGTGCCTGCGGAGAATTCGAAGATCGGTGTGGTGCTGACGCTGGGTTCGGGCGAGGCTGAAGGTTCGCAGTGGCATCAGGCTGCTCAGGGCGCCGTCGTCGCCCAAGAGCGCATACGGCTGGGCGGCAATGATATTGAACTGGTGGCCGAAGATGATCTTGGTACAGCATCTGGCGGTGTAGATGCCGTGGATAGTCTGATCAATCAGGGGGTTTCGGGAATTATTTATGCCAGCTCCGGGGATCATCTACACGATGGGCTCAAGGCTGCCACGGATGCGGGTGTACCGGTGATTTTGCCGTATGACACTGTGCCCGAGGGTGTTGAACGGGTGTGGTCGTTGGCTCCGGCAGCACAAGATACCGCGGATGCTCTGGCGGCGGAGGTTGCAGAATTCGAACGCCCCGTGCATATTAACGCCGGTGGTGAGCTGCCCGAGGGCGTGGATGTTGTTGAGGAATTGGCGTTCAATGCCGAGACGAATATTGATGATTTTGCCGAAGATATCGCTCTGCGTACCGGTGCTAACCCGTACGGCAATGGCGCGTATACGGGTGGGGGAGAAGACGAACAAACACCGCCACCTGTGACAGACAACCCGGCGGATGTCGTGGTGGTTTCTGGGCCGGCGGCCATGCAGGCCCGGGTGGTGTTTGGGCTGCAGACCGGTAATGTGTCGGTGCCGGTAATCCTGACCGATGCTGCACTGAGCCCACGGTTTGAACAGACACTATTGGAACTGGGCGGTACGGTGTCGTCGAATCTGCGCACGATCGGTGTGTCGGCTGACGACGGTATTGCGCTGGGTACCTCCGGGAAGAGCCGTGCCATGTCCGCGTTTTTATCGGCGAATCGCCAGTTTGCCGGTGATGAGTCGATCACCAACCTGACCGGGGATGCTCCACTGGCCGAGGCCGCCGCGGTTGCCGATACGCGTGGCCACGATGCGGTGCTTGCCTTTGCCCAAGCCCTGGATACCGCCGGTGGTACTGATCCGGCCGCTGTTGCTGAGGCGCTTGGCGGTTTGCACATGGTTGCTGGTCATGGCACAGCCGGACCGGCCCTAGACTTTAGTCAAACCCATGCCGTGGATGCGGTACCGACAGTCCTCAATGCGTCGTCACAGCGTCTTGGTTTGCGCCCGGTACACGGTGAATTCTCGGATGCGCTGGTGTGGATCGAACAACCCTAGTTAGATAGTGAGGATGCGGTATTGCGGATTCTGCTCGACCTCGATGGTTCAACACAGGTAGTCAACCTTAACGGCTTCCAGCCACAGGCGACCCTGGCTGATCTCACGGAATCTGCGCTGGGTTACCGCCTGACTGACGATGACCGACTCTACGTCGATCAGCTGCCGGTAACCGGGAAGACCACCCTTGCTGACTGCACGATCCTTGAGGGATCGGTCATCTCGCGTACCGCACCCGACAAGACCGGCAATATTGCCGGTTGGAATGTTGTAGTGTCCGGTGGATTCGCGGTGGGCAACGTGGTGGTGGTGCCCGAGCACCGTGCGCTGGTGATTGGTCGAGCACCGCAAGCTGATCTGGTATTGCCCACCGACAGTGCGTCCTGGCATCACTGCACGATTGAACTGACCGATGATGGTCTGGTCATTCAAGACTCCGGTTCCACCAACGGCACCTATGTTGATGGGGTCAGGGTTGACGAGGATGGCACGGTGGTGACCAAAACAGCCACGGTGCACGCCGGTGGCGCAGTACTTTCTGTGACACCATTCCGCCATGACCCGGTGGCGCCGGCCCCCGGATCGTTGAAGAATCTCACGCCGGCGGCTACGGCACCGTTTAACCGGCCCCCGCGACCGGGCTTGCCGGCTAAACCTGAGGCTGTGGAACCGCCGGCTCCCGAAGAGGTCAACGACCAGGCGCGCTTTAGCCTGGTGACGATCGTCGCACCGCTGATTATGGCCGGGGTGCTCGTGGTGGTGCTGGGCAATCCGCGATTTGCCTTATTTGCGTTGCTGAGCCCCATGATGGCCATCGGCATGTACTTTGAGCAAAAGCGGCGTCGCAAAAAGAATCTTCAGGCGGAAGAAGAGCGCTTTAGCCAGGCGATCAAGGACTTCGATGAGGAACTCACCGAGGCGGCGGCCACGGAGATCCAACGTCGTCAGGAGTTGATTCCCGACCCGGCAACGGTCCTACGACGGGTGGCCTTACCGTCCACGCTGATGTGGCAGCGGCGCCCAGATGCCACCGACTACCTCTACCTGCACGCCGGGATCGGCGATATCCCGTGGCAACCGGAGCTGGATGACTCAGGATCGCAGAAGTATCACGAACGCGTGCGCAAAGTCTTAGATGCCAGTCAGCTCACCGCAGCACCCGTGTTGGTGGACCTAAATAATGCCGGGGTGGTTGGCATTGTGGGGGACCGCGAGGGTGCGTTGGCTTTGGCACGCAGTTTAGTGATGCAAGCCGCCGTGCACGTGGGGCCCGCGGATCTGAGCATCGGGGTGTTTTGTGATAACGGACGCGAAGACATGTGGGACTGGGCGGCTTGGTTGCCGCACACCAAACAACCGGGCAGCTCCTCGGGCGCGCACTGGATGTCGAATCAGCGTGAAGCCAGCGATGCGATGCTGCGCGGATTATTAGACAACATCAACGGGCTGCCAACCGACGGGCTGATGTTGGTTATTGACTCCGAGGTGCTGACCGAGGGCCGGAATTCGCCGGCGCGTGACCTGTTAGGTCATGGCCGAGACAGCGGTGAGGTGCGGATTTTGCGGGCCGATGAGAAAAACACGCAGGTCAGTGGGATTGTTCTTGCCACGACCACCGATCAGCTGCCGGCCGCCTGTACCACGGTTATCGAAGTGGGCCAAGATGCCTCAGCCTCGGTGCATCACCCGGAGGATCTGGTGGATGTTGAAGATGTGACCCTAGCTGGGGTGAGCCTTGCCGACGCCGAGCAATGCGCGCGCCGGCTGGCCCAATTTGAGGACCCAGAACTCGTGGTACCGGGTGCCGCACTACCATCGCTGGTCCGGTTACCAGAGCTGTTGGGTGTTGAGACTCTCAACGCCGATACGATCCAAGATCTGTGGCGATCGCCCGGGATGTCTGGACCCGTGGGAGTCAGCGAGAAAGGCACGGTGTTCTTAGACATTGTCAAGGACGGCCCGCACGGGCTGGTCGGTGGGACCACCGGTTCCGGTAAATCCGAATTCTTACGCTCCTTTATTGCCGGGCTGGCTGCGCGCAACAGCCCCGAAACGCTGAGTTTTATTCTTATTGACTTCAAAGGTGGTGCCGCGTTCAAGGCCGCCGAACGGCTGCCACACACCATCGGAACGATCTCGAACCTTGATGAGCAGCTGGCCGACCGTGCCCTGCGTGCGCTGGAAGCCGAGATGGAACGTCGTCAGCGACTCTTTGCCGAGGCCGGTGAAGACATTGACAACCTGCCGGCCTATTTGGCCACGAATCCGCCGGAACCCCTGCCACGACTGCTACTGGTGATAGACGAGTTCGCGATGCTGGCCAAAGACTTCCCGGACGTGTTGGCCTCGTTGGTCAGTGTGGCCGCCGTCGGCCGTACCCTGGGTGTGCACATGATTCTGGCAACCCAGCGTCCGGCCGGTGTGGTCAACGAAGACATTCTGGCCAATACCAACCTGCGCGTGGCATTGCGCGTGCAAAGTCGCGAAGATTCCTCAAATGTGATCGGCGTACCGGATGCGGCCAGCATTGAACGCTCCCAAATGGGGCGCGCCTACATCAAATTAGGCCAGGACGACATCACCCCCGTCCAAACCGCCCTGGTGACCGGCAAAGCCCAAGAACACGTGACCGAAAAGGTTGAGATCCAAGACGTGGGGCTATTTGGCCAGCTGATGCCACGAAAGACCACAGCCCCGAAAGTCTCCAACAGTGATGAGAACGATTTTGATCTGCTCATCGACGCCGTCATCGCCGCCAACCAGGCCGCCGGGATTGCGCCACCGCGCCAGGTCTGGCCGGAGGCACTGGGCGAACGTGTCCGACTCGACGGCTATGCGGCTGATACCGAAAACACTCCGCAGGACCGCCCGGTGCCGTCCGTGGGCGGCGTGCATCGGGGTGTGGTGCGGGTCGCGCTGGCTGATGAACCCGATCTGCAACGTCAGTCGGCCACCGGCTGGGACATGCACGAGGGCAACCTGATGCTCATGGGCGTGCGCGGCAGTGGTACGACGACGACCCTGGCCAGCATTGGGCTGGCCCTTGCTGCCTCGCACCCGCCACAAGAACTCGATCTATTGTGCCTGGATGTGGGCTCGCGCGGGTTGGCCGAGCTTGAACGACTCCCGCACACTGTTGCCTATGTTGGTGCCGGGCCGGGGGCTAAGGAACAACAGGTTCGCTTCATGCGGTTTTTGCGCACCGAGTTCAACCGTCGTCGTGAAACCGGCGTGAAACAACGCGATATGGTCATCCTGCTCGACGGACTGGCCACCTTCAAAGACGAATTTAGTGACTTCGAGGGCCAAGAACACCTCGAAACCCTCTACCGCGTTTATGCTGATGGGCCCGCGGTTGGCATGCACTTTGTGGTCACCACCACGCGCGCCAAGGCCGTGCCACCGGCCATGGACGAAGTCACCACCCAGCGTTGGATCTACCGCCTGGCCGATGCCTACGACTATTCAGCACTGGGAATCAAAGGCAAAAATGTGCCCGCCGAAGTGCCAGGCCGTTGCGTTGATGTCAACACGCTGTTGCAAATGCATATCGCCACCCCGGATGAGGGCGTCGAAGCGGCCGTGACCGAAGCCGCTGCACGTTGGGCTGATGCACCCGCCAAAGCCGAGGTCATTGGGGTCCTACCAGAAAATATTGCCGTGCGTGCCCTGGCCTCACACTTGGATCTCACCCAGGAGCCGCTGCGTATCCCGGTGGGTATCAGCGAAGACACCCTGCAACCTGCCGTGCTAGAAGTCTTCGAAGAAGAACATATTCTGCTCGCCGGGCCAGCCCGCAGTGGCAAATCCACGCTGCTATGCGCCATTGCCGAGCTGCTGCTCAACGCCCCGGCCGATCAGCGCCCCGCCGTCTGGGGCATTTCCAACCGACGCTCCCCGTTGGGGGACCTGCCGCTGGATAAGATCGCCGAGACCCCCGAGGACATTCCCGGCATGCTGGCGTTATTACGCCTGGAAACCGGTCCGGTTTTCTTACTCATCGACGACGCCGAACGCATTGACGACGCCGACCAGTCAATTTCCGGGCTCCTAACCTCCACCAACCCCCGGGTCTGCGTGGTTGCTGCCGGACGTGCCGGCGACCTGCGCTCGCAGTACGGCCACTGGACCAAGAAACTGTCCAAAGCCCGGTGCGGGGTCCTGTTGCAACCCGATGTTGATTTTGACGGCGACCTGCTCAACGTCAAGATCCCGCGCCGCGCCCCGGTCGCCATGACCACCGGACGCGGCTATGCCGGAGTCGGCGGATCAGTAGCGCTGATCCAATCGATGAGTCCAACCGACCATGTCGAATCATCTCAGCCACCGGTTGAGACACAAGCCAAGTCTTAGTCGTGGAAAGTCCACGACTCAAAACAGTGTTCTAAGGAGAACTCATGACCATTACTCGCTTTTCGAAGAAACTCGCAGCCCTGGCGGTTTTGCCATTTGCCGCGGTGCTCACCCTCTCCGGGTGCGGGGAAGAAACCACCGAAACCTCGTTCAAGCAGGAACAAAACGGTGTAGAGATGACCCTGACGTACACCCACAAGGGCGATGAAGTCCTCAAACAGACCACCAGCAATGTTATTGACTATGAAGCAGCCGGCTTGGCAGATAAAGAAGAAGCTCAAGCCCTGCTGGACCCAATGGTGGAACAAGCTGCTGATATTGAAGGCTATGAGCAGTCCGTTGAATATGGCGAAACCTCAGCAACCGAAGAAGTCAGCATTGATTATGAAGTCGTGGATATGAGCCAACTGGGTGACCTGCCTGGCTTTGAAGGCTCCGCCGACATGGAAGATGCCGACTACGTCAGCTTTGAAGAAAGCCGCGAACTGCTGGAACAGCAAGGGTTCACCGAAGTCGAATAATACGATGTGACGCTGGCGGCCCACACGTCGTCACGAATAGGCGGGGAGTCTTGACCAGAGGGCTCCCCGCTTCACATTATTGACTATCTTTCAAATTCATGAGAAAACCAAGTTTGCGTTGTGCTAGCACCGCGACGTCTACATGTGTTCCAAGGAGAACTGCCCATGATTATCGTTCCACCATGGAAGAAAAAATTCACCGCCATGGCCGTGCTGCCCTTTGCTGCGGCTTTGACACTATCGGCCTGTGACGATGCTACGAACGACGCTTCGAACGTCCATATTGAGCCGGTCGAATCCCCGGAAGCGCCAAGTGAAACCAGTATTGAACCAGTTGAAACCACCCCGGAGCCGCCTGCGACCGATGGTGAAACAACCGAAACCGCCTTTACCCAAAACCAAAACGGTGTGGACATGACCCTGACGTATACCGCAGTCGGCGACCGGGTTGTCAAACAGACCACCCGCAACGTGATCGACTACCGAGCAGCTGGGATTGGTAGTAAAGAAGATGCCCAGGAAATCTTCGACCCGCTGATGGAACAATCCGCCGGCGTCGAAGGCTATGACCAGAGCATCGAATACGGCGAGACTTCGGCCGTTGAGGAAGTCAGCATTGACTACCGGGTCGTGGATATGAATGCCCTGAGCGATATCCCGGGCTTTGAAGGCTCGGGCAACATGGATGGAGCCGATTTTGTCAGTCTGTCGGAAAGCCGCAAACTGCTTGAACAGCAGGGTTTCAGCGAAGTTGAATAGGACTGCTACAGTGCGATGGCAATGAACGGCCTCTTGGATCGTGCTGTTAGTAGTTCTGGTAGTGGATTCTGCTATATCAAACCTGTGTAGCCAGTGACCTGTTGATATTTAGGACGCAGGTATTTTAGTCCCGCGTGGTGATACTCAACGGGGAGCTCTGTAAGCTGGTGAAGTTCCCGACCGAGGCATGAATACTGCATTCTGACGTCACCGACAGCGCCGTCACCGTTAACCCATCAGACGAGATGGCCACGGCACCCGAGCAGTTATCGGAGAACCGCACGCCCGACTCATCGCCGGCGATATTTTGCAGCATCTGGGATGGCGAACCGGATGCCGGACTTTGATACAGCGGATTCAACTCATCCGGTCCGCTTGGCCACACCGGGATCAGGGTGATTGGCAACGGGGTCTGGGAGACGGTTCGCGACGGTGTTTCCACGCGGATATCAACCAGTCGCTGCGCCGGGTATGCGGTAGACGACGCCTCAGGGTCCTGCAGGGCAGCATTCGTTGCTTCCGCGGCAGCGTCGAGCCAGGCATCGAATTCTTGTTGATCAGCCACACTGCCTGGCAGTGTCGCGGTGACGGTGAGCTGATCGTTGGCAGGAATTTCGACGCCGTCCAGCTGCCACCCGCAGTCCGCTCGAATGCCACTGTTAGAAGACTGATGATGCTTCGCAGAGACACCCTCCCAACTCACAGCCGGGCAAGCATCTGCCTCGGCATCCGTGGCCGGCAAGACCTCCAGGAACTGTCCAGACAGGGGCGCCCGCTGTGTCGAGTACGTGATCTCCACGGTGATCTGCTCGGCATCGGGATCATAGGTTGCTTGCCGAGACACGGACAGCCCGGTGGGCAACGGTTGATCCTGTTGGCTGGCTTGTAGTGCGGTATCCGAGGTGGTTTGCGCATCGGCGGCATTGCCGGTGAATAACCAAATGCCCCCGACGACAAGCGCGACCAATAACACCAGCCCAGAAACGCCAAGCAAAATATTCTTCTTCGTAAACCAGCTCAGCTGTTCATCTGCTGATGTTTCATGATTCACCGGCTCATCGGGTTCGGCAGGGCGGGCGACCGGCATGGGGCGCAGTACCGTATGCTGCGGCGCCGGACCCAATTCGGGGGCGTGCTGGGCAACCGACGATTCGACGTCATTGGTCAGATTCGTTTCGTGCAGCAGGTCGCTGCGCAGCATGGTCCGAGGGCGCTCGACTTCCACGAAGTCTTCAGTCACCGGCGCTGGTGTAAGTGCCGCGAGGTCAAGATATTTTGGTGCCAAACGACGCATGGTCGCGGCGGCTTCGGCGGCACTCGGCCGGTCGCGCGGGTCTTTGGCCAACAGATCATTGACCGCACGCCATAGCTCGCGCGGGATATCTAATTGTGGCGGTAGCGCGGTGACGTGACGATAGGCAATGGTGAAGTCGGTACCCGGACCGTCGAATGGTGTGCGACCAGAAAGTAATTCATACAGCAGCACACCGGTCGAATAGACATCGGCGGCCGCAGTGGAGTGACCATGGCTGATGATTTCCGGGGCCATATACTGCGGGGTGCCCAACATGCCAGAGGTTTGGCGCTGGCGGGCACTGACCACAGAGGCGATGCCGAAGTCGGTTACTCGAACGGTCTCAGTCTGGCCCGGTTCCCATGGTTCAGACAACAACACGTTGTCAGGTTTGATGTCGCGGTGAATGACTTGCAGTCGGTGGGCTTCGGTCAGACCATCGAAGATCTGTGCCGTCAGGGTCAGCGCTTCAGCCGCCGGCAGGGTCTTCTGGGCTGCTAACAGATCGCGCAGTGTTCCGCCAGCAATATAGTCCATAACGATCGCAAGAGTCGCACCTTCTACAACAAGGTCGCGTACCGCCACAATACTTGGGTGCCGCAATCCGATAAGTACGGAGCGCTCGCGGATGAAGCGCTCGACGATATCGGCGTCATTGGCGTGTTCGGATTTGAGAATTTTCGCCGCGTAGGTCGCATCATCGCGCGTAGATTCTGCTAACCACACATCACCAGCAGCACCTGAACCGATGTGCTTGACCAACCGGTAGGAAGCGCCGAGCGCATCACCGGGCTGGAGAGTCGACATCGCACGCTCCTTCCGGACTGTCGTGATAGGGGTATGTGGATTGTTGAATCGTACCAACGTGACGATTCTTCCACAGGTACATGACCGATGTGGGGCTGCTGATCTGACATAAATCTAATGTTCAAGATCAATTTTTGGTTAAGAATTCCTGAGTAATGAGTGAACATTTTGATGACTCAACTGTCATGTGTCATATCAATCGGATCAATCATCACTAACGAGGTATCTTGAAGCTTCACGTATTATGCCAAGTCAGCCCAATATTTTAAGTGAATCAACGAACATCGTTCGCAGGTACTTGCGTGCCGATTATTCATATTCGGACTATTTTTGTGCAGCTTCGGTGGTAGACGTCATGTTGTGACATGGATTGAAATTAGTTGAAAATCTTTGCTTCGCTAGGGTGGTGCCCAATTTTGGGTGGCCTTTATTGTCTTTTTTATGAGGAGAGTACCTGATGGCTACACGCGTACTATCAACCGAAGAAGCGAAAACCGCGATTCGTCAGATCCAGTCCATTGTCAATGGTGGCTTTACTGATCAGATCACCAGCCTGGATACCCAGGGTCGTATTCTGTCGGATCCGAATGTTTGGGATGGTCCGCTGGCTGAGACCTTCCGCAATGGCACCTGGCCAGAAACCAAATCTGCTTTGGACAGTGCTAAAGAGCAGCTTGAAGAATTGCGCAACCAGTTGGATCGCATTTCCCAAGACATCTTCACCGCAGGTGGCGGCGCATAACACGCTCCCGAATACCGGTGTGTCGAGACTTCTTCGTCCTCGGCACACCGGTTCCCTGTTCTTTCCCGACGCTCATGCGGCGTCATTTTCACTGTGCGGCATTATAGGAATTTAGAAGGCGAGAAAATTCATGTCAGACATCGGCGGCAACGAACCAACGGGCTATAACTACGCAGCAGCTGACACGCTCAAAGCCAAGGCGAGCAACTTGCAGGGCAAGCTATATGCCCAAAAAGGCTCTCGCTCGTCTGCTGTCTGGTACGCAATGCGGGAATTTCGCGGTCACTACTCCGAGATCTTTGATCGTAACGCCGAGGTCGCTTCAGAGGGTCGCCGCGAGGTCGCCAATGCGCTGGGGCAGTTGGCTAGTTGGGTAGTCGAGCTCAAAGAAGCCGCCGAAGCCGAAGATCAACGCCGCGAAGACGCCCGGGCATGGGCAGAACGTCAGCGCCAGCGTGAGGATAACCTTTTAGCTGGAGCATGGCACGAAGTCACTACCTGGTTTGGTGGCGGCGATGATCCGCAGCCACCGCCTGCGGAAGACCCACCAAACTTTCACAGCGACGTCGTACAAGTCCAGGGACGTGAAATCGACCCACCAGCAGGGAACTCA
>NZ_DYXC01000123.1 GCF_020742345.1 Enteractinococcus helveticum | reverse complement strand
CAGTGACTATTCCTAGGGCACTGGCGGCTGGTACTTTTGTGCCATGACCGAACGGAACATGCCATTTGAGGATCCAAAATATTTCGGATTTCCAAAAGAGGCCAGGATTGCTCACCAGCCAGGACTGACCGATCAACTCATGCAAGAAATTGCCCCACTCCTGGCAGCAG
This sequence comes from Enteractinococcus helveticum, assembly GCF_020742345.1. GTDB lineage: Bacteria > Actinomycetota > Actinomycetes > Actinomycetales > Micrococcaceae > Yaniella > Yaniella helvetica_A. Next base: position 10,787 of record NZ_DYXC01000123.1, on the reverse strand, counting down.
ATGGTATCGATCTGACCAATCTTGACGACGTGGATCTCGACGAGTTCAACGCCGCTATGGCTCGCGCGATTGAGCGTCGAAACATGGAGCTCATCACCCCGGTTGGTGATCGCGAAGCGGTGACCATCTTGACGCTCTACAGTATCGTCTATGCTTTGGAAAGCGGCACCGAGGAGCAGCTGCAGAAAATCTTCGCCTCGATTGGTCCGGAACCCACGCATATGCGACCAAGCGCGGGTCACCTCACCGGCGTGGCCATGGAAACGCTGGACAAATGGTATACCGATCCGTCACTTGAAGACAGCTTGCAGCATGCCAAGCTGGCGTTTGGTCACGCAGAAACCCGCGCGGCGGCTGAAGATCTCCAGGTACTTGCTCGACAAGGCCGTGCCGTTCAGTCCTATGGCAATCTGCTGGTCAGCCACGGCGGCCTGGAGCTGGCGCGTGCCGGCGCCTACTTGATCTATGTATCTATTGCGGCGATAGCCGCCGGGCGGCAGCTGGCTGTCAACGATGCACTGACACAGTTTTTACCCAATAAGCCGCTGTCAAAAGAACATATCGATAACATTCCCGTCGCACCTGAAGTTGAGCAGTGGATCGCTGAAGAAGAGCGCTATGAGGACTTTCGGTTTTGGTTGATTGACCAATATGACGATCAGGACGCTGACGAAATTTATGAGCTCTTTATCGGGCGCGTTTTGCAGGCTCTAGATGCTGGTCTTGAACCGGATGACCCGGATGCGATCCAACCCTGGTTAGCCTCCGTCCAATTTTCGCTCGACTACCAAGACGTCATGGAAAGTGTGCATGCTATTTCAAGCTATGTGGCATACCGCGTCGAAAATTCAGTAGATCCATCCCCGTGGATTGCATTGCTAGAGTCATTTGAGACCGATGTTGGTGGTGATGCGCTTGCCGAACAGTTCCGTGGCATCATCGCTGCTGCCGATAAGGTTCCTATAAGCGATCGGCTTGCTGCCATTGGTCAGTTGCCCATCGTCGATGGGTTGTACGAACTGGGGCAGTGGTTGGCTACCTCGAAACCCGTGACAACACGTCAGGTGCCCCGGCGGGCCGATATCCAACTCCTTGCCGAGATGGTCGGTATCCAGGCTGTCGGTGTTTCAGCAAAACCGGAGCCTCAGGATGAGCCGACGGTGTTTGAAGACCTCATGGCCAGCTCGTCGACGGCGCCGGATCCCCAGATGCCATACATACCAGACCGCACAACGACATACAGCGTCCAATCAGCCTTGGAAATTCCCGAACTGATGTCATGGTGGACCGCACTTGAAACGTTGCAAGTCATCGAGTTAACCGCCTCGCGAGTCAAGCAAGGGCCTCGTGCTGAGGTGTTTATTGATGAAGACCTGTCGTTAGAAAACGCCGAACTCGTGGTTGGTTTATGGATCGCTAATGTACTACTGTGTTCTTTTCGACGATCGCATTATGAAATCCCTGCGGCCGCACTTGTTATTAACCATCTCATTAGCGCCATGGCAGGCGCAGTCATTCCATTGATTGAACCTAATCCTGACGCGGATGTCGGTGTTCGCATCACGAACGTGTCATACTGTACAACCCTGCGATATTTACGTGACATGGGGCTGGTCCAAATTCAACATGGGCTCATACACGTGCCAGCAACCTTGTACCGGCCACTTGTCCTTGGGCTGTCAACGGCTGTTCAGCAAGCCACCGAACTGTTGACGGACTTCGAATAACAACTGCCCTTGTTGTTCAAGAACGCCAGGTACGGTGTTGTGCGCGATGATCACCAAGCTACGCAGCAGTCCGTCATTCGATACCGGGATCAACAGCAATATTTACGAATCCAATGTTGAAGCCTATCTGTTGGCCTAAACCACTCAAGGTACAACTCCCACGCTGATCAGCTGTGAAGCAGCTATGCTAGAGGTTTGCGTTAGTCGGACAGAAGGAGCATCAGCACATATGGGGTTTATCATGGCGATCTTGCCGGTGCTCCTGACCCTGGGATTATTAGCGTTACCTCGCATACCAGGAACACTGCCACCCCTGCTCGGAACGCTCGGTGCGGCCGGGATCGCGCTGTGGTATTTTGCCGCTCCTGCTCAAGACTTGATCACGGCGTGGAATGCGAACTTTTGGACTTTGATAAAAGTCCTGGCAATCATAGGTGGTGGAGTGCTGTTATCCGGTGTCATGGACCGGACTGGTGCCCAGCGTAAACTTGCCAATTGGCTCTCGGACGGTGGTCCTACTATTACGGCAGCGCTGCTTATGGCTCATGGAGTTGTGCCATTTCTGGAAACGGTCACCGGTTTCGGTATCCCACTACTGATCGGGCTGCCGCTCTTGCTGTCGTTAGGATTCACCCCGTATCGAGCAGCCTTACTAACGTTGTTGGGACTGATGATTGGGCCGTGGGGCTCAATGGGCCCGGGAACATTGATTGCCGCTGATGCTGCCGGCGCGTCATTGACCGACATGGGCCTATTTTCTGGGTGGTGGAACCTTCTGCCATTTATCGCTTCAGGCATTGCCGTATCGATTCTGGCGGGCAACGGATTGATCGACCATAAATTATCGCGCAGCCAACGGGTCGGCTGGGCAGGCGTCGGAGCAGGTTCCGGGATCATGTTGTGGGGTCTGACGATGCTAGCGAATCTGCTCCTAGGCACTCCCGTGGCTGGGGCCGTCGCCACGTTGATCATGTCGATCGTGTGGCTGTTAATTATCCGTCGTGGGCAGCTGACCCCAAGTCCCGGACGGTCGCTGGTGCCGTATCTGATCTTGATGGTGGGCACGATTGCCGGTCAGTTGATCTACCGTACCTATGATCTTGGGGTCGTGGGCGAAGTGCTGGCCTCGCCAGCGTTGTGGTCGATCACCGGGGCATTGGTCTCCTTGACGTTCTTGCCGATTGAGGCCGAGAGTCTGCGGGCTTTGCCTGGAGCGTCGATACGAATGTGGTGGAATGCTGCCATGCCAACGGCGTTATATATCTTATTTGGTGTTGTTATCGCAGGCGGGGGGCTGGCGGATGTCATCGCTGGTAGCCTGGTGGATCTAGGGCCAGTGTATTTATTTTTACTGCCCTTCGTCGCCGGATTATCGGGCTATATAACGGCATCCGGAACCGGGGCGAACGCGATGTTTGGTGCGACCCAAGTAGCTGCAGCGCAGGGACTTGGCATCTCCCCGCTGTGGACCATGGGTTTGCAGAATTCGGCTGCCGGTTGGGCGATCATCGCCGGCCCCGCGCGTATCGAGTTGGCCTATCGTGTTGCCAAGGTCTACCAGCGCTCCGACACCACGGGACCGGTCGTGTCACGCGGTGTACTCATGAAAGTTCTGTTGCCTATAGTCCTCGTAAGCTTGGGGCTGTGGGGGATTGTCGCCGTTATCTTCTTGCCGATGACCGGCTAAAAATCCATAAAAATACTTATATTCAAGGCTTTATAAGTGTTATTGTGTAGACGTGATGCAGGCAGTTGGAATTATTGCAGATATCGTTGACTCGCGTGATCTCACCGATCGTGCAGCAGCTCAACGCGCCATCCTTGAGACATTTGAACGCGTCGAAGCCTCCGTGCCAACCGTACGCCAAGCTTGGGCAACCGTCGGCGACGAGTTTCAATTGATCGCCGCTACGTGGCAAGATGCCTTGCGCGTCACCGTGCGAGTCCAAGCATTATTGCCTGAGGAGCTGCGGTTACGGTTCGGTATCGGCGTTGGTCAAATCAATACGATCGATGAGGGTGAAGCCGGTCCGATTCAAGATGGCACCGCTTGGCTCAACGCGCGCCAAGCCATTCAATATGTAGAAAAACAGCAGCATCGACGCGATGAGGTGCTCACCGGATTTTACGGTGACAACCCCGAACTTACTGACGCCGTCACCAGCCAGTTAGTATTGCGCGACCATATTGTGGCGCGAATGAAAGCACGCGAGCGACGGCTCTTTGCAGCCCTATTGACCGGAGCCACCCAACAAGATGCTGCACGCGCTGAGAATATTTCCCAAGCAGCGGTTTCGCAAGCCTTGCATCGATCGGGGGCCATGGCATTATTGGACGCAGATGACGTGCTGAAAGGAGGGTCTTGATGTTGGTCGTTGTGACGATTTTGGCGGTAGGGGTCACCGACCTCATCGGCCTGACTCAAGCTCGTTTGGCGATTCAAACCGTGCGTTATATGCAATTGGTCTGGTGGTTGGCTGTCACGGTGGCAGCGGCTCTATGGATCCGGCCTGAAGGCTGGGTCGGCGCGGTTGCCGCCCTGATTGCTGCGGCCTGGTATTTCATTGCCGAACGCATGATCGGGCCCCTCGAAAATGACGGTGACACCAGGTCGGCGCCAGAACTGTTTGCTTGGTCTGCGGTGGGGCTGGTGGTCATTCTGGCCGGCTTTGCGTGGCTGGATATTACGGTGCTCAGTGCTGTCGTTCCAATCGGGTTGATGTGGCTTGCCTTGGCGATATTTCTGACGCAAAGTGGCAACCGCATCACTCGCGCCGTCCTGTTGCTTTCTGGGCGAGAGCTCGGCGCTGATGGGCAAGCCGCCGGGGCGGTTCCGGGCAGTCGGTTGAAGGGCGGCCGGGTCATCGGTCCCTTGGAGCGCATCTTTATGATGGTGCTGGCCGTCGTCGGTGCCTATCATGTGGTTGCTGCACTGATGGCTGCCAAAGGTATTGTTCGTTTTCCTGAGATTTCTGCAGATGCAAAGCGGGAGGATCCGGCCCAAGCCGGGACAAAAGCCGAAGAGTTTCTGGTCGGCAGTCTTGCCAGCTGGGGATTGGCTGGCGGTGCAGGCCTCTTGGCAAGCATGTTGTTGTAGCGCAAAACCCCTTATATTGAGGATAGTATAAGGGGTTTTGCGCTCGTGAGGGTTGAAATTACCTAGTGGCGGACACCGAGGTGTTCTCCAGCGACACTGATGGCCAATGGTCGGTGTCGCGCAGCAGCTGGCGATCATGGGTTGCCACGATGACGGCAGCCTCTGTGTTTTCTAGAGCCTCCGTCAGCTCGTCGACGAGTCGAATCGACAAATGGTTCGTGGGTTCATCCAGCAGCAACACATTCGGACGCATAGCCAATACCAGTGCGAGTTCTAGCCGACGTTGTTGCCCCATCGATAGCTCACCAACGCGCAGTCGCATTTCAGCTGACCCAAGTAGACCGAGCTCTCGAAGTGAGACACCCTGCCGTTCGGACACAACCCTACGTGCAATAAGTCGTTGGACATGGGCTTCAAAGTAGGCGCCAACGCGCTGCTGTAGCGGCAGCACAGATTCCTGCTCGAGCAAAGCAATCCGAGCTGAAGCGTGATGCTGCACGCTGCCCGTTGTTGGTACGAGTTGTTTAGCCAAGACCTGCAAAAGCGTTGACTTGCCTGCCCCATTCGGGCCGGTCACGACCAGGCGATCGCCACCGGCAACCTGTAGGGAAACTGTAGAAGGTAGTCGATCGGTCAAGCTGACCTGTTCTGCAGATAGCATCGTGGCGCTTGATCTGCTCTGCACCGCTGGGAACTTTAACTGCAAGGGAGGCTCAGGAACGCTAAGCGAGTGCGCTTCCAAAGCATCCTGGCGTCGCTGAACGTTGCGGACAGTTGAAGCGGCACGAGTAGCACGAGCATGTTTGCCCGTGCCCTTGGGTGGACGCCAGCCACTGATCAGCCGGTCCTGGGCAGTCTGCAAATCATTCTGAAGCTTGGTGTGCTCAACCTGCTGACGAGCATATTCTTGTTCCCATTGAATACGCTCAGCTCGAGAACGCTCCCGATATCCCGCATAACCGTCACCGTAGAGCCTGGGCCGGTCATCCGGTGTTGGATCCAGGCTCAGAACTGTTTCAGCAATATCCGCTAGCAGCGCGCGGTCATGGCTGACTACAACGACGCCGCCGTTGCGATCCCGTAGACTCTGGGTCAGAAAATCCAACCCACTGCGGTCTAAATGGTTCGTGGGCTCATCTAATAAGAGGAAATCGTGATGCCCACCCAGCAGGCAAGCAAGCCGCACGCGATACCGTTGTCCCACCGAAAGATCGCTCAGTACGACCTCACGATCGGTCTCGGCATCGAGTGCTTCGAGCGCCTGCGTTACTCGGCGCTCAGCATCCCAAGCATCAATGGCTTGTGCATATTCCAGCGCAACAGCGAACTGTTCCTCAGCACCCGTTTCTCCTGCGGCAACGGCTTGCGAGGTGGTATCGAGTTCCGCTAAGGCTGCGACTGCGGGCTCAATAGTTGCTGCTATCACATCACCGACGGTGCGACCATCGTCGGCGGACATTTCTTGTTCAGCGACTGCAATGCTGCCGTGACGTGTCACGGTTCCCCCATCAGGGGTCAATCTGCCGGTAAGAATATGTAGCAGGGTAGTTTTGCCGCGACCGTTTTCACCGACAATCCCGATCCGAGAGGACGGTGTGACGGCGAGATCGAGGTTATGCAGAATGCGGCTGCCACCGAGTGTCACTTCGATTGTGTGCAGAGTAATTTGGGCGCCAGAATGCGCCGGATGTTTAGATTCAAAAGGCATAAAAAGTCCTTGAAAGTCTCGTGCAAAAGGGCACGAAAAATGAACAGCGACCAGTTTGGTCAGGAAAAAATTGCCAAAATCGGCTCGACTCAGAATGTGTCGAGTACAGAAGGCTGGATCGCTGTTACAGGTACAGGACGAGATGTGTTGCTGCCATGCTTCACAGTGTAACGAAGAGTCATGTTGTTCACCAGTTTGATCAACAAATTTGATGAGGATACTTGGGGCATCTCCAAAGATTGCTGCGGTGAGGGGTAACGGCTTTGCATCGTTGCAATGGCAAGAAAGGCACCAGGAAATATTCAGTTTGCACGAAGTTTGCGCACAGAAAGTTATACCCTCGGATTTCAAGTGAAAGCTTTAGTTTGCCTTGGCGCGCGAGGTAAATCGCTGGTAATCTGTGCTCGGATTCACGTGTTTTGTGGTCCATTTATGTTTTATTGGTCGTTTTGAGCACTTCCAGGAAGTGCATTGGACGGACTTATTCACTACTCGAAGGGAACTCCGCATGGCGGAAGAAACACCGAAGAAGAAGGGGCAGCTGTCAGCGGCTGTATTAGCGGGATCTGCGCTAGTGTTCAGCTCATTTGCTGTCGGCATCCCCTCCGCAATGGCAGATGAAGAGCCAGCAGTCAGTGTTGCAACGGCTGTTCCGGAAGATGAAGACACTGCAGAAGATGTCCATAACGAAGAGACTTCATCTGCGGAAGAAAACACCGAAGAAGGCTCAGAAGACTCAGAAGAGTCAGAAGAAAGCGCTGACGAAACGGACAACAGCGAATCTGGGGAAGCTTCTGAACCTGCCGAGTCTGGTAGCGACCAGTCGGCCAGCGAAGAACCGACTTCGGAATCGACTCAGGATGAAGTCGACCCCGAGACTCAGGATGCTGAAGTCGAAGTTGACCCGTTCATATACTTTAGTGAAAGCTCTGGACCTGCGGGTACGACCTTCGAAGTCGGTGGAGGCGGGTTCTCCCCAGATGGCGATGTCGAGATTTCTGTAACAGAACCCGATAGTGGCGAAATCGTCGCTTCGAGCTCGGCAAGTGCAAACGAATTCGGTTCGATCGACGGTCTTGAGCTGACAATTCCAGAAGGTTCTGCAGGCGGCGTTTATGACGTCACCGCAGTAGATCGCGAGACTGAGATTTCGGTAACGGAAAGCTTTAACGTCACCGATGCAAGCCTGACAATCACCCCGGAAGAGCTTGACGAAAATGATTTCGTTGACAGTGGGGTAACGGTTACGATAGAGGGGCTTGAAGCAGGCCAGGACATTGCGATTACTGTGGGCAATGCGTACAGCCCAATACCGGATCTATCAGGTGAAGCCACCGCCGATGCCGAGGGCACCGTTGAATACACGATCCAAGGCGCTGACAGCGTTTACGTGGGAACCTATTATGTCACTGCTCTACGAGCTGACAATGACGCACAGGTTGGCTCAGCTAGCTTCGAAGTGACCAGTGAAAAACCGCAGGTCAGTACGCACTCACCTGATGCCAATGACAATGGCGAAATTCCGCAAGGTGGGGTGCTCCACGTTACCGGGCACAACGCCACCCCGAATAGCACCGTCACTATCGATTTTGGGATTGAAGGCCTCGAAACTGCAGAGGTTGAAACCGGTGAGAATGGCGATTTTGCGACTGAAAATGTCATCCCCGAAGATGCTGAATCGGGCGTCAAAACGGTGACCGTTACTGACGGTGAAACAGGCGAATCCGGTACTGCCGAATACACTGTTGCCGATGCAGGTGACGAAGCTGAACCAACGCTGACCGCAGACCGCAGCGAGATTACGCTGGATGAGTTTGTTGGCGATATTGAAGATGAACCAGGTGTACTGTTCACTGCTGAAGGTCTTGAACCACAAACTAGCCTGACCTACACCGTGGTCTCACCAGGAGAACTGGAAGGTCTGGAGCAGACCACAACCGCTGATGACAACGGCACAGCAAGCTTCTTCATTTACGGCTTCGACTGGGTTTCCGATCCAACCGTCTACCTCGGCGAGTACGCGGTAACCGCCTCTTATGAAGACGAAGCCGGTGATGTTCAAGAACTAGGTCCGGTGAACTTCCGCGTAGTTGAAGAAATCGCAGAAGGACCCCAAATTGAGCTGGACTCCAACGAGGTTTACCAGGGTGGCTCACTGGATGCAGACATCTGGAACTTGACTGCTGACGGCGAGGTTGAAGTCTCGTGGAATCCCACCGAAACCTTTACCGCCGATGAAAACGGCGAGCTCAGCGCTGAGTTGCCAATCGCTGACGACGCAGACACTGGTGTTCAGACACTGACCGTCACTGATCTGACAACCGAAGAAACAGCCTCTGTTGAATACACGGTTCTCAGTTCGGATGACCAGGTCGTTGACCCGGCGCTGACTATTGATCCAGAGCGTATTGATCTGGATGACTTCGTCGGTGATCCAGAAGACGGTGCCGGTGCCAACCACATCGTGGAGGGCATGGAACCCGGTACTGAAATCTCCTACGTCGTTTCCGGGCCAGAGTATGTCAACGATTACGAAAGCACCGCCGACGTTGATGAAGACGGCGTCGCCTCATTCGTAATCCATGGTTACGATGTTGCCGATCCAGCCGTTTACCTCGGCGAATACAACACCGTAGTCACCTACGTTGACGATGCTGGCGAAACTCAAACCCTGAATGGAAGCTTCACCGTCGTCGACGGTGACGACGACTCCACTGCTGGCGGCTCAGATGGTGACGACGATGATCGCGCCCCATCCGCCCCGGTTGACGTCAACGGTGCCAGCGGTCTGGCACAAACCGGCGCCAACGGCGTCCAACTTGGCTTCCTGGCTGGCGGCCTGCTGGTAGCTGGTGCGGCATTGCTGGCATTTGCTAACCGTCGACGCCTCTTTGGGCGTAGCGCCTAGCCGATAGCCAGTACAACTCCATAGCGCATTACCTGACCGGCCTCTTCTGCAATCGCAGAAGGGGCCGGTCTGTGTATTCAACAGCCCCCTCGACAGTGCCGTACCCAGCTGCCAGACTTGAGGTGAAAGTACGACCCGGTGTCTACGACGTCAGGAGGCCAACTATGACCCACGTGACCTCATCCCAAGCCCAAGAGCAGCTGTCAGATTGGACCGTTGTTGACGGACGCCTGGAGATCAGCGTGCGCGCCAAAGACTTTGTGCAAGCCATCGAATTCGTCAACCGTTTCACCAATCTGGCCGAAGCTCAAAATCATCACCCAGATTTCGACATCCGCTATAACACCATTCGCATGAGGGTCGTCAGTCACGACGTCGGCGGACTGACCGACCGGGATATACAGTTCGCCACAGCTGTCAACGTGCTCATCGAAGAAATGGGGCTCAAGCGTCAGCCCGAAAAGATCACCCGCAGCCACGTCGTGCTAGCCAGCGCTAACGTTGAAGCGATTAAACCGTTCTGGCAAGCGATTTTTGATTTCAAAGCTGCTCAAGACGACGAGTTTTTGATCGACCGCTCCGATGTGCTGCCCCCGATTCGTTTCCGCCACGTAGCACACGCCCCGGTTTCTGAGGGTCAGGAGAATGCCACTGCCGCTCCAGGCAACGTGCACTTCGAGGTATTTGTGCCGTCGTCCATAGCGAAAAACCGTCTGCAAGCCGCACTTGAGGCCGGCGGAAAATTGCTCAGTGACGCTAATGCAACTGATCAATGGGAACTGGCTGATCAAGACGGCAACCGTGTGCTATTGCGCACCGATCAATAAAACAGGAAAGTAGCCTCTGAATCTGTCACTTTTTCGGTTTTCTCCACAGATTGATAGATTAGCGACCCTTCTAATCTGTCAATTCTCCGAGTTTTCGTAAATATTGACAGATTAGGCACCCCCTTAATCTGTCAATTTTCTGCAATCCTCCGAAAATTGTCAGATTAACACGGTTAGGGGACTACTCGCGGCCGTTATTCCAGGGTCCGCGAACTCGCCGGATGCGCCCGAACGCAATGAGCATCGATATCAGGGCGAGGCCAGCAAAGACCAACAGCGTGGTGCTGTACGGCATGAGTGGCAACAGCGCGGCAATCACGGTTGGGAAGAGGAACCCAATGTAGGTCACGGCGTAGAAAATCCCGGTCAGGCCAGCTAGTTCGTGTGGTGGTGCAATCTTCTGAACGCGTGTCAGTCCGGTGACCAGTACCGTGCCGTAGGCCAGACCAAGCATGATAGCTGCAATAATGCCGGTGATCGGTCCGGCATGCAGTGCTGCCAGGGCGGCTGTGCATATTCC
>NZ_DYXC01000122.1 GCF_020742345.1 Enteractinococcus helveticum | reverse complement strand
CGCCGTTATTCACCACGGCCTGAGCGAGGAGGCCTAGTCATGTACGCCTGGTTTTTTCACCTGCTGCCCGGACCAACCTGGTTCCGTTGGATCCTCGTGTTAGCACTGCTGGCGGTGGTTGTGGTGGTCCTCATGGAAGTTGTCTACCCGTGGATCGCCGAGTTCGGCTTCTTCTCCGACGCGACCCTGGACATCGAGTAGCCGCCGCAGCAGATCCTTCAGATTTGAAGGAATGTTTTTGGGGACCGTGAGGTTGCACTTGATATGAACAATGCTGTGCCAACCCCAAATCCATCCACTCACCTTGCGACCTCGCTGGATGACGGCGTCGTCGAATTTGGCCTCCACACTTTCGGGGACATCACCCAGGACCTCGAAGGCACCCGCGTGTTGAGTCACGCCGAAGTGCTGCGCAATGTCGTTGCCGAGGGGGTGCTGGCCGACCAGGTGGGCGTCGACGTCATTGGCGTCGGAGAACACCACCGGCCCGATTATTCGGTGTCCGCGCCCGACGTCGTGTTGACCGGCATTGGTGCACAAACCCAGCGCATCAAACTCATTTCGGCCGTGACTGTGTTGTCCTCCGACGATCCGGTGCGCGTGTACCAACGTTTCGCCACCCTGGATGGGATCACCTCGGGGCGCGCTGAGGTCTCACTGGGGAGCGGCTCATTTATCGAGTCATTCCCGCTATTCGGTTATGACCTGCAAGACTACGAAATCCTCTTTGAAGAAAAGCTCGAACTCTTCGATAAGGTTCGCCGTGAGGAGCCCGTTACCTGGTCGGGCAGTACCCGTTCTGCGTTAGAAAATTATTCGATCTTCCCAACGACGGCGCACGAACAGGGCCTGCCCACTTGGGTAGCGGTGGGTGGTTCACCGCAGTCGATCGTGCGCGCTGCAAAATACGGGATGGGCTTGGAGCTTGCGATTATCGGGGGAGCTCCCCAACGCTTTGCCCAGCTAGCCAGTCTGTACCGCAAACAAATCGAAGAAAATGGCTTCAACCCGCGCCGCATTGCAGTCCACTCCCACGGCTATATCGCTGACACTGATGAGGAAGCGATGGAGCAGTATTATCCGTACTGGCATCACGCCACCGGCAAGCTTGGTGCCGAACGTGGCTGGCCGACGCCGACGCCGGAACAGTTTGCACAGGAAGTTCGCCATGGCGCCCTACACTTGGGTTCGCCCGAGACCGTGGCTCGCAAAATCGCCAACACCGTCAAAACCCTGGGTGCAACCCGGTTTGGTATGAAATACGGCACCGGGCGCTTGCCACACGAGTTGATGATGCACTCGATCGAACTCTATGGAACAAAGGTTATTCCGATGGTTCGCGAGATACTCGCAGAATAATCACGCATAGCCCTACCAGCCTCGGTATGGGTAACTGAGCACCGGTGAGAAACTGAGAGCAATGTGTATTGGTTCTCAACCGGTCTAATCTCTACCCCAACCGTTACCGCGGTTCCAGGGGCCATGTTCCTGGCCGTCATTGGAGAACCAGCCGCGAGAGGGGCCGGCTTCGCTGTCCTCATCGTCATTTTCTGGTGTCGGGGACTCGGAGTCAGTTTCTTCGTCTTCCGGCGTCTCTGTTTCGCTCGGCGATGGAGACGGCTCCTCTGGTGGCGCCTTGGAAATGGTTAAGGTGATTGTGGTGCCCTGAGCTACTGAGGAACCGGGTTCAGCCGACTGGTCCAGTACGGTACCTGGTTCAGGTTCTTCGGTTTCTTGTTCTTGAATGTCTACCGTCAAACCGAGATCATCACCGGTCAAAATGTTGCGAGCCTCTTGTTCGGACATGCCGCGAACATCTGGGACCTCAACCTCGCCGGAGGATATTTTCAACGCGACGGTTGAACCGTAGGCCACCGTGGATCCCAGGGCCGGGTTGGTGTCGACGAGTCGATCCCGCGGAATGGTTGCTGAGTTTACATAGGTCACGTCAGAGACGGTGAGTCCAAGTTCTTCGAGGGTATCGCGCACGGTGGCTTCGGATGCACCGCGCAGCGAGTCAGGAATCTCAACCTCGTCGGGACCTAATGAGATATTCAGGGTGATTTCGTCGTAGCGCTGCATAACGGTGCCCGCAGCCGGTGAGGTGCCAATGGCGCGGTCGCGCTCGACGTCGTCGCTGTGCTCGTATTCCAAAATTGGGCGCAACCCGGCGGTTGTCAGGGCGTTTTGCGCATCGGTTTCTGGCATACCGGACACATCAGGCACATCGACCTGGTTTTCTTCGATGCGGCGCTGTTCGGCTTGATCCCAGAAGTACCAGCCGGCAGCCCCGCCACCGCCCAGCAGCAGAATGATGATCAGTGCGATCAGCCAGCCGCGGCGTTTCTTACGGGGGCGCTGGTCATTGACCGAATCTATTTGTCCGGTCATCTCGTAGGACTCGGGGAGTTCTTCACGCGGGGTGAAGATGGAATCGTCCTGCGCAGAAATTGATGACATGGCCTGGGTGGGGTCCGCATCGGCGGGGATCACGGCCGGTGGGATGACGGTGGTTGAGTCATCTTCGGTCACACCAATGCCATCGTAGTGGGCCGAGCGCAGGGCGGTGAGGAATTCTTTACCGGACTGGAAGCGTGCCTGAGTGTCTTTGGCCAGGGACTTGGCCAGCACCGAGGCCAGCGCTGGGGTAATATCCGGGTTGAGCGAGGTTGGCGACGGTGGTTCTTCGCGAACGTGCTGGTAGGCAACGGCAACTGGGGAGTCACCAACGAACGGTGGACGGCCGGTCAACAGTTCGAACAGCACACAGCCCACCGAGTAGAGGTCGGAACGGGAATCGACGGTTTCACCGCGGGCCTGTTCTGGGGACAGGTACTGTGCGGTGCCCACCACGGCCTGGGTTTGGGTCATGGTTGCCGAGGAATCGGATAGGGCCCGGGCAATACCAAAATCCATGACTTTGATGGTTCCGGATTCATCGACCATGACGTTGCCGGGTTTGATGTCGCGGTGCACGATGTGATTTTCATGCGAGTAGGCAACCGCACTCAGAATGCCTTCGGTCCATTCAACGGCCTGGTCGATCGTGACATCACCTTTGCGCAGCAGTGCGCGCAGGGTGTCGCCGTCTACGTATTCCATGACCATATACGGCAAGGAGACGCCGGCGTGTTCACCGTTGGGCGGGAGCTCTTCTTCGCCGGTGTCAAAGACGGCAACGATGTTTGGGTGGTTCAGCGCAGCGGAGGCTTGGGCTTCGCGTTGGAACCGGGTTTGGAACTGCGGGTCGCGCGCGAGGTCCGGGCGCATCATTTTGATGGCGACGGTACGGCCCAGGCGGGTGTCGTGACCGATGTAGACATCGGCCATGCCGCCACGGCCAATGAGCTCGCCGACTTCATAACGACCATTGATAATGCGTTGTTGGGACACGGTTTTCCTTAGCGGGCGCTATGCCGCGTCGTACTCGTCAGGGGCGGATGGACTGCCCAATGGATGTGGTGCGTGGATTTCATGTGAGTTTTCATTTCGTTAACTTTGATTGGTTGGAGTTCCGGGGTTAGGCGGTGCATCGGTGGTGCCGTCAGGGTTCTGCGGGCTGCTTTCAGTACCACCAGTCTCATCGTCAGTGTCTGTACCGTCTGTACCACCGATTCCGGTATCAGTGCCGGTGCCGTCATTTCCCGGGTCGGGTTGGCCGTTACCGGTGCCTGGTGACGTAGTCGTCGGTGCAGGCTCTGCGGGTGTAGTTGGTTGTTGTGGCATCGGCTGAGGCTGTTGCGGCTGCTGTGGTTCTTGCTGATTTTGGTTAGAGCCTTGATCCGGAGCTGGCACATCTTGATTAAAATCTTGATCTGGGGCAGGCTCAGGTTCACCACCGGTGCCATTGGAGTAGC
>NZ_DYXC01000121.1 GCF_020742345.1 Enteractinococcus helveticum | reverse complement strand
CGGATTCTTACGGCCACTTTTGTGGTTGCTCCTGTTTCATAATATTTTGCGATCTTTTCGAAAGACCTGGGGGCAGGTTTTACGAATGCATCGCGAACGGACGCACCGAACAGAGAATAGAGGGTAATCTGCCCAGTGGATCAGTACCGGACTATTATTGCAAATACCGTCAGCTTTTTCCAATTACAGTGGAAAACAAATGCTCTGTCTCAGAACTCTACTTAAGATATTTTTCGAAACCCTTCGGCAGGTTAAGATCTGATGGATCGAAGTTCTGGGTATCAGCACCGGCGCCGAAAGCCGAACCAATTTCTTGACTAGCTTTCTTAGCTAACCGTTCCTGTTCTTTACGAGCTTCTTGTTCAGCACGAGCTGGGTTTCCGAAGCGCTGTTGCTTACGGTTCTTGCCCTTACCCTTGCCCTTACCTTTGCGAGCGGGCCGGCGTCCTCCTGCTCCCCCAGGCATTCCTGGCATGCCGGGCATTCCCCCACCAGTTGCCATACGCTTCATCATTTTTTGAGCTTCGCGGAAGCGTTCCAGAAGCGTGTTGACTTCTGAAACATGAACACCAGCACCAGCAGCAATGCGGGCGCGACGAGAACCATTGATAATCTTGGGCACGTTGCGCTCGTATGGCGTCATAGAACGAATGATGGCCTCGATGCGATTCACCTGGGAGTCATCAAACTGGTCTAGCTGCTGGCGCATGCCCTGTGCACCGGGCATCATCATGAGCATCTTCTTCATCGAGCCCATTTTCTTGAGCTGCTGCATCTGCTCTAGGAAGTCTTCAAGTGTGAAGTCTTCCTGATCGGCAAATTTCTGAGCCATTTTCTCGGCCTGAGATTTGTCGATCGTCCGCTCGGCTTGTTCGATAAGCGAGAGGACATCACCCATGTCGAGAATACGCGACGCCATCCGGTCGGGATGGAATACCTCAAAGTCGTCAAGGCCTTCACCGGTCGAGGCAAACATGATGGGCTTACCGGTGATGTATTTGACTGAGAGTGCAGCACCACCACGAGCGTCACCGTCCATCTTGGATAGGACTACACCGGTAAAGCCGACACCTTCGTTGAATGCCTGAGCCGTCGCTACGGCGTCTTGCCCAATCATTGCATCGATAACGAATAAGACTTCATCAGGATTGGTTGCAGTTCTGATGTCAGAGGCCTGCTGCATGAGTTCTTGGTCGACACCCAATCGGCCTGCGGTGTCGATAAGAACGATATCGTGCTGGCGAAGTTTGGCTTCCTCGACACCAGCTTTTGCTACCTCAACTGGGTTACCGGTGGGATCTTCATGTTCGGAAGAAACACCGGGGTGTGGCGCAAATACGGGTACTCCGGCACGCTCACCGTTGACTTGCAACTGTTTGACAGCATTTGGTCGCTGTAAGTCAGCTGCAACGAGCAGAGGCGTATGTCCCTGTTGCTTGAGGTGTTTAGAGAGTTTTCCAGCCAGGGTGGTCTTACCTGCACCCTGAAGACCAACAAGCATGATGACAGTTGGTGGAGTTTTCGCAAGGTGAATGTTGCGAGTTTCGCCACCAAGAATCTCTTCAAGCTCGCTCTGGACGATCTTGACGACCTGCTGTCCCGGATTAAGAGCTTCAGAGACTTCTTCGCCCAGGGCACGGTCTTTCACGTGTGCAATGAATTCACGTACCGCAGGTACCGCAACGTCAGCATCTAGCAAGGCGCGACGAATTTCGCGTGCTGTTGCATCAATATCTGCTTGTGTCAGTCGCCCTTTACCACGAAGATTCTTAAAGGTGGAGGACAGACGTTCCGTCAAAGTATTGAACACGTGCGATTATCCTTGTTGTCGACTCAGCTCGAATCAGATGTGTCGAGCATTAAAAAATGGTACCTGGCGACTCACTTTATCAAGTCAAAGCGCCAGGTACACATCTGCTGCAACTGTTTTATCTTGCAGCAAAGCATTTTTAGTTAGCAATTAGGGCATCGACAAAGGTCTCTACTTCAAACGGGGCCAGATCGTCGGCCCCTTCCCCAAGACCAATCAGCTTGACCGGAACGCCGAGCTGTCGCTGGATTGCTACGACGATACCGCCTTTGGCTGTACCGTCCATTTTCGTCAACACGATACCGGTGACATTCACTGCTTCAGTAAAGACTTTGGCCTGCGCAAGACCATTCTGTCCCGTCGTGGCATCGATCACCAGCAGGACTTCATCAACTGGCGCCTGCTTTTCGGCAACACGTTTCACCTTACCGAGTTCCTCCATGAGGTTCGCCTTGGAGTGCAAACGGCCTGCGGTATCGACCAGTACAACGTCAACTTCTTGTGTAATGCCTGATTCGACTGCGGAAAAAGCTACGGATGCCGGATCGGCACCTTCTTGTTCAGAACGCACAGTTTCAACACCCACGCGTTCGCCCCAGGTAGTCAGCTGTTCTGCGGCTGCGGCACGGAAGGTATCTGCTGCACCGAGAATAACTTCACGGTCTTCAGCCACCAGTACGCGGGCGAGCTTCCCCACAGTGGTTGTCTTACCGACACCATTGACTCCGACAACCATGATGACAGCTGGTTTATCTTCCTTGCGAGTTGCGGTGAGTCTGCGGTCCATCGCTGGGTCAACCATGGCAATGAGCTCTTCGCGAAGCATCGCCCGAACGGTTTCAGGGTCGCGAGTACCTTCGACGGTCACGCGTTCCTTAAGACGGTCCACCAGTTCCATAGCTGGATCCGCACCTAAGTCCGATATCAGCAGCGTTTCTTCAATCTCGTCCCAAACATCTTCGTCAATGTCATCCTGGGCAAGTAATGCGAGCAGCCCTTTGGAAAAGACGTTATTCGATTTTGCCAGCCGGGCGCGTAGCCGGGCTAAGCGTCCTGCTGCGGGTGCCGGCTTTTCAACTTCGACCTCGGGTTCAGCAATAACCTCAGGTTCCGGTTCCGGTTCTGGCTCTGCTTCAACCTCCGGTTCCACAACAGCTTCTTCTTCAACTGTTGGTTCTTCAACCGGTGCTGGAGCCGTTACTGAGGTAGATGTTGGCGGTTCGAGTACTTTGACTTGAGGTTCATCAACGGGCCGGTCGAGTGCGACAACTGCGCCGGCGCCGACCAGGACAGGTACAAGAAAGGCAATAAGAAGAAGTTCCACAAGTTATAGTTTGGCACACTTTTCACCCAGTGCCACGTTCGTGTTATGCCACGGGCACACCAAACCGCGCCAAATCTCCAGTTGTTGCATGTCATAATGAAGTATATGTCTGCGTCGATGGAAAAGATTAAAGTCCCCGGTGAGATCCGCATTCTAATTGCTGCGGCTTTCATCATCGCTATCGGCTTTGGCATTATCACCCCGGTCCTCCCCGAGTACGCCGAGTCATTCGGCGTCGGTGCTTTTGGTGTATCAGCCGTGGTGTCAATCTTCGGTTTAGCGCGGTTGATTCTCGCACCAGTCTCCGGGCGAGCAACCATGAAGTTTGGCGAATCAGGTGTCTACATCACTGGCGTGACCATTGTCGGCATTTCTATGTTTCTTGTTGCATTCGCTCAGACATATACGCAACTTTTGATCTTCCGAGGCCTGGGTGGTTTTGGCTCTACTCTGTTTACTGTCTCCGCAATGTCATTCCTTGCAGCGAAATCACCCCCGACAATCCGCGGTCGAGTATCCGGTGCTTATGCTTCTGCATTTCTCATCGGGAACATTACTGGTCCTCTTGTCGGCGGGCTTCTTGTGGCCTTGGGACCTCGTGCGCCATTCCTTATTTACGGTGGTTCGCTGCTCATCGCGTCACTCGTTGTATACCTCGGGCTACATCGTCGCAAAAACGGTGAGCGCCATAAGATAGTCGATGAACGTGTTGCCTGGTCGTTCACAGACGCTGTCAAAGAACACCCATATCGCGCCGCGCTCGGATCATTTTTTGCCAATGGTTGGGCGACCTTTGGTGTGAGAAACGCCATAATGCCGCTCTTTGCGGCATCAGCATTTACTGGGACAGGCTTTATTCTAGATGGCGCTCAGACCGCGGCCGTTGCTCTGTCCGTTTTTGCTGTGGGCAATGTTACGGCAGTAACATTTTCATCTCGGTTGTCAGATAAGTATGGACGCAAACCACTGATTGTCATAGGGCTGGCTGTAGCGGCGCTGGGCACCGGGGTACTTGGATTCATGACGAGCCCATTCCTGTTCTTCTTCGCTTCGCTGGTTGCAGGAGCTGGGACAGGCATGCTCAACGCACCGCAGCAAGCAGCCATTGCTGATCTAGT
The DNA here is from genome assembly GCF_020742345.1 of Enteractinococcus helveticum. Classification (GTDB taxonomy): domain Bacteria; phylum Actinomycetota; class Actinomycetes; order Actinomycetales; family Micrococcaceae; genus Yaniella; species Yaniella helvetica_A. The sequence continues at coordinate 9,220 of NZ_DYXC01000121.1, read as the reverse complement.
TGGGCAAGAGCGGAAAGCCGGTTCTGTGATGTCTGCTGCCCAAATGGCTTCCGATGTTGGTGCAATCATCGGGCCGTTATTCATCGGTTGGGTCGTAGACATCTATGGTTTTGAATTCGGGTTCGCCATAACAGGCGTCATTCTTGCTCTAGCTTGCCTTGTATGGGTGTTCGCGCCAGAAACAAATACTCGAGCAACTGGGCGCGATCTAAAATCTGGAGCAATGCAGAACGTTTCCCAGGCTGAGAGTCGATGTGAGCATGGTGCAGATTAAACGTGATCTAGCTTTTGACTGATCACTTGGGAGACGCCGTCCCCGCGCATAGAAACACCATAGAGCGCATCAGAAATTTCCATGGTCCGTTTTTGGTGAGTAATAATGATCAATTGCGAATCGGCTTGTAATTCTTTAAAGATCGTCAGCAATCGCGTCAGGTTGGTGTCGTCTAGGGCCGCTTCAACCTCATCCATGACGTAGAACGGCGAGGGGCGTGCCTTGAAGATTGAGACAAGCATCGCGATAGCCGCCAGTGATCGTTCTCCGCCGGAGAGCAGTGAGAGTCGTTTCACTTTCTTACCTGCGGGTCTTGCTTCTACTTCAATTCCTGTTTCCAGCATATTGTCCGGCTCAGTCAATGAAAGCCGACCTTCACCACCCGGAAAGAGTGTGGCGAAGACATGTTCGAATTGAGCAGCGGTATCCTCATAGGCCGAAGTGAAGACCTTCAGGACTGTGTCATTCACGTCTTCGATAATTTTCAATAGATCTCTGCGTGATGCTTCCAGATCTTCCAACTGTTGCGTGAGATACTCATAGCGCTCTTGAACTGCAGCATATTCCTCCAGCGCTAATGGATTAATCTTTCCCAATGCGCTGAGATTTCGTTTGGCGGTACGTAATCGCTTCTGTTGCTCATGCCGATCATAAAGAATAATCTCTGTGGACTCGTCGTCTCCAGTATCGACTGGCTGATCCGGACCGAAATTTTTTATTAAATACTCATGGGAATAGCCTAGCTCCGTGAGTGCACGGTCACGAAGCTGCTCCAACTTGATCTCATGTTCCTGACGAACTAATCGCCGCTCATGCAGCTGTTCTTGTACATGAGTGAGTTCTTCTCGCAAGCTCGCGATGGCTTTTTCACTGTCTTCAAGCTGAGTAACCATCTCAACTCGTTGAGCTTCGAGCGTTTCGTAATCCGAATCGGCACGAAGAACACTTTGTTCAATATGTTCAATGGCACGGTCAATACCAGTCAAAAGAGCGCTGAGCCGATGTTGCATACGACGTTGTCGCACTAACGCACGTTGATACTCTTGGTGGGCGATTTTCGCAGACGACAATCGTCGGCGAGACTGTTCCACCCGTTGTTCAGCTTGCTGGGTCACGTTCTCCGCTGTTCGCAAAGCTAAGCGGGCTTCAGTCTCATCTGCACGAGTCTTGGTAGCGTTCCGTTCCGCCTGTTGCTGGGCTTCAGCGGCGTCTTCTGTTCCACCAGAGGTTGTTTCGGCCAGAGACGCTGCCGCCTGAAGTGCATCGAACTGTTCGGCCGCTTGTTCGTAGGACTTCCGAGCTTCTTCCAGGTCCTTCGCCAATTTTTCTTGCTGCTGTGCACTACGCTTCTGAGCCATGCGTTGTTGCTCGATGGCACGTGATTGTAATTTGATACGCTCCCGCAGTGTTGTCACTTGCGTTTGCAGCTGTTGAATAGCTGGGTCATACTGTTGGCGGACTTGGTTTAGTTCTTTATGGTTTCGTATTGCCTCTTGTGCCACGAGTTGTGCCGTTTCAAGTTTCTTCATGATCTGTTCAGCATCGTTAATTGCACGATCATATGCAGCTCGTTGTTCGAGCGAAGTGGTATCCCCCTTGCCGCGAATCTCTAGCCAATGCCTCGTGATGAGGTGCCCTTGCTTTGTGACAATGTGAAAATTGGGATGAGCCTCAAACAGCTCGTGTTCTTGCAAGAGGTGCTGGACATCCTCAAGGTTCTCAACAGCAACTGACGAGGTGAAATACGACATGAGATATTGAAAGCTCATCTGCTTTCCCTCACGGGGTTTCACAATGTCTGCAATGCGAAGAACGTTGTCAAAGTCGATATCAGCGACGGTTCCCTGTGAGAAGTCACCAAAGAAAATACGGAGATCAGAAATTTCTTCGTCTTGAAGTTTTTCAGCAGCCTCGTAGCCGGCGGCCCATGTATCAAACCATACGGAGTCAATGGAACCTGCAAGGAGCGCTGCGATAGCTTTTTCCCATCCTGGTTCAATGTCAAGAATTTCGGAGAAATCTTGTCCACCGATGTTCGCAATGGTCGCTTTAGCGGAGCCTGGATCAGGTTGTAACGATTGAGCAAGTACTTCAACACGAGCACGGGCAGCACTTTCCGTACTTCGAAGTTCATTGACCACGCCTTCAGCTGTTTTGACCTGCTGGCGTGCTTCTCGTTCCCGTTCGCGAGCTTCAGCTTCTTGCTCACGTACCTGATTTAACTCGGCCTCGACTACGGCCAAGTTCTCCTTATGTGACGCAATTTCCTGCTCACCGTCAGCAAATGACTCAGCGTTTAGAGTCTCGTCTTGGTTAATCCGGATAAGTTGTGCTTCAAGCGACTGCAGTTTTGTTTCAGCTGACGTCTTTCGACTTTCGGCCATGGCGAACGATTTCTGTTGGTCCGCTTCTTCACGAACCAATTGAGTGTAGGTTTCGCGAGCCACGCGAACCTGTTTCTCCGCTTGTTCTCGTGCTGCTACAGCTTCATTCAGTGAATATTCGAGTTTTTGTTGTTTATCGCGACTCGCCTCGAGCGCATCTTGGTTTTGCTTCAGCTGTGTTTCGGCTTCTTCCGGCGACAGCCCTGAGGACGCAACAGCTGGCCTGGAACTTGTTTTTAAACGTTCGTTTGCCAGTGCTTGTAGAGAACGGAACCGTTCGGTTAGCGCGGTGAGCTGATACCGGTGGTCACGGGCCCGGTCAGCCGCCTGAGTCGTCTGTTGAGTTCGCTCCGCGAGCTCCTTGTTATGTTTCTCGCGCTCTTCAAGGTCCTGAGTGAGTTTTTTATGACGTTGTTCCAGTAGATTATCGGCGTCGATAAGGTCTTGAAGCCGTGCCGATGCGGTGACAACGTCATCAGCCAAGAGTCTGGCTGAAGCATCGCGAACATCATGTTGAATACGCTGCGCTTTGCGGGCGGTGTTTGCCTGCCGAGACAGGGGACCCAGTTGGCGGTGAACTTCCTCTGTGAGGTCTCGAATCCGGTCTAAGTTGGCACGCATTGATTCGAGCTTGCGTTCCGAACGCTCTTTTCTTCGGCGATGTTTCAGGATGCCGGCGGCTTCCTCAATGAAACCCCTGCGTTCTTCAGGTGTAGCCTGCAAAATGCGATCAAGTTGCCCCTGACCGACGATGACATGCATTTCTCGGCCAAGACCAGAATCCGATAGAAGTTCCTGAATATCGAGAAGGCGTGCTGGTTCTCCGCTGATGTGGTACTCAGAACCGCCGGATCGAAAAAGCGTTCGACTAATAGTGACTTCGGAGAAATCAATCGGCAAGGTACCGTCGGAATTGTCAATGGTCAGTTCAACCTGGGCACGACCTAACGGTGCCCTCCCGGTGGTGCCAGCGAAGATGACATCTTCCATCTTCCCGCCACGCAGGTTTTTTGCTCCCTGCTCCCCCATGACCCATGCCAATGCATCGACCACGTTTGATTTCCCCGAACCGTTTGGTCCGATGACGGATGTAACGCCTGGTTCAAATTCAAACGTGGTCTTCGATGCAAAGGATTTGAAACCACGAATTGTGAGGGTTTTAAGGTACATGAGAAGGTCGCAAGTGCAAAGGGGCTAGTTGTTTAGACCATCATCAAATTCAGGCATACGTGCACCTACGCCCAGCAATTGCTCAATGGCAGAAACGGTACGGGCACCTGCTTTGCCGTCACCATATGGGTTAACGGCTTCAGCCATCGCCTCATAGGCTGCTGAATCAGTCAGCAGAGTATGAACTTCATCAAAGACACGGTCTTCGTCAGTACCGATAAGCCGAACAGTTCCTGCGGTGACAGCCTCTGGACGTTCAGTATTTTCGCGCATGACCAACACTGGTTTTCCAAGGCCCGGAGCTTCTTCTTGAACGCCTCCAGAGTCTGTGAGTACTACACTCGACAAGCTAATGAGATGCGTGAACTGACCATAGGCCAGAGGCTCGGTAACGACCACGTTGGATTGATCTTCGATATATGGCAGTACTGCCTCGCGAACTACGGGGTTCTTATGAGCAGGCAAGACAAATACAACGTCCGAGTGCGTGTCTGCCAAGCGGGCTAAGGCCCGTCCGACACCGCGCATAGCATCGCCTTGGTTTTCACGACGGTGCGTCGTGACCAACACAAGTTTCTTGCCTCCCTCAACCTCTGCTGCTACGTCACGTAGTCGCTCGTCGTCGAACGGGACTTTCTTATCAACAACGTCGTAGAGCGCATCAATAACAGTGTTGCCCGTGACATAAACATCATCAGCAGCAACAGTCTCGCGCAGCAGGTTGTCTCGGGATACTGAAGTAGGCGCAAGGTGCAGGGAAGCCAGCTGAGTTGTAAGTTTCCGATTGGCTTCTTCGGGGAATGGAGAGAAAATATTGAATGAACGAAGCCCAGCTTCGGCGTGTACGACCGGAATACCACGGTTGAAAGCAGCGATCGCTCCAGCCGTAGAGGTTGTTGTGTCACCCTGTACGATCACTGCGTCTGGGGCAACTTCTTCCAGAATAGTATCCAGTCCCATCAGGGTCTTGGCCATGACAGCATTCAGTGTTTGTCGTGGCTGGATAATATTCAAGTCATGAGCGGGTGTGATGCCGAAGAGTTCATTGACCTGATCCAACATCTCGCGATGCTGACCTGTCACTGTGACTACTGGGTCTAAAGCATCAGATGCTTCCAGTGCTTTAATAATTGGTGCCATCTTGATGGCCTCAGGACGCGTGCCGTATACGGGCATTATCTTTTTCAACGTGCTCCTCTATTCAGGGACGGGCACCTATTGACGTGCTATTGGATGGGGGTGTCGCCATGGACAGAAGTCCTAGCTCCGGACGCTATCCACCATATCGTTCTACTAGGGCGTTCACGTAAACCGTGACGCCTAAACTGAGAAGAGGCAATTTATATGCTTCTGTCAGGGGATCTGCCGGCCTGTCTCAGCTTAAGCGACGAACGCAGCGATTACCGCAGTACTTAAAATTGTGAAAGTATTATAGGTCGATAGCGTAGCGTGAGCTTTTGGCTGCGAGCCTTATGTTCGAGGCCACTGAAAGGAAACTACATGGCGACTGAGGATGCATCCAACCCATCAGGTGAGGGAGGTACCAGAGTCCTACACGTTGATGGTACTGGTTTCACCCGGGTAGGACGCCGCGAGGGCCTTTGGATATATCTCAAACGAGTTTGGGAATTCCGGCATTTCGTTGTCTTCGACTCGAAGTCGCGGATCGCTGGCGAATCATCTGACGATAGCCTTGGCCGTGTCTGGATGGTACTGAACCCTATTCTTAATGGTGCTGCTTATTTCTTAGTTTTCGGTGTATTGCTCGGGACCAGTCGAGGTATTGAAAACTTCGTTGCCTATTTGATCATCGGGGTCTTTATGTATCGTTTCACCGCTTCAACGATCGTAGCTGGGTCAAAAGCCATCTCTGGAAATCGTTCTCTGGTCACAGCCTTTAATTTCCCACGGATGACGCTTCCGCTTGCAATTAACGTCCGAGAGATGATGCGAAATGTGACTACGTACGTCACTATGTTCGCGCTCATTTTAGTCATTCCGCCGCTTGAGCCTATTACTTGGAAATGGCTTGTATTCATTCCTATTGTTGCTCTACAATTCTTGTTCAATTTAGGGTTGAGCCTCGTACTCGCGCGGATCGTTGCAGACTGGAATGATTTCACACATATCATCACATTCGGAACGCGAATCTGGATGTACCTCTCAGCAGTGTTCTATAGCGTAGAACGTTTCGCCGATATGCCGCTTATTCTTGGCCTTATGAATGCTAATCCGTTATTCAACGTTCTCGATATGTCTCGCAATGTTCTTCTCTACGACACTTGGCCTGAGCCGATGCGGTGGCTCATTCTCGGAGGTTGGACAGTCGGCCTGCTGATCATCGGTACTTTGATGTTCTGGCAAGGCGAAGAAAAATACGGAAGGGAGCGTTAATGAGTACGACACCGACCATTAAAACTGCCGTTACTGATGCAACCGTTGTAGCGGATCAGGCTTCCCTCACTTACACGATTCGAAGTGCTAGCCAAGGTAACGGTCCACGAGGTCTTTTACAACGAATCAAGGGAATAGCAGGCGTTACTGAACAGCATGTGGAAGCGCTAAAACCTCTCTCGCTTGTAGTACGAACTGGTGAATCCGTCGGAGTCATTGGGACAAATGGTTCAGGCAAATCTACCCTCATGAAGCTTCTCACAGGACACCTGCCCCCAACGCAGGGAGCGATCTACGCAACATCAACCCCGATCATGCTTGGTGTCAATGCCGCGCTGGTCCGCCAAATTTCTGGATACGATAACATCACGCTCGGTTGCCTCGCTATGGGCATGACGCGTCAACAGGTCGAGGAAAAACGCAAGGCCGTTATTGAATTATCAGGCCTAGACGACCGCGCTCTCAGATTGCCGATGAAGGCCTATTCTTCCGGCATGGCGTCTAGGCTTCAGTTCGCGATTGCTACGAGCATGGATCCTGAGGTTCTTATAATTGACGAAGCGCTAAATACTGGTGATGCGCAATTTCGGGATCGCACTGCGGCACGAATAGCGGAGCTTCGTGAACAAGCCGGGTCAGTCTTTTTGGTTAGCCACTCGTTGCCAACTATCCGGGAGATGACGAATCGATGCATCTGGATTCAAAAAGGCGAACTGGTCATGGACGGAGAGCCTGCTGAGGTTACCAAGGCATACCATGGCTACACCAAACGTATGGCCCAAAAGAAGTACAAAGCGGGCGCGTCCTACCTGGAAGAGATCCGCAACTCATACCTACCCCAAACTGTGTCATGGGTTTAGTCACCGCATTTCTATGAGAGAAGACAAACGCCACACTAGGGTTCAGTCTTACGGAAGCGGATATCATTAGGTCCAGCTTATTGACGAAAGGCTGTTTGATTAATGCGATCCCTGGTGAAGCGGTTCTACGGGTCCTTTAAAGAGGCTAATCGAACTCGACAACGCCGCGACTCAGAGCAAATATACACTGAGCATAATTTTACAGTCAGTGACCTTAATTTCGCGGCCGCTGAGCGGCAAGCGTCGATCGGTAAGCACTATGCTCGTCATGCTCAGACAGAGGATCAACTGAGAGCTCTCAAACAAGGAACGATCACTCTCCCTCCACATGGTCCCTGGACTGGCGACTATACGGACTGGGCAGCGGATCCTTTCAATGATCGTAACTGGCGCTTTCAGTTCCACACTCTTCGCTGGATCAACCCCTTTTTATGGGCAGCCTTAGACGGAGATGAAGAGTCTAGGAATGAGTGGAAACGTATCGTTTACTCCTGGGCTGACACAAATATTCCAATTCATGAGGCCAAAGATAAATATGCCTGGATGGATATGACCGATGGCAATAGAGCCATTCAGATAAGTTTGGGGGCTCCACTCATGGAGTCCGGTGATCAATGGTATATCGATTGTTTGGTGACACATCGAAACTGGCTTATGGACGATGCGCGGATTGTGCCGGGCAACCACGGACTACATCAAAACCTCGGGTTGTTCGTAGTATCAAGTGTGCTCAGTGATGATACCGGAGTGTCCCGAGCAATCGATCGGCTCGGAACACAAGTCCTAAATGCTTTCGACAGTGAAGGGCTCAATGAAGAAGGCTCCGTTGCCTATCACCAATACAACCTTGTGTGGTGGCTACAAGCACGCGAAAGAGTGCAGCTCGAAGGCTACGACCTTCCTGGCGAAGCTCTAGCACGCCTGAACAAAGCTGGAGAAACAATGGCACACCTCATCTTGCCCGACAAGACCATGCCTCAGATTGGTGACGGAGGACGAGGAAAGGGTCGCTCAGGTATCCACCCCCTACTTGATCAAGTAGTGCGAGGCGAAGTTGAGGCGACGAACCTTCCACTATTCCGACACTTTCCTAACGGCTTGACAGTCTCTCGCAGCGGCTGGGGCGAGAAACGCCCTCTCAAAGACGAATCCCACACAATCGTCAGACATGGTCCTGACCTACAGAGACATTCCCATAATGACCGGGGTAGTCTCCATATTTACACACTGGGTCGTCGATGGATTACAGACGGCGGATTCCACAGTTATCAGCAGCGAAATCTTGACCGAGAGTATACTAAGTCGAGATCTGCGCATAGCCTCGTCAATCTTCCTGAACAAACTTACGACGAGACAGGCGATGTTCCCGCTGTGCTGGTTCAGCACGACGAGCATCTTCACGTCATCGAAATTCTTGATAAAAATTTCGAATCAGCGAGATGGCTTCGTCGCGTCATATATCTTCCAGCCACGAACTGCTGGGTTATTTGGGATCGGGTGTACACGGACAAACCTCAAAAGATTTGCCAACAATGGCTCATAGACATCGGTATCGAAGTGTCGAGAAACGATCCGACCTCCCTACAACTCGCCGATAAGGCGCAGCAAATCGTGATGCAATGGTTCGGAGACCAACCCGAATTCGATGTCGTCAGAGGCAATCGAAAGAGAGAGTCCAGGCGCGGGCTCATCGGTATTAGATGGAAAAATATGAGAGATGGCACCTCGGTACACGCTAATTTTGCGACTGATAAAGCAGAATCGATAGTGGTTATTTCTCCGGTGCACGAACACAACATTGACGTCTCACTCAAAAAACGTTCCAAAATGAAATCTTTCAAATTAGCTATTACATCATCACAGGGTGTCTCTCATCTTTCCGTCGGCCCCAGCCGTACCCACCTCAAAAAGCAGCAAGATTAGTAGAAAGTTATACTTTTCAGGGAATACACTGGACAGTTCCTCTGAAACCACTGAACAACAGCGATCTGGTTTGCCTCGTAACTCCATGATCACTATTGTCAAAGCATGCTGAGCAAGACAATCCAACCAACGCAGTCGGCAGCTCCTCTGAGAAGCTCGTTTCGATCGGAACTTCAGGGGTTACGTGCTGTAGCAGTAGGGTTTGTCTTGCTGTA
>NZ_DYXC01000120.1 GCF_020742345.1 Enteractinococcus helveticum | reverse complement strand
GGAACGCCTCGGCCCAGTCTTCGGTACTGAGTCGAAGGTCTGCCCAGGGCGTTTCGATTAATACATCGGCCACGGGTGGTTGTTCATATAATCCCACCGCTGTTTCCATGACACTGACGACGTTAAGTCGGGACTTGATTTCTGCGATCTCGGTCTGGTGTTCTGGAGAGGCTGTTGCGCCTTCCGGCAGGAGTCCGCTCACCGTTGTGGTCTGGACGCCGTTCTCGCCCAAACTTGGCAGCACATCCGAAACATAGGCAAGAAAAGGTTCGTGTGGTCCGACGAATAAGACCCCGCTGCGACGATCTTGTAATCGTGGATCGGAGTACAACAGGTGTGCGGTGCGGTGCAGGGCAACCACGGTCTTGCCGGTGCCAGGACCGCCGTCAACCACTAGCGTGCCGCGGGAATCTGCCCGGATGATGGCGTGTTGATCGGCTTGGATGGTGCCGAGCACATCTTGCATTCGGGACGATCGGTGGGCGCCGAGGCTGGCGATAAACGCCGACTGGTCATCGAGTGCGCCATGATCGGCCAGGCTGTCGGTTGTGAAGACTTCATCCCAGTAGTCGGTGATACGGCCCCGGTCCCAGCGATACCGGCGGCGACTTGCCAGACCCATCGAGTCAGCGTGAGTCGCGGCGAAGAACGGTTCAGCAGCCGGAGACCGCCAGTCAACAAGCAGCCGAGTTCCGTCGTCGTCAGACAAACCCATCCGACCAATGTAGACGGGCTCGTTAGGCGTGCACTCATCATCGGTGTAGTCCATGCGGCCCAAGGTTAGATCCATGCCGAATCGTTTCAGAAGACGAAGCCTGGAGGTTAGCCGGTGAATATGCGCGTCGCGTTCCAGAGCGTATTCCCCGACACCTCGGGGTTGTTTTTTCAGGACGCCGAGTTGTTCAGTCGCCTGTGCGGTTTGGCGCTCCACGGCGTATTTGACCGCGGTCAAATGGCGTTGGTCTGCTGCAATGAGGGCCGGTTCGGCTTTGGCAGCTAAGTGTTCGGGTAAGTCGAAGACTGCGGTCAGGTGGTTGTGGCGATTGGTGGTCACGGCAAAAGATCCTTTCGATGTACCCTGAAATTCTGACACCATCAGGGGGCCTTGCGGCAAGACCCCCACCTGGCAGTAGTCTGGTCTTAAGGTTGCGGTATGCTCACCGCTTTTTGCATCCTGTCTGGATGTCGTGCATCAATTTGCCGTCGGCAATGTTGGCGCCGTCAAATAGTGTCCTCGAATGCTTGTCGACAGCGTCGGCTCATGGAACAGTAGTACCTACCACGCGGCGGCAGAGCAGCTGTGCTGGGTGCTCGGTCGCCGCACTACGAGCAACCTGGAGGGCATGATGAAACTACCCTGGCTAAAATCCGCGCTCGAGCAAGACGGCCCCATCCTGTCGGTATACCTCGACACCACCCGAACCGATCCCAATGCCGCAGCTGAGCTGTCCATCCGGTGGGAACAGCTACGCACCCAAATGGTATCCGAAGGCGCACCGACGGCTTTGTTAGACGATATCCACCGTACGGTGCAACTCCCCTCAGCTATTGGCGGTCGGCATGGCCGGGCCATTTTGGCGTCCAGCTCGCAGATCCTCGTCGACCGGGTGCTCCCGGTTCCGCCATACCAAGATGTGGCCCGCTGGGGCGACCACGCCGTCCTGCTGCCGTTACTGCAATTAACCCCGTATGCGGTGACGCAACTGCTGATCGAAGTTGACCGGGCAGGTGCCGATCTATTGCTCCGGGCACCAGAAAATCCTGCGATCGACCAGGCACCAAATAGTGTTGCAGAAGCCGAATCAATCGACGGTGGTCACGACGAATTGCACAAAGCCCGACTCGGTGGCGGTTCCCAGCACGGCTGGCGATCCAATAATTATGAAGCCCGAGTCGAAGACTCCTGGGAGCGCAATGCAGAAGCCGTGGCCGAAAAGGTCAACAAGCTGGTCATGGAACATAAACCCGATATGGTCATCCTCACCGGTGACATTCGCGCCCTGGCACTACTCAAAGCCGAACTTGGCCAAGAAGCGTTGACACGTCTGCACACCGCAGCCGGTGGCACCCGCGGAGTCAGCCTTGAACGGGCATCGTTCCGTGAAGAACTGGCCAGGGTCACCCAAGCATTTATTGACCGCAACCAACAGAACCTAGCCGAGCACTTTCGTGAACACCAGGCGCGCGATGCCGCGTCCATCGCCGGTGCCGAAGAAGTCGCACGCGCTCTAGAACGCGGTCAGGTTGAGGAGCTGGTGTTCACACCGGGCCGTGAACCAGACAATATTGAACACCTGCTCCGGCAGGCGATCCTGACTGATGCTGGCGTCAGTGCACTGCAAGATCGCTATGACGCTATTCCAGAAGGCATTGGTGCATTGCTGCGCTGGCGTGACGACGCAACCCCGTCAAACCGGGCCGCCAGTATGACCGGCGATCCCGCTCGTGAGGGTGCCGTGGACCCAGATCGTGACAGGGCCCTTTCGCGTGATCAACAAGCTTCGGAATTGTCGAGATAACTTCAGATCAATACCGTGGAGCCATGTGATGACCGTGATCCGAGCGGATACACGGTCATCACATGGCCGCCGTGGTCCCAAGACAACAGGCCTTTCACTGCTTTGTATTGCTTATGAGGTCTTGCGGTGGGAGGACTGTGCCAGCCAATCGATGGCCATACCCGACAGGATTCCAGTACCGATGCCCACCAACACGGCCAGCAACGGATGATCCTTGAGCATGTGCCCCGCCAGAGCTCCGGTGGCCACCGCAACGCAGGACCACAGCACACTGGCCAGTGCCACCAACGGGATGAATCGGGCAAGCGGATATGCCGTGGATCCAGCGGTGATGTTAACCGCGATACGACCAATCGGCACGAACCGGCCGGTCAAGATTAACGTACTGCCACGTCGAGCAAACATCCGTTTGGTGGCGCTAAAGGCTGCTTGTGCCCGGGGCCCACGCAGGCCAGGTAAGCGAGTCAACGGCACGCGGGCACCAAACGCATAGGCGATGTGATCGCCCAAAAATGCGCCCAGCGCCGCTGCGACCACCAACAAAGCCAAAAACCCCATCGATCCGCCACCGGTCATACCAACCACCGCGGCCGCAGTCACAATAGATTCACTGGGCACCGGTGGAAAAAACCCGTCAAGACAGCTAACGAACAACACGACCAACAGCAACCACGGGGAAACCCCCAGCTGCAATATCGTTGCCTCTGCTTGTTCGAAGAATTCGCCGAAGAAATGTAACCATTCCATGGATGCCACCGGTTCTAGCCGTTGAGTAAAGGTGCCTGAGCAACCCAACCTATCCAGGCACTGTCGTGGACGAAACCAAGGTAGCTCCACGCATGGTGGGTGATAACCCGATACTTCGGGTGGAGTTTTCTGCACCCTCGCCGGAGAGCCAAGTACCTTGCGGCGTCATTATCAAAGCGAATACGGTCACATTATGACCCTTGCGGCTGCTGGATCACCGGCGCAAGATGGTGTCTGGCGAGGATTCGTGTCCAACACCATCTTTATAACCACCGGAGGCCTGCTGCTCATTGCACCGGCAGTAGGCGGATTTATCCTTGCCAGCGGGATTATCGCCGCAGTCGTGCTCACTTCTGTTCCCACGACCTTACCTGCAGACAATGTCACCAATGTGCGTGCCAATCTCATTATCTTGGCCTGTATTGTCGGACTGGCAACGTTTATCCTGTGTTGTTTCCTCACCCGGCTGCACCGATCCCGGGTCAATGCGCTCATGGCAACGTCGATACCCAAACCACAACCGCCACGTCGCGGATTCAAACGCCTGGTGACCTTGAGTATTAGTGGCTACGGCCTGCGCGCCCTGGCCTATCAGCTCATCGGGTTACTCTGGGGCCCAGTGATGATCGCCGGCGTCCTAGGATGCTTGGTCGGCGGACCGGCCGCCATCATTTTTGTGCTGCAGTTCAGTGCTGGGCTGGTCGAGTTTAATATCATCTTTGCCGTCGCTGCAGCGGCGTTGACGTTGAGCTCGCCCTGGATTCTGCACGGTATGGCCAAACTCGATCTCGGTCTGGTCCGCTGGGTCAACGGAATGACCGAAAAGGCCGTGCTGGCCCAGCGCGTCCAGCAGGTCACCGAAGCCCGATCCGGGGTCGTTGCTGCCGCCGATGCTGAGCGACGCCGCATTGAACGCAACCTGCATGATGGCGCTCAACAACGCCTCACGGCCCTGTCGGTCACTCTGGGGGTGGAACGCAGTCGTCACAGCCTGGCTACGGCTGACAATCAGCCGGTGGATAGCCAGCGAGTCACCTCAACTCTTGAATATGCCCAAGAGGAGGTTCAAAACGCCCTGCAAGAAATCCGACATTTGGTGCGGGGCCTGCATCCTGCCGTACTTGAAGATCGGGGCCTTGATGCCGCCATCTCTGGGATTGCGTCGCGCTCGTCCCTGCCCATTTCTGTGGACGTCGACGTCCCCGAACGTCCTTCGATCGATGTCGAATCCGTGGCCTATTTCGTGGTGTCTGAGGCCGTCAACAACATCATCGCCCATGCCCACGCAACCCGAGCAGCTATCACAGTGCAATACCACCAGGACACCCTGTACATCAGCGTCGACGACGACGGCGTTGGCGGTGCCGCAGAACACCGTGGCACCGGACTGATTGGTCTTCGCCAACGTGTGGAATCCATTGATGGATCATTACAGATCCGAAGCCAACCAACCAAAGGAACAACAATCGAAGTGGAGCTACCATGCGAGTTGTGATTGCCGAAGATTCCGTGCTGTTGCGTGAAGGGCTGGCCAGCCTGCTGGATTTTGCTCAGATCGATGTGGCCGCAACCGTTGGCGACGCGACCCAACTGATGACCGCGGTGCAACACCACGTACCGGACCTGGTGATCGTCGATGTGCGCATGCCACCGACCTACACTGACGAAGGTATTCGGGCCGCCATCCAATTGCGGCAACACGATCCAAACCTGGCCGTGATTGTGTTGTCCCAATACGTTGAAGAACACTATGCCGTAGAACTGCTGACCGGTGAAACCAAAGGGGTGGCCTATTTACTCAAAGATCGGGTCGGCAAAGTCGAAGAGTTCCTGGCTGCCCTGCACACGGTGGCCAACGGCGGCACCGTGTTAGATCCCGAAGTGGTGTCTCAATTACTGACCCGCCAACGTCAAGGCGCCGCATTTGAAGCACTCACCCAGCGCGAGTCCGAGGTGCTGGCCCTGATGGCCGAGGGGCATTCCAATGCGGCAATCTGTGACAAGTTGTACTTCAGCGAATCGGCCGTAACCAAACACATCAACGCAATTTTCACGAAACTGGACATTCCGCCCACCAGCAACACCAACCGTCGTGTCCTTGCCGTGTTGAAATACCTGGCCGGCTACTCCCAGCGAGATCGCGACCAACACCGGGGACGACGATGACAGTACCGCACCCACCACCACGGCGTCGTTTGTGGCTGGTGATCGGAGGTCTGGTCACCGCTGTTCTATTGGGGCTGGGTGCTTTGGGCGCCTGGTGGCTGTTGACCGGCCGCGGGGTCCAACAGACCCAGCACACCACAACCACCGAAGCTATGGCACCCGAGACGATCTCCGTGCACGGCACAGGTGCCAATGTCAGCCTCAACGGTGCCGACGTGGCCGAAGTGACCGCAGATATTGCAACCGCCTGGTATACCAGCGAACCGGTGGTCGATACGCAGCAGCGGGCACAACAATTGGTGGTGGACCTATATTGCCGCCACCGGTCGATTCCCGTGTGGTTCAGTCCCAGTTGTAGCATCGAGTACACCGCCCAGGTGCCGTCCTCGGCTGGGGCTACCGTGGAATTAGACTCGGGCAAGGTGGCCATCGAGAACCTGGCCGGAGAGCTGACGCTACGGACCGTGGCGGGGGATATTTCAGTGACCGATGGGCCCCAAACGCTTGATGCTCGTTCGTCCTCAGGTCAGATCGATTTGGAGTTTTCTACCCCCATCAGTCATATCGAAGCTCAATCGGTGGCCGGGAATATCACGGTCCTAGTGCCGCGCGGCGAAACCTACCGGGTGCTCACCAGCAGCACCACCGGCACAGTGTCTGTTGCAGTAGACACCGACACGGCATCGGAAACCCTCATTGATGCGCGCTCGAGCACCGGTAACATCACCGTCGACTACGCCGACTAAGTGACCCACACCGCACCGGGGTGGGGATAACTGCACCTGCGCCCTCCGGTTACCCGCCGATAACCGGGCAGTTAGCCACATTCCGCACAAACACGCGGATTCATAGGGTGGAATCATGTTTACCACTCACCCGAAAAATACCCTGACCGACAACCAAACCCTGCGCGTATTAGTGGTCACCGAATCATTTCTGCCCCAGATTAACGGGGTGACCAATTCCGTGTGTCACGTTGTGGAGCAACTGCAGACCAAGGGCCATACGGTGGAGGTGATCGCCCCGACAGGCCCGGATGATTATGCGGGTGCGACCGTCCATCGAGTCAATGGACTGGATCTGCCCGGCTACAGTGACTTCACACTGGGCATGACCACGCAGCGTCGCATTCGCAACATCATGAAGGCCGTACAGCCCGACGTCGTGCACGTTGCCTCACCATTCGTGCTCGGGCACACCGCGATTCAAGCTGCAAATAATCTGCGGCTACCCGTTGTGAGTATTTACCAGACCGATCTGGTTGGTCTGGCCCAACGCTACCGGTTGCGCGGTCTCACATCGTTTGTTGAACATCGGCTGCGGCGCATTCACGAACAATCAATACTCAATCTGGTGCCCTCGACAACAAGCTTTGAACAACTTCAAGCACTGAGGATCCCCCGGTTGCGGTATTGGCCGCGCGGCATTGACGTTCAACGATTTCGACCAGACAACCGCGATGAGTCATTACATGCACGTCTGACCAGCACCTATCTGCTCGCCCAACCGCAGCAGCGTGATGTCGTGGTCGGCTACGTGGGTCGACTCGCCAAAGAAAAAGACCTCCATCATCTCCAATCCCTGCAGCATCTGCCCGGGGTGCGGGTCGTCATTGCCGGTGGCGGTCCAGAGGAAGCCGCCCTGAAAGCACGACTACCGATTGCCCGCTTTGTGGGACCACAATATGGCGACGAGCTGGCAACGTTGATGGCCACTTTTGACATTTTCGTGCACCCCGGTGCCAACGAAACGTTTTGCCAGGCCGTCCAAGAAGCCATGGCCTCTGGTGTCCCTGCCATCGGGCCAGCCGCCGGCGGACTCAAAGATCGCATTGAACACGGACGCACGGGATTGCACTACCGACCCGGTGATTTTGAAGGGCTGTCCACCGCGGTTGAACACCTGGCTGCAGACCCGGTCCTGCGAGCTCGCATGGGTCACGAAGCCCGGCAAACCGTGTTGCACCGGTCTTGGGGACACGTCACACAGAGGCTGATCGAGTACTACCTGGCGGCCATGTCAACAATGAACACTCAACCGTTGCGTCCCATCCCAGCCGCAGCGTGCTAGGACGATCTACCGATGTCGATAACTGAGCTAGTGGTCAGTGGCCTGATGGTTTTCGGGCTGCTGGCCATCCCCATGGGTCCAGCCGAACCCACCGCATTGGCGGTCGGGGTCGCCACTGCAGGCCTGGATGTTCCACTGTGGTTGAGCATCGCGGTGATTGCTGCCGGCATGTTCGTCGGCGATCTGATCGTTTACTGTACTGCCACGGCCTTCACCGATCGATGTTTCCGCAGCGCTGGTGCCAGAAACAAGCTCAACCGCTGGCGGGCAACACTCCATGGACGCCCACTTGGCCGAGATGCCATGATCTTGGTGCTGCGATTCATCCCGGGCGCTCGAACTCCTGCGGCTATTCTTGCGGCAAACAGCGGTATCTCAATCGTGCGGTTCTGTGTATTAACGGTGCTCGGAGCGACCTGTTGGGCCACTTTCTGGATTGGTCTGGTTTCTATCGTCGGCAGGCTCCCTTGGCAACTGTGCCTGGGAGTCTTGCTGGTGGTTATTGGGTCTGTGTTGTTGAGCCAAAGCATCCGAACAACACCGTCTGCCCGGTCGCCGCACAGCAGCAGGCAGATCGACCGTGACCACTATCCAGCTGGTGGATCCGACCGCGCAGAACTGGTGACCTCGCGTTGACAGAAGCGTTATGCCACGGTTGGTCTCAGTCATCCTGCTGTGCTGCCTGATGGCCCATGGCCCGAAGTTTTTCTATCGTCGTCCAATTGCGTGCCGTTGCAGGAATCCCCAAAGTCTGGATCCGAGGGGCCAATTTGGACTGCCATGCCACGTGTTATGCCCGTTGTGCTGTGTGATCCAGGACTCAAAATGCTGCTGCCCGCTGTTCGGAAACAGCGGGCAGGCACGTGAGTTCTTATGACGCCGCGGCGTCAGGATGAGAAAA
>NZ_DYXC01000119.1 GCF_020742345.1 Enteractinococcus helveticum | reverse complement strand
CCCACGCAGGAGTATTTCACGGGCGATTGTGTAGTCGGTGGCCTCCAGCAGTGGCAGCCAAGCACTCCAGTCCATGGGTATCCCTCAGCTCATCACGAGGTTTGACGTCGTCCTACAGCACCAGCATATGCCCCAGACCGTATCGATGTGAGGGCTTCAACCGTAGAATGTGGACGACGGCGAGGTACATCGAAAGGATATCCCCATGACAAATCAACAACTTACCCCGCACTTGATGTTTCAAGACGGTCAAGCTGAGGAAGCCATGCAGTTTTATGTGGAGCTATTTGGTGGTGAAGTCCTGACGAGTCATCGCTACGGCGCTGAAACCCCGGAGATGGACGGCCAGCTTCAGCTGGCCACTTTTCGCATCGCGGACCTGCAGTTGAACATTATGGATAGCGCCCCAATCCACGACTTTGATTTCACCCCGTCCATCTCGTTGACCTTCACATGCGAATCCGAAGCACAGCTGGATCAGCTCTATGCGGCACTATCCGAGGATGGTTTTGCCATGATGCCAAAGAATGATTATGGTTTCGGGCCGTTTGGCTGGGTCGCCGATCGTTACGGTGTCTCCTGGCAACTCAGCGTTGCCCCTGAGTCCGCCGCCTCCTAAATGTTTGCGCACTATTCCGACAGCTTGGCCGGGGTTCGTGTTGTCAGCCTTGCAACCAACCTACCGGGACCACTGGCTGCACGGCACTTGCAACGGCTCGGGGCGTCGATTATCAAAATTGAGCCGCCGACCGGTGATGCAGTGCAAGCATTTCCACAGTGGTATCAAGCGCTCAATAAGGGACAAACCATTGAGGCCCTGGATCTGAAGACCCAGCCCGGCACAGCTCGGTTCGTCGCATTACTCACCGACGCGGACATGCTCATCTCCTCGATGCGGCCCAGCGCAGCCGAGCGGCTTGGCCTGTATGACCTGGTTCGACAGGCTGGTGTTGCGCACATTGAAATTATTGGTGATCTTGAAGCACCCAACGCCCCGGGACATGATCTGACCTATCAGGCTGCGGCTGGTGTGCTGGCTTCCCCGCAGGTGCCTCGTGTGCCATGGGCCGATCTAATTGGCGGGTACCAGGCCACGATTGCCGCACTGGATGCACTCCGGGAGCGGGAGCAGGCTCAAGCCAACGGGAACAACGTCGTCGTGCACCGAAGAATCGGGCTGAAACAGGGGGTGGACGAGGCTGCCGAAGCATTTCGCATCGGGGCTACCGCACCGGGCGAGATCCTGTCCGGCGCTCACCCACAGTATGCAATCTATAAAACCCAGGACGGTTGGATTGCTGTGGCAGCACTCGAACCGCACTTTCACACCAGGCTCACGGCTCTGCTGGGCGAGAGTTTTGTGACACTGGCCGAGCACTTCGCCAAATATTCAACCGCCGAATGGCTGGAATTTGCCAACCAACACGATCTGCCATTTTCTGCCGTGGAAGACAACTAGCCCACTGCCAACTACGATTGAAACGACGACGCCGTTATGAGGGGAATACCATGCGGATCTTGATCGTCGGGGCGGGTATCGCCGGCCCCACCCTGGCCTACTGGCTCCATCGGGACGGGCATGAGGTCACACTGTTCGAGGCTTCCCCACAGTTGCGCAAGGGCGGGTACCTAGTTGACTTCTGGGGTGCCGGTTTTGATGTCGCCGAACGCATGGGCATCGTACCGCGGCTCATGCGCGATGGTTATGTCATCAAGGAGCTGCGCGAGGTCTCTGCCACCGGTAACATAGTTGCTCGCGTCGATCCGGCAAAAATTGTTGATGCCACCGGCGGTCGATACGTTTCCATTGCCCGTTCAGATCTGTCTGCCGCCATCTATGATCGCCTCGACGACGAGGTCGAAACCATCTTCGGGGACACGGTGACAGCATTGGATGACGACGGACAACGAGTTCACGTCGAATTCGAACACGGCCCACCCCGCGACTTTGATCTGGTCTTTGGTGCCGATGGATTGCATTCGAAGGTGCGGTCGCTGGTGTTTGGTCCCGAAGCCAAATTCGAACGCCACGTGGGCCTGATGGTGAGTGCACTCGAACTCGAAGGTTACCGCCCGCGCAACGAGTTGGTCGCCGTCACCCAAACAACCATCGGGGTGCAAACATTGCGCGTATCGCTGCGTGATGACACCACCCTGGTGCTGTTTACTTTCCGCGACGACCGGCCAATACCGCTGCACGATGTTGAAGCCCAACACGAGTTATTGCGCACCAGATTGAGCCATATTGGTGGCGAAGTACCGGGCATTCTTGAACAACTCCCACAGGCGAAGACCTTCTATATGGACCGGGCGAGTCAGATACGTATGCCGGAGTGGTCACGCGGTCGCATCGCGCTGTTGGGTGATGCCGCGGCGGCACCCTCATTGCTGGCCGGTCAAGGCTCCGCGCTAGCCATGGTTGAAGCCTATATATTGGCCGCTCAGTTGCGCCATACTCAAGGCAACTACGGCCGGGCTTTCGCGGCCTATGAGCAGCAGTTACGTCCCATGATTGAAGAAAAACAAGACGCTGCCCTGCGATTAGACTCTGCATTCGCACCTGCTAATCGCCGACAATTATGGTTACGCAACGCCACCTTGAGGTTGATGGGGATACCCTTCGTCGCGAATCTGGCGATGGGTCGCAGCCTTCACGATCCCATCGAGCTACCAGCGTGGTGATAACCGGGGCACCACACATCAGCGTGGTCGTATCGGGCCCAACTGGTCACCGACGCTTCCGGTTCTGAAGCCCGCCCAAAGCCCGTCTCCACCGGACCAACTCCGTGGCCACTGGTGCTATCGCATCGGCAACTATCGAGCGATCACCAAACACTACGACGAGACACTAGTGATCTTTGCTATGAAAGTCATGCACCGCTCAAAGTCTATGGAGATCACTGATGCAATGACCACGGCTGCTCTTAACGCGTGCCGGTAAGCCCAAGCATTTCGGGAGTCATCGGACCCTCATCACATCAAGGATCTCTTGACGTTCGGTGGAACAATGCGGGGCTAAGTCTCAACCGACTGCAGCCAAGCGATGAGTTCCTCCTGCTGCGCACCTGATAATTTTGCCAGTACACCGTTGCCGCGCATTACGAGCAAACTATCAGCGCTGTTTTCGTGTCCTGGCAAGCTAGCACCTACTGCACTGCTTGGTTCGATGACAGCAGGTGAAGCCAGAAAATAATCCCCGTCAGGGCTCGCCGAGACCGCTTCAATAATGAGTGGCCCGTTGGCCAGATCGAGTATCTCTCGTGAGTCGAATTCCATCCGGTAACCGGATAACGACACCTGGACCATCAACAAGACCTTTGGACGGCGTCCAAAGAGTCGCTTTCGAGTTTGTGTCGTGATTTCAAAGCGCAGGTCCCCCAGGTTCAAGGGCGGTACTTTACTCACGTCGTGCATTCTGCTGGAGTCCTTTTCAAATGACCTCGGATACAGGGTGTCTGTCGTCGTCTCTATTTTTACTCTGGTTGGGTAAACCTGTCCGGATGTAGGCAGGCAAATCTCGATTCCATAACCGCATTGGCCATTGGTATGATTATTTCATACCAAGGAGGTACATATGACAGTGGAAAAAGTGACGGTGACCCTTCCAAAAGAGTTGTATGAGATGGTGGAACAGGCGCGTGCCGTCGAGCACCGCAGCCGTTCAGAAGTTATTCAGGAAGCACTACGTAGATACTTCGGGGAACCGGTCTATAGGCCGACCGAAGAGGAGAAGGCAGCACTGGTAGCAGCCCTTGACGCCGTCCCTTCGGACCCTGTCTCCCTACGCGACTGGACCGACGTCCGCGGGAGTCTTCGAGGCCAGCGTTGAAGATTGTCCTCACGCCGCAGGCGGTGACCGACCTTGAAAAAGCCGTCGACTACTACAGGGATATCGATCACGAGCTGAGCGCGCGCTTCCTCGACGATATCGACGCTGTTATCGCGCGGATCATCGCGTTCCCCAAGGGTTCACCGCCGGTCGAAGGGTTCGAAGATCTCCGGAGAACACGAATGCGACAATTTCCCTACGGACTCTTTTACCAGCAGACCCAAATAAGCGAATTGCTCGTCGTCCGAGTGTTACACTCGCGGCACCATCATCCAGACGCGCTCGAAGGCTGACGGTGAAGTCGACGTGGCAGCACTTGAACCACCCGATGGCTGCAATTCGCCGCTCCGAATGGTGCGATTGACCGCGGTGATCCTCACGGGTGGGCAGCCAGGTGGGCGCGCAGGTAGGTTGCGGTGAGGGTATCAGTCGCTGCGACGTCGTCCGGGGTTCCGGTGGCAACAATACGACCGCCGTCGGCACCACCGCCGGGGCCGAGATCTATCAGCCAGTCTGCTGCGGCAATGATGTCTAGATCGTGTTCGATCACAATGACCGTGGCGCCACGTGCGATGAGCCGATCCAACACGCCAACTAATACTGCGACATCGTCGGGATGCAGACCCACCGAGGGTTCGTCCAGAACAAAAAGTGTGCCCTGCTGATTCCGTCCCAATTCGGTGGATAACTTCAGCCGCTGGGCTTCACCACCTGACAAAGCAGGGGTAGCTTCGCCCAGGGTTAAGTAGCCCAAGCCCAGATCAATCAGCACGTTGAGCTTGCGAACAATACGCTTATATTCTGCGAACAGGTCTGCGGCTTCTGCTGCGGTCAGCGCCAGGATCTGGGGCAATGAATGCCCTTCCAACTGGATGTCGGCAACCTCTGGACGGTATCGCGTACCGTGACAGGTCGGGCACGTCATGTGGACGTCGGCTAAGAACTGGGCGTCCAATGATATCTGACCGTTCCCGTCGCATTCTGGGCATTTCAGTGAGCCGGTGTTGTAGGAGAAGTCGGCTGCAGTGTAATGGTCACTGAGCTTGCCGAATTCGGTGCGCAGCTGGTCCATAATGCCTGAATAGGTGGCCACGGTGGATCGAATGTTGATGCCAATGGGCGTGGCATCCACCAGCACAGTCCGGTCGATATCCCCTGCGATGTGTTCGACGTGTTCCGGGGTGTCACCGTTGAGTGCAGGCAGCAAGGATTCCAGTACTAACGTGGTTTTCCCGGAGCCGGATACGCCGGTGACCACGGTGAGCACACCGGTAGGAAAGCTGACATCCAGTGCAGCAACGGTGTGGATCGGGGTGGTTTGTAACGAAATCCAGCCGGTTGGTTCCGGATGGGAACGTTCGATGGGCTGTGGGCCACATAAGTGCCGACCAATGGCTGACGCCGATTGGCTGGCGACTTCTTCGGGTGTGCCTGTGGTGACAATGGTGCCGCCGTGGGCTCCAGAGCCCGGGCCAATTTCAATGAGATGCTGAGCAGCCTGGATCACGGCGACATCGTGATCCACGAACACCACCGAATTGCCTTCGTGGAGCAGATCGTGCATCACGCCAATCAGACCTTCGACATTGGCGGGGTGTAACCCGATGGATGGTTCATCCAGGATGTACAGCACACCGGTGGTTTCATTGCGCACTGCTCGAGCCAATTGGGCGCGTTGGCGTTCACCATTGGACAAGGTGGACGAGGCTCGATCAAGGGAAAGGTACCCCAGCCCCAGCTGCAGGAGCCGTTTGCCCATGTCTTGCAGTGTGGCCACCAGGGCTGTTCCAAGCTCGGTGAGTTGGTTGGGCAGTTCCAGGCTGGCCGCCCAATCGAGTAGATCGTGGAGAGGAAGTGCTGAGATTGAGGCGAGGTTTTGGGTACCAATGCGGGGTTCGCGTGCCCGTGGTGAAAGCCGGGTGCCGTGACAGATCGGGCAGATTTTTTCGACAAGAAATTTTGACACCCGCTGCAATCTTCGGGCGTCGGTGGCACGTTCGAGTTCTTTGGTTACAGTGAGTCTGGCGTTGCGGAACGTGAAATCCAGATCGTGTACACCCTTGCGGCTGGTCACCGTAATGGCTTTCTTTTCCTCTGGACCGTTGAAGACGATCTCGCGTTCTGCAACGGTGAGTTCGCGAAACGGTACCTGCATTCGCACGCCGAATTCGGCCACGATTTGGGGTTGGACGTTGAACCCAAATTGGTTCCAGGGTGCCACGGCACCTTCGTCAATGGTTTTGGTTGGGTCCGGTACCAGGCTGGCGTCATCCACCTGCCGGGTGATCCCGGTGCCGGCACATTCCGGGCAGGCTCCGGCGGAATTGAAGGCTAGGTCTTCGGCACCTGGTGCGTAAAAGTCTTGGCCGCAATGGGTGCAGGTGATGGGATGTTCCAGCGCTACGTTGATGGTGGCCGAAGCATAGGTGCCACAGTGTGGGCAACGGTGTTCGGCCAAGCGTGAGAAGATCAGCCGCACAATGTTGAGCAGCTCTGTTGAGGTGCCAAATGTGGATCGCACACCAGCGACTCCCGGCCGCTGCCGTAGGGCCAGTGCCGGTGGGATATGACTGACTGAATCCACCGCTGCCCGCCCGGTGGCTGCCATTCTGCGTCGGGTATAGGTCGATAGGGCTTCCAAGTATCGACGGGAACCTTCGGCATAGAGGGTGCCCATGGCCAGCGACGACTTGCCTGAACCAGATACGCCAACGATGCCCACCAGCTGATTCAGTGGAATGTCGACGTCAATATTTTTCAGATTATTGACCCGGTCGCCACGAACGTGAATATGTGTTGGACTCTGAAAGCTGGCTTGATCGGTCACCTAGACCAGTCTAATGTGGTCACTCCCGAGGCCGCGATACCCGTGTCATGCTCAAGGTGTCGGCCGCCATTTATTGACCCCTACGATATGCGCCCCCGGTGGAGTCTTGTGGCAGCCAGTCGGTACCGAAAATTCGACCGCGAAGGGTTTGATGATCAGACCCGACCGGTGGTGCCGGGGTTAGGTGTCCACGTGCTCGCAGTTCGGGGGTGACAAACTTGGCGAACGCCGTCATATCCGGGCCGCGTAGTGCGTAATCAACGTTGAAGCCGTCAACACCAGCTTCTTGTATCCATCGTTCCAGTTCGTCAACGACGGTCTTGCCGGAACCGATGATCACCGGTCCGCGAGCGCCGATGGACATATATGATGCCAGATCGGCGATGGTCCATGCGCGGTCTGGGTCCATTGAGGTAAAGGATTGCAGTGCAGAACGGTTGCCCTCAATATGTACGTCTTGCAATACGTCGTCTGGCTGATATTTCGATAAGTCCAAGCCCGTCCAGCCAGCAAACAGGGCAAGGGCCGCGTCTTGATCAACGTATTGGCTGTAGTCGCGGAAGCGATCATAGGCTGCTTCATCTGTGGCTGCTGCAATGACTGTCACCGATGTGATCAGACGTGCTGATGCTCTGCGACGCCCGGCAGCCTGCATCTGTTGTTCTACTCGATCGACT
>NZ_DYXC01000118.1 GCF_020742345.1 Enteractinococcus helveticum | reverse complement strand
TCGACTGGACGACCGGGTGTCTGTGTGGTCAACGTATTGCCATCACCATAGTCCCATCGATATTCAATGGGCGTGGCAACGATGGTGACTTCCTGACCAAACATGGTTTCCGTGACCGTCTGGGCCTGGTGATTACTCGCATAGAAGTTAGTGTGCGCATTCTTCAACCCGAACGGACCTCTGTCCATCACGATTTGAGGAGTTGACGGAATGAGCTCCATCAGGTCGGAAGTAGTGATAACAATTTCTACTACTTCTTCAATAAACTGAGGTTCCGTCTCCACACTGGGCCTTGAAGCTGGTCTGCCTGACATCTCTGGAGGAATAGCTGGGTCACACTCAAAATTCGGGTCGATCATGGCAGCTAATCTGTGTGATCTGTTTCGGCATTCTTCTTCAACTGGTGTGCTATTCGTAACTGAACTCGTTGCTGAAGAATTGTTGTGGTGACTGGTTTTGGCACTTGAGCGTGATCCAGAATGCGGCACGATCCTTTTAACAGTAGTTCCCTTTTGTATGGTTCGGCGCTCGTCTTTTCGAACCTGTATGGACTTACCCTGAGTATCACCTTCAAAATCCGCTGTGGAAGCTTCTGCAACCGCCAACGTGACCACCAAGCAAATGAATATCGCAAGCCAGACATGCAATGTAAGGCGTGGTCTAATTGAGCTCCGCATTATTCTTCCCAGACCACGTCGTCTTCGAAGCCTAACCACTCGACCTTCCAAATCTGCGCGGTGGCATCATAGTTTAATATTGCGAACCAATCTTGCGTATCGGTCTCGTCGAAACTCGCCTCCAAATGCTTGCCTTCTTCATTATAAAAATCTGTAGCTGGTTCTGTGAGTTCGAAATAGATGTGAGCTACCGATTCTTCCTCGTCATCCTCTTCTGAAGTAACGACTTCAGTTACGTTAACTATGATGTCACCGTGTAAGACAGACCAATATCCGTCTTCGTAATTTTTGGGCCATCCGTCGATTGATTCATGACAAAACGCACAACTATCATCAGAGACGACAGCGAGTGAATCACCATTACCCGTCAGGCTGGCAAATGCTTCTGCTTCCCAAAAATATTCCAGCGTAGCTTTGGCACCATCCTCCGAATTCTCAGTTGCTGAGACGGGTAGCCGAGGCTCAGGGACGTTTTGTGCTGGTCCGTCCGCTGAAGCTGGAACATATTCGGCCGTCTCGGCCAGCGAAGCATCAGTGGTCTTTTCTAATTCCGGGCTCTCCTCAGCTGTCTGGGAGCAACCGGTTAGCGAAATGGTGAGGATAAGCGCAGTAAAACCGCCCAGCAGCCACTTGACGGCAGACTTCTTCGAGGATGATTTCATGAGTGACGCCTTTAATCAGTTCGGAAAAGACTGTCCCCATAAATTAGCGCTTATAAAACAGAGTCACTAGGTCTGATCACCGAATTGTGGACAATTCAAGTAGTATTCGTTCCTCCGTCAACACTTATCCACAAAATGCCGGGCACGGGTTGCGCCCAGGATTACTACTGTCTAGTGCGGTTCACTCGATATCTCTGAGTTACTGAGCGACTGCGACGTCGTCGGCAATGACTTCGGGCGGCACAATGCGATCTTCGCCAGCATAGATGACACAACGATGGCCGCGGGTAAAGCCCACCAGGGTCATATCGGATTCGCGGGCGAGCTCCACAGCTAACGACGACGGCGCAGAAACTGCCACCATCATCGGTACACCGGCCATTGCGGCTTTTTGCACGAGCTCAAAGCTGGCGCGCGATGACGTTACCAGGACATGACGACGTAGCGGCAACAAACCTTGCATCAGAGCCCAGCCCAGAACTTTATCGACGGCGTTATGCCGGCCGACGTCTTCACGAACCACAAGAATTTCGCCGGTGTCGACGTCATAGAGCCCGGCACCGTGCAGCCCACCGGTCTTGGCAAAGACTTTCTGATCCTGACTGAGCTGATCAGGCAGGCTCATCACGGTGTGCTCATCAAGCGTGAAGTTTGAGCGCTCATCGAGTGGGTAGCAGCCGCTTTGGTGAACATCATCAATCGATTGACGACCGCACAGCCCGCAGGAGGAGTTCACCACCAGTTGGCGTTGTGCCGCACTGGCAGGCGGCGGAACATGCGGTGCCAGGGTGATGTCCACGACGTTATCTGAGGTGTCCTCCTGGGCGCCGGCAAAGGTGCCCAGCGTCAGTGGCATGGCCAGCGCAGCGGAAGCATCAACATCCGGGGGCAGTTGGCCCGCGGGTTTGAGCCCTTTGGGCCCACTATCTTTTTGGCAGTACCGGACATTTGCGACGTCGTCGGCGGAGTTGATAATGCCCTCGGAGAGGGCAAAACCCACGGCGAGGGAAAAGTCATGGACGGGGGTGCGCATGGTTACGGCCAGGCGCTGGCCGTTGACCCGGATTTCCAGTGGCTCTTCGACCGCCAGGGTGTCGGCACGGTGCGTTCGGCCGCCGTCTTTGGTGACGCGGGCGACCCGGATTCGAGCTTGTGAAGAACGCATGTGTCCATCCTAACGTTTGCCGGTTACTTTATGGCAGCACATTGTTAGGCTTGGAGCATGAATATTGGCCCAGATTTTATCCGTTCCAGAACGGCCCGGCATCGTCGCTTACCTGAGATTGGCGATGGCGGTGCTGCCCGACTGGCCGGCGCGCGCGTGGCCGTGGTGGGGGCCGGCGGGCTGGGTTCCACTGTGATCCCGTATCTTGCGGCTGCCGGGGTGGGACGCATTGATGTATTTGATGACGACGTGGTGGAATTGTCGAATCTCAACCGTCAGATTTTGCATTCGGTACAGCGGATCGGCCAGCCCAAGGTGGACTCGGCTGTTGCTGCCGGGCAGCGTATCGCACCTGAGGTTGAGATGGTTGGTCACCGGGTGCGCCTGGGCGAGAATTTTGCCGAGGTGGTGGGTCCGGTGCGTCCGGATGTGGTGATCGATGGTTCTGACTCATTCGATACCCGTTTTATTGTGGATGCCGGAGCTGCTGATCTTGGGGTCCCGGTAGTTTTTGGTGCGCTGATGCAGTGGTCAGCACAGGTGACGATCTTTGATGCGGCTGGAACCTATGGACCGGCGATCCGGCTAACCGATATTTTCCCAGATACCACCCAGGTGCGTGCCACCCCGGGATGTGCGGAGATGGGGATTCTGGGCTCGGTGGCCGGGATGGTGGGTACCATGTTGGCCACTGAGGCGATTAAATTGTTGCTGGGCGTGGGTAGAACGCTGCTGGGGCGGATGTTGGTGATCGACACCCTGGATATGACGACCACGGAGATCCCACTGGCGCCGTCCGAGGCAGGAGAAACGATCCGTGTCAGAGCGGTGACGCCACAGGTGCTGGATGCCACGACGACGGTGGTGGATGTGCGCCGGGCCGATGAGGTTGCCGAGTTCCCGGCACCGTTGGTGACCGTGCATGTGCCATTTGATCAGTTGCAGCATTTTGCACCGGTTGCTGGTCAGCGGATTGTGACGCTGTGTCGTACTGGACCGCGCTCGATTCGTGCAGCCCAACGTCTGGCGGCTGCTGGACATGAGGTTGTGGGGTATCTTGATGGTGGTGTCCAAGCGTTGAACACCCCGGCAGTCACCAGTGAAACGAGCTTGAGATGATCACCCAAGAAGAGCACTTATCGCGGATTTTGCACCTGATCAGCCCATTGCGGGTTACCGAGGTGCCACTCAACGAGGCTCTGGGACAGACGCTGGCGGCTAATGTGACCGCCAGCGTGGATCTGCCACCCTGGGATTCCGCGGCCATGGACGGGTATGCGATCTGCCTGCAGGACTTCACCCCCGGGACACTGCCGGTTACCAAGACCATCCCGGCCGGGCATCGTCAGCAAGAGTCCATCGGCTCCGGTGAGGCCGCAGCCATCATGACCGGCGCTCCGGTCCCCGAAGGCGCCGATACGATCGTGCCGCTGGAGTTCTTCCACGAACCCACCCAGGATGTGCCCACAGAAATTACGTTTGATCACATACCCGAAGCTAATCGGCACATCCGCAAACGCGCAGAAGACACCGCGGCCGGGTCCATTGTGGCCGCAGCCGGGACCTTCCTACGCCCGAATCACATCGGGGCTATTGCGGCCACCGGTACCGCTAGCGTCTACACGGCCCGCCAACCGAGGGTTGCCATTATCTCCACTGGCGATGAACTCGTCTCGCCCGGCACCCCGTTAGAACACGGCCAGATTCCGGATTCCAATGCCCCGCTGGTGGCTGCAACACTGGAAAGCCTCGGTGCCGAAGCAACCCACCAGGTGCGGGTGCGCGACTCAGCAGCCAGCCTGGAACACACAATCGCCCAGGTGGAGCATTCCGTGGATGCGATCATTTTGACCGGCGGCGCGTCAGTGGGCGCCCACGACATTTCCAACTACGTGCTGTCCGCCTGGCAGCACGAGGACCCAGACCAGGCCATCCGGTTCGGCGAGGTCAATATCCGCCCAGGCAAACCCCAAGGCTTTGGCCTATCCCCGGCCGGTACCCCGGTGTGGTCGTTGCCTGGTAACCCGGTGGCAGTATTTGTGTCACTACAGATCTTCGTGATCCCCGGGATCAAAAAGATGCAGCGACAAGCACCGCACCCGCGCACCCATCATGTGGTGACCACCCAAGCACTGCGCACTCCCAAAGACCTGCACTACTATATGCTGGCCACGGTTGATGACAACGATCGTGCCACCCCGCTACCATCCAATTCACACTTGGCCGCCAAAATGGCCCAGGCCACCGGTCTGCTGCACGTCCCACCCAATGTGGACGGCGTGGCCGCTGAAGGAACTGTCGAGTACATAGCCCTATGATTACCGTTCGTCTTTTTGCCGCCGCAGCCGACGTCGTCGGCACCAAACAACTCCAACTGCAAGCCGATACCGTGGCAGATGTTGTCACGCAACTGTCCGATGCGCGCACAACCGCCGAGGTGATTTCGCGATGCTCATTTCTGGTCGACGGCGCACGGGCCACCGAGCAGACTGCTCTGCAATCCGGTGCGACCGTGGATGTGCTGCCGCCCTTTGCCGGTGGTTAAATCCCAACCCAGGTGCTGCCCTCGGCTCCGAACTGCAACTTCCAGATCGGCACGCGGGCTTTAATTTCTTCCACCACGTTGCTACACACCGCAAAGGCTTCCTGACGGTGGGCGGCCGAGACCGCCACAAACAGTGCGGTATCTCCCACCTCGAGGTGACCAATCCGGTGGGCGGCGACCACACGGACCGGGAGCGGACCGTGGTCCAGTTCGTTGTGTACCTCGGTGTTGGCTTCGGCGATGATCTCGCGCAAGAACGTTGTGGCATCCGGATGCGCCGTATATTCCAGTCCGGTCACCTGGCCGGTGGCTTCCGGGTCGTGATCACGCACCACGCCCTCAAATACAACAACAGCGCCGGCGTCTGCGGCGGTGACTGCGGCACGCAGCGAAGCGGTATCCAGGATGGTCTCGGTGACTTCGGAGCGTTCAACCAAATTCATGCCCACCAGTCTAAGTGTTCGCCGCCTGGTGCAATGCGCAACCGCGCCGCAACTGCTGAACTAGACTGAGCATGTGCAACACGAGTTTTCTTTACGCGCCGAATGGAACACCGATACGACCCGTCCGCACCCGGACCGGGGGTTTAGTCGCGACGTCGTCATACAGGCCGATGGGCCCGGTGAACTCCTGGGCTCGGCTGCCAAACCGTTCCACGGGGATGCTGCCCGCTGGAATCCAGAGCACCTGTTGCTGGCTGCGCTGGCCGAATGCCACATTCTGTCGTACCTGTATGTCGCAGGCCAGGCCGAACTTGAGGTGGAAAAAATCATGGTGCGCGGCGAATTGACGCTTGAGGCCGGCGCCGAGGGTGGTCAGGTCACCTCGGCGACCCTGCACCCGGAGGTCTGGGTGGCCGATGCGATGCAACTACCGCGTGCTCGTGAACTGCACGAGGAAGCACACCGGCAGTGTTTTATTGCCCGCAGCGTGAATTTCCCGGTGACCATTGAGATCCCGCATCAGCATCAAATGCCTGAGCTACCCAAATTCTCTTCTCGTCTGGGCGCACCGATTGCCGTGTTGAAACCACGTCAGTCCAAAAAGCCCTCGCAGGTTACCGGCAATGACGACGCCCGCCTGGCCGCGATTCGTGCCGAATATGAGGCCGAACACCACCGCCGTGCCAATATTGCCGCACAGCATACTGCACCGGATGATAAGCAAGAAGATCCCAACGCAAGTGCCGAGCAAACGCAGGCTGCCGCCAAAACGGCTCAGCGAACGAATGCTCCGGCGGAACAAACCTCGTTTTACGATCAGGTCGGTGGCGAACCGACCTTCCGCAAACTGACCGCAGAGTTCTACAAGCAGGTTGCCGACGACGAGGATTTCCGGGCGATGTATCCCGAAGAAGACCTTGGCCCGGCCGAAGAACGGCTGCGCCTGTTTTTGATCCAGTACTGGGGTGGGCCCACCGATTACTCCCAGCTACGGGGGCACCCGCGCCTGCGCGCCAGACATATGCCCTTCCACATTGATACTCAAGCCCGTGAGACCTGGCTGCGGTTCATGCGCAATGCCATGGATACCCTGGAACTGTCACCCCTGCACGACGACACCATGTGGGATTACTTCCAGCGCGCTGCTCGGGCAATGCAAAACCGCCACTAACTATAGGGCCACTGCCGAACGGGCTAACACGTGCCCGCCGGTGCTGGTCAGTCGTACCCAGTGGCCTGCCGTCGAGATGGTCGTCTCCCCGCGCGGCAAAAGGAATCCCAAACTGTGGGCGCCAAGGGTGGCCCCGGCAGGGAACTCCACGTGGTCGGGATCGCCAATTTGTTCACCCCATACCGCTGATCGCACCTGCGCCAACAGTGGTGCCCCGGGAGTTGACGGCAGGCCCTCGGAGACCTTGGATATCCCGTTACGTGCGAGCTTGCGAATGTCGGCGTCGTCGACCACTGCGGCGGGAGTCCAGCCGGAGCGCGGAGGATTCAAGGCAGTCCAGGTCACCGAAATCTCAGACGGTGGCAGCGTGAAGGCCGTCGAATCTGACGAAATCATCCGATGGGTCCGATCGGTCACCGCGTCCATGGCAAATACCGAATCCAGTTCAAAACGTGGGTGGTTAGAAAAATCCAAGGCGAAGGTGCGCAGACCGATAACGATTGGTACGCCATCGCCGAGTCCTGCCGGGTGCATTACTGATACCGAGGCGGCCAGTACGTTACCGGTCACCACGAACCGTACGCCGGTGGTATCCAGGGTTTTTGCCCGGGTCACAAAGCTTTGTAAGTCTTTGACGGAGTTCAGCGAAGCGAAGGGCAAGACGTGTTCCATGGAAACAATTATGCCCAGCACGCCCACAGGGTCGCTAAGGTCTGCCCGCAATTGAGCTGACAGCACTAGAGTATGAACAAAACCCATCTGAAAGGCGCACATGGCAAATACCCCATATCCTGATGATCCCACCGACATTCTGCGTGATGTGTTGAAACTCGAGCGTGTTGACGCCGATGAACACGCCAGCACTTTTGTGGGGCACACACCGCCACAGACCGGTGGTCGTGTCTTTGGTGGCCAGGTCATGGCCCAATCACTGGTTGCCGCCAGCCACTCGGTTGATGCCGATCGGTTCCTGCATTCGATGCACTGCTACTTCATCCGCCCCGGGGATGCGACCCAACCGTTACACATCACCGTGGATCACCACCGTGACGGTCGCTCGTTTTCCGTCCGCCATGTCGAGGTCGCCCAGCATGACAAAGTCATTTTGTCGCTGACCTGCTCCTTTCAGACCGAATCCGGTGGCATTGAACACTATGAGCCGATGCCCGAAGGTATCCCGCACCCCGACCGGCTGCCACCAATTTCCGCCCTGGTGGGCATGATCGATGATCCCGCAGCTCAAGAACTGGCCTATAACCGTCCCTTTGACATTCGTTATGCCTACGAGCCGATGTTTTTACGCCCGGCAGCAGAAAAGGTCAACCGGAATATTGTGTGGATGAAAACCTTCACCCCGGTCAATGTGTCCCCCAACGTCGCAGCCGCCGGACTGGCATATGCATCCGACTACACGATCCTAGAAGCAGTCCTCCGGAACCACGGAATCACCTGGAGCCAACCGGATAAATCGGTGGCCTCTCTAGACCACGCCATGTGGTTCCATCGGCCTTTCAACCTGGATGACTGGTTATTGTTCGTCCAAGAGTCCCCGTCTGCACAATCAGCACGCGGGCTGGGCATCGGCCGTATTTACACCATCGAAGGCGACCTGGTCGCCACCGTCGCACAGGAGGGCATGATCCGACTGCCACAATATGACTGACCCACAACAAACTGCCAGGTCACCACGTGTTTACCTGGACGCCACCCCGCAATGGTTAGGATGCGAACATGTCTGAAGCCGTCACCACATCTCCTTCCGGGCACCAACCGCGGATCAAACGCTCGCACGTAACCGTGTGGGCGTTGTGGGACTGGGGGTCCGCGGCTTTCAACGCGGTCATGATCACCTTTGTGTTCGGGACCTATCTGGCATCCGAATCTTTTGGCGCTGATGATCGCGGCACCTCCTGGCTGGCCGCTGGCAACGCGATCGCCGGGGTCATCATTGCGCTGACCGCACCGGTCATTGGGCAACGCGCCGATAACGACGGCCGACGCACCATGTGGTTGGGGATCAACACCGGGCTGGTCATTGCAACCATGGCCGCATGTTTCTTCGTCCAACCCCAGGAGTCCTACCTCCTGCTGGGGGTCATCCTGTTATCAGCCGGCAACGTGTTCTTCGAATTTGCCGGCGTCCAGTACAATGCGATGCTGGTCAACATCGCGACCCAGTCAACGATCGGGCGCATCTCAGGTCTTGGCTGGGGTGCTGGCTATCTGGGTGGGATCTTTTTACTGCTATTGGCTTATGTCGGATTCATCAGTGGTGATGCCCACTGGTTCGGGATTACGAACGACGACGCAATGAACATCCGCATGGTCGCTGTGTTTGCCGCCCTGTGGTTCCTGGCATTCTCGCTACCGATCTTGATCGTGATGCGAAACCGGGAAACCACCGGACGACAACCAACAGCCCGACGTGTGTCGATCGTGCGGTCATATCGTCAGTTGATCGACACCATCGTGGAACTGTGGAAGCACCGACGCAATACCTTCTGGTTCTTTGTCGCCTCAGCGATCTTTCGTGATGGCGTTGGGGCGGTCTTTGCTTACGGCGCCATTTTGGGAACCACAGTCTATGGGGTGGACCCCGGACAGATTTTATTCTTCGGGATCGCCGCCAACGTGGTGGCAGCCGCCGGCGCATTTGTCGGTGGCTTATTCGATGACCGCTTCGGCCCCAAACGCATCATCGTGGTCTCACTGCTGGGGCTTATCGTCTCGGCTGTCATTATTTTTGTCCAGAACGGCACGCTCGCATTCTGGATCTGGGGGCTATTCCTGTGTTTCTTTGTCGGCCCTGTCCAGTCTTCGTCCCGCGCATTTTTAGGTCGGTTGACGACAGCACAAACCGCCGGGGAAATGTATGGCCTGTATGCAACGACCGGCCGATCGGTCTCATTTCTCACCCCTCTGCTCATCGCAGTCTTCGTGGGCATCTCGGGCCAGTCACGAATGATGGTTCCAGCAATCATCATTGTGTTGGTTCTGGGGCTGGTATTGCTGTGGTTCGTCAAAGATCCCAAGACCTCGGATGACGAGCCCGTACTGACAGATGTAACCGAACCACCAGCCTCGCAATAGGTCATAATTCAGGCGTTAAATGCAACTGCCCTGCACAACGTTTCAGAGGTGCAGGGCAGTTGCGTATTGAGCGACTAGTTCCGTGTCAGACGACGGTGCGTGGCACGTGCTTCGCGGATGGCATCCGGGCCGAGACGGTCCAGCTTATTGGCTTCGTAGGATTCGAAGTTTCCTTCGTACCAGTACCAGTTGGCTGGGTTTTCTTCGGTGCCTTCCCACGCGAGCATGTGGGTGGCTACACGGTCGAGGAACCAACGGTCGTGCGAGATGACCACGGCACAGCCAGGGAATTCCAGCAATGCGTTTTCTAACGAGGTCAGGGTTTCGACGTCCAGGTCGTTGGTCGGTTCGTCGAGCAGCAGCAGGTTGCCGCCTTCTTTGAGTGTCAGTGCCAGGTTCAGGCGGTTGCGTTCACCACCGGATAGGACCCCGGCTTTCTTCTGCTGGTCTGGGCCTTTGAAACCAAATGCGGAGACGTAGGCACGTGATGGCATCTCGACATTGCCAACCTGGATATAGTCCAGACCATCGGAGACGACTTCCCACAGAGACTTCTCAGGGTCGATGTTCGTACGGTTCTGGTCGACATAGGAGATCTTGACCGATTCACCGATCTTCAGGTTGCCGGAGTCGATTTCTTCCAGCCCAACCAGGGTTTTGAAGAGCGTGGTTTTTCCGACACCGTTTGGACCGATAATGCCAACAATGCCGTTTGGTGGCAGCGAGAAGCTGAGGTTATCGATCAGGGTACGACCGTCAAAGCCCTTGGAGATGTTGTCGGCTTCGATCACCTGGCTGCCCAAGCGCGGACCGGGTGGGATCTGGATTTCTTCGAAGTCCAGTACACGGGTTTTTTCGGCTTCGGCGGCCATTTCTTCGTAGCGTTCCAGACGAGCTTTCTGCTTGGCCTGGCGACCCTTGGCGTTGGTGCGAACCCAGTCGAGTTCTTCTTTCAGACGACGAGCAAGCTTAGCATCCTTCTTGCCCTGAACATCCAGACGTTCACGTTTCTTTTCTAGGTAGGTCGTGTAGTTACCTTCGTAGGGGTACAGTCGACCGCGGTCGACTTCAGCAATCCATTCGGCAACGTGATCCAGGAAGTACCGGTCGTGAGTAATAGCAATGACGGCGCCTGGATAGTTGGCTAGGTGACCTTCAAGCCATGCAACCGATTCGGCATCAAGGTGGTTCGTCGGTTCGTCAAGCAACAACAGATCTGGTTTTTCCAACAGGAGTTTGACCAGTGCGACACGACGGCGTTCACCACCGGAAAGGTGGGTGACAGGTTCATCGCCGGGTGGCAGCTGGAGAGCTTCCATGGCCTGGCCGATCTGAGAATCGATGTCCCATCCGTCAGCAGCATCGATGGCTTCTTGCAGTTTGCCCATTTCATCCATGAGGGCTTCGAAGTCTGCATCGGGTTCAGCCATTTCGGCCGAGATTTCGTTGAAACGTTGCAGCTGCTGGTAGACCTCCCCAACACCTTCCTGCACGTTTTCCAAAACTGTTTTGTCTTCAGTCAGCGGTGGTTCCTGCAACAGGATGCCCACTGAGTAGCCCGGTGATAGCCAGGCTTCGCCGTTGGAAGGCTCATCCAGGCCTGCCATGATTTTCAAGATGGTTGATTTTCCGGCACCGTTGGGTCCGACCATACCGATCTTGGCGCCGGGGTAAAAGGACATGGTTACGTCGTCGAGAATGACTTTATCGCCCACTTTTTTGCGAGCTTTGATCATTTGGTAAATAAATTCGGCCATATGCTCTACAGTAGTCGGTCGCCGCGGGAGAACGTAATTCTTCTCTTGGCGCGGCAACCGATCTACTTCCTAGCGAACATTAGGCCGATAGGGCTTCAGGTTCTTCCCACCCGTGGTCTATCAGTGGGCCATCGTGTGAGTCTTCTGCAACGATCGGTGACTTAGATTTGGTGTACCGAGTGAAGTCGGTAAATCCAAGCAGCAGGTCGTGTCCTGCGGTCACTGCATTAATCTCTGGGGTGGTACCTTTTTTGGATTCATCTTTGGAGGTCCACTGTTTGATGGTCAGCTTGCCAGACACAATAACTGGGTCCCCCACCGAGAAGGACCGAAAGACGTTTTCGGCCAGTCGCCGGAAAGCTGACACTGTGTACCACGATGTGGTGCCGTCTTCCCATTCTTGAGATTGCCGGTTAAAGTACCGCTCCGTGGCCGCCAGACGGAATTCGACGATGGCCATGCCATCATCGGTAACGAATCGGCGCGGGGCGGTAGCAACATTGCCTCGAACGGTCAGTTGGGTTTTCATGTTCCAATCCTTTCAGTCAACACTTATCCGAAGCACACTTCGAATATGTGTTTAGTCAAGGCGATACGCGCACTCCCGATGATTCGGGGACGCTAAACTGTGGATAACATGGATGTCGAATTCGAGTTGTGGACAACATTTTAGGTAGACTACCCCTGTTGCCTCAGTAGCTCAGCTGGATAGAGCAACGGCCTTCTAATCCGTAGGTCGGGGGTTCGAGTCCCTCCTGGGGCGCAACACACCCTCACAACAGCGTTCGCTCTTGTGAGGGTGTTCTTATTTAAACCGGAAACACCGAATCCACCGTGTACCCACCGCGTTCACACGAAATGCCTCATGACGACGACCACCACCGACCCGTGACAGTGAGTCTAGAAGCGGCTGATCTGTGAAGGGCAGGATCGTCACGGATCCGAGAGCTGAAACCTGCTGAGAAGTTTGGCGTAAAACGTCGGCTCAAAAACCACACTCGGATAAACCCCTCGTCGCAGATCAATTATATTTTAGCGTCATAGATTGAGCTAACAGTCACCGTTACTGTAGCCGCGACTGGGGGAAGTGATCATCCCCAGAGTGGACGCCTCATTCAAGAAGCTCGAAGACTCATCGTTAGTTATGGTCATTACGAACATACGCGTTTTACTGGTTATGCTGCGATTGCTCTTTCCGGGTGATCAACTAACTCTTCTTCGAAAACGCTCTCAATTCCAATCTTCTGCCAAGCTCGTTGGGCGTTCGTGAAAATCTGGGCTTGTGGTTTTTCCAGTGGTTCGTTGTGTACTACGAAGAGCCTATTATCTCTATTGAAGGGAAGAACATGGCCATCTCTACTTAACTGAATGTCTGCGCCCCCTTCTCGGATGAGGGTAAAACGATGTGTCAACGCATCAACAGCGTCTCGCATACGTCGTTCATCTTGATTTCTGAAGTTAATGGCATGAGTCAGCTGCCTAACGTTGTGATCACCGTGAACGGCGAAGTCAAAAACTTCATTTCTATGCTCGAAATTTGCGTAAACGTGTTTGGCGTAGTGAAGCCCCGTTGGGATTTCAACGTCCAGAGCATGTTCATACCGTTTCCTCATGCGCGTTAATGCTCTTTGGGCTGCTTCACCAACATGCTCAAGTACTAAATGGCCATACAAAAGATCAGCTAAGGAATCAGCCGATTCCCCGTACGTTGGGCGTGGCTCCGATATCTGTAGCGCGTTTTGGCGGTGCTTTCTCAGATATTCAACATCCGAAACGGACCACTGCGGCCCATTTTCAAACAGATCAATTTCACCTCGGGGCCCCGTGACTACTTCGCCTGGTAGTGATGCGGCAATCTTTTTTAGAATCGGCAATAGTTTCTCTGCGCTCCCACCGAGACGGTTCGCACGCCGAAAGTTTGTTACAAATCGGATGGCCCAGTCATCTTCAAGTCCACCAACCAGGACTCCGATGTTTACGAACTCACCACGCGTGGAATTCGGAACATGCCTCAATGTCCAGGTCATATATTCTTTGACCATCCGTCACTCCTTCCTGCGTTCAGAGCATGAATCAACATTGATCTTTCGATTACTTCCTTACGCGAATATAACCACTTGGCTGCTTCGAGCAAATTCTTATCCGAATAAACAATGGTCTGTAATTCTTTGTAAGCCACAATAAGGTCTTGTCAAAAGACGTCGGACTTCGACTGTGCGGTTTGAGCCACGACATAGCCTTCCAATACTCAGCGAGCTTCTAAGATCTGACGGAGTTCACGCACCGTAACTTCTGGGACGAATGTGCCGAGGTGCGGGTAGATGCCCAAGAGCCCTTCGGCACGCAAGTGACGCATAGCCTCACGCCGTGGAGTCCGCCCGATTACCAGGCGTTCGATCATGCGTTTTTCGTCAATGAGTTGACCAGTCAAGCAACCACAAGTTTAGGCGACACGCTGATTTGTCTTGCGCGTTTGCGGGAAAGCACGACGGGTCAGCGGATCGAAGAAAATCAGGATTGCCAAACCAATCAACCCAATGGTTCCGGTGAGAACACGCATGGGCAGCAGTGGAATCCATTGCGACACGGCCAGCTGATCAACCACCCCGACCACGATCAACACGGCGACCAGGAAGTACAACAGCGATGAGGACCAGCCGCGCCAGGCACCGGCAATCACGAACAGCGGCAGAACCCACAACACGTACCAGGGCTGGAATACGGGGGCGGCCAGGATCGCCGTCGTCAGTACAATGGCGGCCGAGAAGATCGGGTGTTTAGGTTTCGGTAGCAGGGCGAGCCAGGTGGTTACCGCGGCGATGGCAAGGGTGCCCAGACTGTAGACCACTTGTGCGGCGGGTTCAATGCCGGTGCCCCAGATGAGGTCAACCAGCCAGCCGATGCCCAGGCCGAGTAGTCCGAAGGGGGCGTAGGGGAAGGCAGCAGAGCCGGAGGTGGTCATGGCCGGTATCCAGCCGAACCACAACCCGGTGACGGCGCCCAACACGGTAAGCAGTAACCCGACGACGATCACGGATTTGGCCCAGACTGCGATGCGGGCGCGATAGGAGATGTTGGTGTGGGGCCGCCAGAGCAACAGCATGCCAGCAAAGGGTAAGACCAGTACCGTCAGGGGTTTGACCGCGATGGAGCCACCCAGCAGGATGAAGCCCAACACGATGCGTCGTCTGCGGAGGTTCAATGGCGCCCAGTGCGGGTTGACGAAGTACAGGCCGGTCAGCAGCAGTCCGAGCATGAGGGTGTCGTTGTGGGCTCCGGCGATCATGTATAAGCCAAACAGGGGGTTGGCAAGGAAGATCCATTGGGCCCAGTCGCCGCGGACACCAAAACGGCGGGCCAGGCGGGGAATGGCCCACATGCACATGGCCATTCCGGCGAGGAAGAGCACACGGAACAACAGGATGGCCCATTCGGGTCCGCCATCAGTCACAAACCACACGAATTGTGAGATGAGCAGAAAGGCCGGGCCGTAGGGTGATGGGGATTGAGCCCACAGGGAGTCAGCACCGATCATGAACCAGCCGGGCAGTGAGGAGACGCCTTCGCCGTAGGGGTCTAGACCGGCGTGCAACAGGCGGCCTTGGGCCAGATAGGAAAACACGTCGCGCGACATGATCGGAAAGGCGAAAATCAGCGGGACGGTCCAGTACAGGATTGCCCGGTTGATCACCGTGAGCTTGTGATCGTTAATGCGCACTTTGCGCGTGGATTCTTTGACGCTACCAACGTTGGTTGCCCCTGAACCGGTGGTGTAGGGCAGCTGGAGGGCCTGGCCGAGACGAAGCCAGGAGCGGACCAG
Source organism: Enteractinococcus helveticum (assembly GCF_020742345.1). Classification (GTDB taxonomy): domain Bacteria; phylum Actinomycetota; class Actinomycetes; order Actinomycetales; family Micrococcaceae; genus Yaniella; species Yaniella helvetica_A. Next base: position 35,548 of record NZ_DYXC01000118.1, on the reverse strand, counting down.
TAGCAGTCCCCCAGTGACCAGCGCGACGGCGCACACGGTAACGCCGGGGGTCCAGAAGCGTATCGGGTTCAGCAGGGTGCTGCCGGCGAACCAGGAGTTTTGGGTTTGCGGTAACCAGCCAACGCCCCAGGAGGCAACCATAATGATGATGGCTGCGGCCAGGCCAACCCGGATGTGGTGGCCCGGGTCGGTGTCGATTCGCAACGGGACAAACCATTTGCCCATCAGCGCCCCGCTTGGGTGCGCGAACGTTTCCAGCGCTGGTAAGTCAAGAGCATGCGTCGCCAGGATTGGCGCACATGCCATTGGTTTTTGAACATTGGTGAGGTCCACGGGTCATAGTAGAGCACCCAGATGGCCAGCAGCACCGATAGCCCCCAAGACAGGGCTTGCATCCAGGCGCCGATCTCTAAGAATTGCCACACATAGAGTTGGTCGCCGGCACCATAGGCGGTGAAAAATGCGACGGTGAAGATGACCCAGCGCAGCTGCCAGTTCGACCGGATGCCCAACATGACAAATAGCGGTAGCAGCCACAGCAGATACCACGGGTGGATGACCGGTGACAGCACTACCAGTGCAGCAAATGACCATGTGGCTCGGGCCAGGATTTGGTCATAGCTGCCCACGAACATCAGCACCAAAACAATGACGACGGACAGCACGCGCCCGGCTAGCCGAACCGTTGGCATGACCCATTCGCCATCACCCAGCCCCAGTTCGACCACGGCAACGCGTAAGAGTTCTCCCCCGGCACCAATGGGCGACCACCAGCTCCAGATGGATCCGGTGCCGGCAATGACTTTGACCCAGTCCAGCCCGTAGCCGTTGATCCATCCCACGGCCAACATAATGGCGGTGGTCAGGCCCAGGGTGATACACCAGTACCAGAAGATTTTAATTTTTGATGCGTTGCGTCCCGCCCACCACAGGCCGATAAAGGGCAGGAGCACAATCGAAATAACCTTCATGCCGATTGAAATGCTCATCATCAAAACAGCCAGCACACCGTGGCCACGCCACACCGCGTAGATGGCCGCCACCATGAACCCGACCATCAGGGAATCGTTGTGCCCCGAGGCCACAAACGAGATGATAAACAGCGGGTTAGCCGCCGAAATCCATTGGGCCCGGGCCGGATCCCAGCCCTGCATTTCAGCAAGTTTGGGCACGTAGTACATGATCATCGCTACACCCAGCAGCGATACCAGCCGGAACATAAAGATGGCAATATCGGGTTGGTCCATCCCGGTAATGCCGACGACGGCGCCTTCGATCCATAAGAACATCGGACCATAGGGGGTAGCGTCTTCAGCCCACATCGTATCGGTGCCCAACTGGAACCAATTGGGCAGATTCGAAATCCCCAACTCATATGGGTTCTGACCGGCTAGTACCTGGCGCCCTTGGTTGAGATAGGCCAACATGTCGCGGGAAAAAATGGTCAACGCAAAAAGCTGGGGCAGCGACCAGATGCCCACCGCCCAGTTGATTATGCGTAGACTTTCCGGCGGGAATTCGTATTTGCCTTTGAAGGTGCGCGCCGGTCGTCGCAGCACTCGCCCCAGTCGCAGCCAGCCCCAGATCATGCCCCAGGCGCCGACGGTGAGCAGGATCGTACCAATGGTCACACCCAGCTCTGTGGTACGGAATGGTGACAGCCAGGTGGTGGAATTAATGTCAGAGTTGGGAGCGACCCAGCCAACTGACCATGATCCAATGGAAAGGATTAAGGACCCTAAAAACCCGACGACAATTGCGGGCCAGGCGTGATGTGTTGTGCCCCGACGGGCATGTTCCAAGGTGGTCATCAACAGCTTTCAATGGATCAGTTTGATATCAATGACGTTGGGGATAAATGTATCACCGGACATCGGTAGGCTAAACATCGACACCTGGAGCAAGGAGAAATATTTTGGACACCACAACACCACAACCTTACGAACCGGCTTCTGAAGCCTCAAAAGACCGTGACCGGAACCTGGTCTGGTTAGACGCTGAAATGACTGGCCTATACCCCGGTGTAGATGCCCTGGTAGAAGTAGCCATCATCATTACGGATGCGGATCTGAACATTCTGGATGAAGGCATCGACATCATTATTAAGCCACCAGCTGCCGCTGTAGAACAGATGGATCCAGTTGTTGTGGAGATGCACGCCCAAAACGGTCTGGCCGAACAATGGGAACACGGCGTCACTGCCCAAGAAGCCGAACAACAGCTGTTGGGGTACGTCAAAAAGTTCTGCCCAGAACCACGCACTGCCCTGTTGGCGGGAAATACCGTGGGGCAGGATCAGCGATTCCTATTAGAAGAGATGCCACAATTGGCCGCTCATTTGCACTATCGAATTGTTGATGTATCTTCGATCAAGGAGCTGGCCAAGCGCTGGTACCCATACGCTTACGAAAAATCCCCAGAAAAATTGGGTAACCATCGCGCACTGGGCGACATCACCGATTCAATCAACGAATTGCGTTATTACCGTGAAGCAATCATGGTCCCTCCCCCAGGTCCGAGCGTGGATGAGGCTCGGAAAGTGCGCGATGAACTCGTGTTGTACGTCGAGCCAGAACTTGTTCAGGAGACGGATTAGGCAAAACAAAAAATCTCGGATATACTGAAAGGCGTTGTCTAAAGACAATCATCGTCGAGTGAAAACTCGATGTGGTGGGTATAGCTCAGTCGGTAGAGCGTCTGGTTGTGGTCCAGAAGGTCGCGGGTTCAAGCCCCGTTACTCACCCCACATATGCGAGGTGCAAACCTCGACTGTTGAACTAGTCGAGGTTTGCACCTCGCTTTTATTTCTGCAGCCCTCCGCTCAGGCCAGCGCATCGAACGGTGTTGCGTGCCCGACCCGCACATCGTTACCCTCATCCATGTACCGTCAGCGTTCGCTTTGCGGCATTGAGACGTCTTTCTTGGTACCCGATGCGCCAGATCAACGAACTGGCAACAGCAACCAGGAAGTACAGCACCGACCAGAACCGTTCGAGTTTTTCTCGATGGCAGGCTCACCACACGAGGTAGCATCGTCAACAGGAGTTCAGCTTGACGGAGGAGGGATCCACATGGCACAAAAGCCAGAAAAATTCTTTGATATACAGGGCCGACAGCAATATTTAACTGCCCGCCAAAAAGAAATATTGGCCCGCACTAACCGGCGTGCGCCAACAGGCGAGGTCATTGGCGTCTTCGTCAAGCTGCTGTTGGGGCAACTCGCCACGATCCTGGGACTGATAGTCCTCTTAGCGCTGTTCGCTCGCCTAGAAGATGGCGATGCAGGCTGGCAGTCGGGATTTCTCGGCCCCGTGCTCGTGCTCTTGGTGCCGCTTGCCGGAACCGTTTGGACGCTCATAGCGCTGGGTGGCCACGACTTTTCGGCACCACCGGGTTCTGGCACGATACGATTCTGTCTCGTCGTCATGGCCATTGTCTTTATCGCGTTCATCATGGCCGGAGTGTTGGTGCTCAGTCTGCTCGATCCGGTAACCTACAACACCTCAGTGGTATCTCAACTGTTGTGGTCGGCATTCGCCGTACCCACCGCCATCGTCGGCATAGCCCTCCTGATTCTCCTGACCTGGCGACTTCCCCTCTGGCTAAACCTAACACTCGGGCTCGTACTGCTCGCGACGATAGCATTCGTGGGGCTGCTGCCATTCTTCCAGCTCTCAGGAAACACCTGGCCCGATCCGATACTGTTGGGGCTACGTTTTATCGGTCCTATTCTCCTGATCGTCGGAATCGTTTTGACGCCGATCGAACGTGCGCTGCTGGTTGCTGAAAACGACCCGATTGATGAGTTCATTGACCGTGCCATGGGCGACTTCGATCCTGCTGATTCTCCAAAGCAATAAAGACAAGCGCCACCGTAAGCGCATAGACCAAAGGCTTATACCGATCCTGTCGGCACCGTCGCACAATCAGGCTACCCCTCGGAGTTTTCCAGACAGAAGTCAGTATCTAGCTTAAAGACAGCGCGTCGCCTGCATTTCTCTCTTCAATCGGGTCAGGCCGTCCCTGATCCGAGATTTGATTGTGCCAAGTGGGGGTGCCGAACGGTGCCGCAATCTCCCGCTGGGTGTATCCATCACGATGCGCCAGGACGATCACGCGCTGTTGTGGTTCTGGCAATGCGTTCAAACACTGTAACGCTCGGCCGCCGTCAACGACGACGCGCAAGATGAGCCCACTGGCGCAGACATCATTTCGTAAAGTCGTTGACAGTGCTGTGCGGCGTCGACCCGCTCGTCGTCGAAGCAGTCCAGGGACCAGTGCACATTACGGGAACAACAGACAACCAACGTTCTTCACACACACGAAAACCAAGGATTTCGCAAGCGTCGAGCGAGGGCAAACTGAATGAGGGTTGCCGAATGCTGAACATAGGGCGGCTTACTGTGGGTTTCGCCGAGCGTACGTGAGCATCATATTGCCCTGCGGCGTGCGCACAGCCTCAAGTAACTCCAATCTGGTCATTGGAATGCTCTCATCAAATAGTCTGCGGCCCTGGCCTACAACCACCGGATGTGTTGTGAGGGTGAGGGCGTCAATCAGACCCGCAAGAAAGAGGGAGCGAATGGTTTCAATCCCTCCGAGCACGGAGATTATCCCGCCTTCTTGTTCACGGAGGTTTTGGATGTATTCGGTAGGGTCGCCGGTGACCAGGGTGCTATTCCATGGTAGGTCTGTCGGCAGGGTCGAGGAGATCACGTGCTTATGCATCGGGTTGACCCACTGCCCAAAAGGATCGTCAGCATTTTCAGGCCAAAACTCTGACCATTCTTGCCATAATTTTCGACCAATCACCGTGTCTGTGACCGGAGCGATTGAATCTGCCATGGCTTGCCCCTCTTCTATACCAAAGGCATCGAATTGCCAGAGATGTGGGTCTTCAACGACCCCGTTTACGGAATGAAAAAGGTGGGCGGTAATCGTACGTGTCATGGTCTTACCTTTCGTAGGTATGGGTACTTACGTTCACTGAGACCAGGCGGGAAACCAAAACTCATCGGTCTGGGTCAAATTTCTTTGACCAGTGTGAACGCAGCCAGCTGTGTCGGTCAGTTGAACTCGCACCGGCCCACGTCAGTTCTGGCAAGGTCTCGAGCGCGGCAACGCTGTCGGCGACTTATCCGGCAGATGAAAGATCATGGGTAGATACTGGCGCCTTGTTCATGTCTAGGCACACATTGGTGGCGATGACGTAGAGCCAGCGACGTACTGCGGACCGGTATTACCTACGCCGGCAGCTTTGCGGTGGCAGCGTTGTGACCTTCACGCGTAGGTTCTTTTATCGTAGAGAGGTGCTGAGAACGCCGTCAACAGCTAGACCTGCCGTATCCAGCACTGGGTTTTCTCCTGCCAGGTACGTACCCAACTGTCTTTGTCTACTCCAAAATACGGTGGGGGGATTGTTCAATGCTTTGGACCAAACTCAGTTTCTAAGTCATAACGAACAAAAAGATCGGTACGAACGCATAGCGTCTATACCGATCTTTTTGTTGGTGTGATGGTCGTGGGCTAGGCCCGTTTTCGTGTGATGAGGCCCCAGATTAATAGGACAATGAGCGCGCCACCGATGGCTAGGAGCCAGGTGGATATCGACCAGAACTCTGTGATTCCAACGTCGAAGATGAGCGACCCCAGCCAGCCACCGACTACGGCACCAACAACACCAAGCAACAGTGTGGCTAACCAGCCGCCACCTTGTTCACCCGGCATAATGGCCTTTGCAATCGCGCCTGCAATGAGGCCGAGAACTATCCATCCAATAAAACCCATCGTTCCTCCTTGATAGGGGAAGTTCGACTCATCAACATGGTTATGCTGATGTGTTGTATTCTACTTTCAACACTTCACAGAAATAAGGGCTTGACCAAATCAACGCTAGGTTAGCGGCCAGCTACAACCCCTAGAAGCAGCTTGAATGGGCACAGGTCGCACTCTTGAAGATAAAGACACACGGTTCTACCTAGGTGAACATCTCTGAGTGACGAGACGATCACGATGTGGAAAATTCTGTTCATCTGCCATCACTACTAATACCTGCGATGATCGCCCGATTTATGGCTCATTGCAGGTCAGTGTATCGTTATCACCGGGGTCAACAGCCTGTATTGTGTCTCACAGCTGGTGTCCCAAGGCGCTTGCTATCGCGATCGAGTAAAAGGAAGGTATATGTCGATTCAACTCTCCGTGCATAACGGTGTCGGCACCGCCACGATGAACCGTCCTGAGTCCCTGAACTCCATCACCGCAAAAGTGTTGACCGAGTGGGCCGCGGGCATCCAAGAACTCGCCGATACCCCAGAGGTCAAAGTCATTGTGCTCACCGGTGCCGGCCAGGCATTTAGCGCCGGGCTGGATTTGAAAACACCATTTGATGCCGGGGACAAAATGCCCTGGAGCAACGAGACGAATCCGGCAAATCGTCTGTCCAAGGCGCTGAGCTATGGTACTGAGTTCATCCGTACCTTAGCGCGGGTTAGCCAGCCAACAATTGCTGCGGTCAACGGTTATGCGGTTGGCGCGGGGCTGTCCTTTGCCGCCGCCTGCGATATTCGCATTGCGTCCCCACAAGCTATGTTCTCAGCACCGTTCGTCAAACTTGGAATTTCTGGTGGCGATCTGGGACTCTCCTGGTTCCTACCGCGCATCATCGGACTGCCCAAGGCCACCGATATGATCCTGAACTGTCGCGAATATAATGCACAACAAGCTATGGATATAGGCCTGGTGACAAGCATTGAAGACGACGTCGTGGCGGCAGCCCAAACCATGGGTGAGCACATGTCGAGGTTTGAACCCTATGCGATGACGGCGTCAAAACGCCTGTTGAGTGCTTCGCTGAATTCGTCATTGGATGCCCAGTTGAATGCCGAGGCGACCGCCCAGGTTCTTGGCTTCTTTACCGATACCGCCCAGTCCCTGGACCAGCAGTAACGACACCGTCCGAAGGGCTAGCGGGTTCTGAGCAGCTATCGGACGGCCAGCGTCAGCTGAACCTGCGTTGGTGTGGTTCATAAGGATTCGGTAATGTCGGTACACGGGGCCAGCGCTATGTCGGTCGGAAATGCGGCAGTTGTGGCAATCGTTCCTAGCGGGTTCAACAACCCCTGCTGTTACCCGTGGTATGTGCGTCATCTCAGCACTGTCATATCCTGTCAGAGGATATCCTGAAAGGTGACGTGAACCCGTTGTTTTGATAAAGGAGACACCCGTGTCGATTGTGGTTATTAACGCGCTGAGCGTTCCAGAAGGTCAAGGCGAAGAACTCGAGGCACGCTTTGCAGCGCGCAAGCATGCGGTCGATACGGCGCCAGGCTTTGAGGGTTTCAACCTGTTACGCCCCACCGGCGACAATACCCAGTACTTTGTGTACACCCAGTGGGCCTCGCGCGAGGACTATGAAAACTGGCGGGATTCTCGCGAGAACACCGCCGCACACGCCTCCGAGGACGGCAAGCCACGCAAGCCGGTGGCTTCGGGTTCTGAACTGCTCGAATTTGACATCGTGGAGCTGTAATTGGCGTTTGAAGGAAAGATTCTGCCGATCGTCATTCATGGCGATCCGGTGCTGCACAACCGTGCCGCAGAAGTCGAAGAAATTGATGACGACGTTCGCCAACTGGTCGCGGATATGCACGTCACCCAGGAGGCTGCCCGTGGGGTTGGGCTGGCTGCACCCCAGGTGGGTGCTGGCTTGCGGATTTTTACCTGGGCCTTCGAACATACCGGCGATGCCCCACAGCAGGGGGAAGTCATCAACCCGGTGCTCACGTTGCTGGGCAAAGTCTCGCAAGAAGACCCGGATCCAGAGACCGAGACCGAAGGTTGCCTCTCCGTGCCAGGGCTGGGCTATCCGCTAAAGCGTTCGGATCATGTGCGCCTGCAGGGCTTCGATGTCGACGGCAACGAGATTGATTTCGAGGCTCACGGCTGGTTCGCTCGGATCTTACAGCACGAGTTCGATCACCTCAATGCCACCCTGTATGTCAACCGGTTGAACACTCGCTGGTCAAAACGGTGGAAAAAGGAATTGCGCAAACAAGGATGGAACACCGCCGGCAACACCTGGATGCCAGGTGAAGACACCGATCCTTTCGGTCACGACGAGGACGACGACGCCTAACGCTGGATCATGCAAGAACACTGCAGCCCTTGGACGAGATGAACTCGCCCAAGGGCTACTTTCATGAATACTGTCCCCCTAGTTCAGGTACTGCGGGAATACCTCGTACATTTCCCGTTCAAAGGCCGGTGCCATCGAGGACGCATATTCCGGAGTGAAATGGGACCCGTCGTACCAGACGATAATGTTGCCGACCACAGCTTCACACCAGGTATCTGACCCTTGATCAAGGTTTTCACAAACATACGGGTTCATATCGATAGTCTGGGCGCCATCGGGTAATTCCATGGCCTCCAGCGGGTTCGGATTGGCAGCGTCACCCGCAATCACACCGCAGTCTTGTGGTGCGCCACCGTTTTGTAGACACCGGCCGCCGTCGTCTCCTGGGCGTGGCGTACCACGTATCAAGAGTAGATCGATGCCCAGGTCTCGGATTTCATGCCAGCGGTCTTCGGCGCCTTCCATGATGACTTCATTGCTTTGTTGACCCACAATCCGGGTTGCAGAGCTGATCACGAGGTCGACGTCGGTGGTATGCAACCACTCAATGAAGTTGTCATTCCAGGACTGGCACACCGTTCTGTCCGGGGTGTCATTATTTTGTAGCGGGCACCCGGATTTGGTGACAACCTGAACTTCCCAGCCGTATTGTTCGCCGATCGAACGCACCGTATTCTCCCAGTGCCCCGAGTGTGACCCAGCCGCCAACACAACCCGTGCCGTGGGGTTGGCTGGGGCCTGGGGATCTTCGCACACAGAGATTGTGTCGGTGCCTGGCTCTTGGCCGCCTTCTTGTTCGCAGTCTTGGAATTTATAGGGTGGTAATTCGCGATGCAGCTGGTCTAGTCCGGGAATGAACTCAGCTTCACCAACGGGATAGTTGTCACTAATGCTCAGCGCCCCGGGGTGCACGGAAGTATCCAGTGTCAGAGAGCCGGTCATACGATCACCGTCGGTTGGGATTTGAGGAAGCGCAATGAGCACACCCACTGCCATTGCGGTTGCTCCAGCACTAAGCGAAATCCAATGCAGTCGCGGACCGCGTCGTGTTTTGCCAAGGCGATCCAGGGGTTTTTCCACGAATGTGTGCATCAGCATGCTCAACACTATTGTTATAGCGAAAATGATCGCTGCACCGCGGATACCTACCGCGTCACGGTCGCGAAGTGTCAGGTAAAATACCAGCAGCGGCCAGTGCCATAAATATAATCCGTAGGCGTGATCGCCGATCCAAGCAAAGACTCGGTTGGACAGCACACTTGGGGCAGCACCCTTGGTGGCAGACTCCTGGCTATTGGTGGGAGCAGCCAGCAGAATGAGGGCAAACCCAGCCAGCGGCCACAGTGCCCATGGTCCGGGGAACATTTGGGCGCCGTCCAGAACGAACCCCACGGCGATCACGGAAGCCAGACCGATGTATCCCATAACGAATCGTGTTGTCTGTGTCAGTCGAATCCGGTCGATGACGAGGGCCAGCAATCCACCAAAGGCAAACTGCCAAACTCTGGTGCGAGTCATCAGATAGGCCTCATCTTGGGCATAAGAGCCGACATAGACGGCATACCCCATGGAGACAACTAGGACGGCGGCCAGCAACCAGGCCATGACTTTTGCCACAGAGGTTTGGAACCGTTGTGCAAACCAATAGCTGCCCAGGACGACAAACGGCAAGACGAGGTAGAATTGGCCCTGTACCGAAAGGGACCAGAAGTGCTGGAATGGCGACACGTCCTGGCTTGCTGCTTCATAGGACAGGTGGGAGCGAATGAGCTCAATGTTTTCGTAGTACAACAGTGAGGCAAGAGCTTCGGTCCAGACCTGCCCGTGCTGAGGGGTCGGGAAGACCACTAACCCCACCGCTACGGTCGTAATAATAACAATGGCTGCCGGGACAAAGATCCTGCGGAACAGCCGACCAAAGTATCGTGCGAAGTCTACTCTGCCCCGATATTCAACGACTTCGCGGAGCAGCATCCCGGTGAATAAAAATCCCGAGATCGTCAGGAAAATATCAAGACCACCCGATACTCGTCCCGCCCCGAAGAGGTGGAACAGAACGACACCCAGAATGGCGAGCCCACGAACGCCGTGTAATTCTGGTCGGTATCGTCGTTCGGGAACGGAATGGGCAATACGATTCGCCGCCTGTGTGGCGGCCGAGTTTTTTAACATCATGTCTTTGAGACCACTGGTGATGACACCCTGGTCAGATCGGTGAGATTCCTTATGCTTATGTGAAAGAACCGCAGTACGAGCCGGAACGGCCAAGAAAATGAGGCCGCCCATCGGACGGCCTCATTTTCATACGGTTAGCGTTTAGGCTTTAGCGGAAGCTGTTACCTGGCTCTTTGGGAAAACTGGAACGTTTTCGCCGGCCATTTTCTCTACGGCGCGAACAACCTGGGTTGAGTACCCAAATTCGTTGTCGTACCAGACGTAGAGAATCAGGTTGGAGCCACCATTGGAGCCTTCGTTGACGATGGTGGCAAGCCCATCAACAACACCGGCGCGGTCGGAACCAACAAAATCGGTGGAGACTGCATCGTGGGAGTAAATGTAGTCGATCTGTTTGCTCAGGTCACCGGTCAAGGATTCTTGACGCAGGCGAGCGTTGATCTCATCCTTGGAAGTTTCGCCTTCAAGCTGCAGGTTTAAGATGGCCATCGACACGTTCGGGGTTGGTACGCGGATTGCGTTGCCCGACAGCTTGCCGGACAGTTCTGGCAGGGCTTTGGCAACAGCGGTGGCTGCACCAGTTTCGGTCAGCACCATGTTCAGGGCAGCTGCACGACCACGGCGGGAGCCCTTGTGGAAGTTGTCGATCAAGTTCTGGTCGTTGGTGTAGGCGTGTACGGTTTCAACGTGACCGTGGTGAATGCCGTACTCGTCGTTGATGACTTTCAGGACCGGGGTAATCGCGTTGGTGGTACAGGAAGCAGCCGACAGGATCGTGTCTTCTGCGGTGATGTCATCGGTGTTGACGCCGTAGACAATGTTTTTCAGGTTCCCTTTACCCGGGGCGGTCAAAATAACCTTGGAAGTGCCCTTGGCCTGCAGGTGCTGACCCAGACCTTCTTCATCGCGCCATACACCGGTGTTATCGATAACGATGGCGTCGTTGATACCATATTCGGTGTAGTCGATTTCGGCTGGGTTCGAGGCGTAGATGACCTGGATCTTGGTGCCATTGGCGGTAATGGTGTTGGCTTCATCATCGACTTGGATGGTGCCGTTGAATGCCCCGTGCACGGAGTCGCGGCGTAGCATCGAAGCACGCTTGTGAATGTCATCATCCGAGTTGCGACGTACAACTATGGCACGGAGACGCAATTTCGTTCCGCCGCCGGCACCGTCGAGCAGAATACGAGCTAGCAGACGGCCAATGCGCCCAAAACCGTATAGGACGACGTCGGTGGGTTCTCCAAGACCTGCACCGTTTTTCTCAACAATGTCGGCCAGTTCGTTGCGAACGAAGTCTTTGACGTCGCCACCGTTTTCGCGGAATTTATTAACCATACGGGCCAGGTCAACCGAGCCAGCGCCCAGGTTGAGTTCTGACATCGCCTGCAAGATGGCAAAAGAGTCTTCGACCGGAAGAATTGCTTCATCAACCTGACGAGCAAAGCGGTGAGCTTTCAGGATGTCGACTACTGATTCGTGCACGAGGCTTCGACCGTAAATGGACGTCACGACGTTGTTGTTGCGGTACAACGAACCAATGAGCGGAACCATTTGCTCTGCCAACTGTTCACGTTCGCTCCACTGTTGTAGAGCCTCCTGCGTGCTGGCGGTGATATCTGCCACGATGTGGTCCTTTTCTGCAGAGGTTGCGAATGGCGAATATGCCAATCTGATGGAAAACATTCCCAATCATAGCGTTTACACGCCACAGGATACATGTTTAACGTTGCAGTCTACAGATCTGCCGCTATTGGCGAAGCACGTCCAACTCATCAGCGGTGGTGTACACCGGTTGCGTTGGACATTCATTGAGCACACCTTGAATTGCGTCATATTCTGCTTGCGTGACCCACAACCCGTATTTGGCTTTCACTGCCGTTTGGATGGACACGTACTCACAACGAAACGCTTTATTCGATGGCAACCAGGTGGCCGCATCGGCGTCAGACTTTTGTTGATTCGCCGGGCCATCCACCGCCAGAAGGTTCAGCGGATCATTGGCAAAGCGCTTGCGCTGATCTTCGGAGAGTTCCTGGGCGCCTTTCTGCCAGGAATCCGACAAAGCTACGACGTGGTCAATCTGAACGTCCGTAGAGGTTTCGGGCCCGCGCAAGAAATTGATGGTCTCTCCGGTGAACGGATCATCCAGCACACCACTTAGTACGGTGCACCCGTTTTCGGCCAGCGTTGTATTGTCGAGGTCACGCTGCAAGATGTCATTGCGACCATCACAACCATTGCCGTCTGGATCCAGCCAGCCGTTACCGAATTCGTCTCGGCTATACCCGGTTTTGGGTGCCCGACCCTTCACCTCCAGCGTCTCTAGCTGCTCCAACGCCGTGCCTTCTTGTGGGACATATGCTTCTTCCTGCTGGATAGGAAAAAAGTAGGTCACTACAAAGTAAACGCCGACCACCAGCATCAGGATCGGCAGGGGCAGCTTGGCTAATTTTGAAGTTTTTTGCGACTGGGACAATGTTTTCTTTCACATAACCGGGGAAGCTAAAACGGGATGGAGTGCTATAAGCCGGATTCTGTACCCGAACGATCCCTCATTCAGGTGATGATCATCTATCTGGTCACCGCGTCGCCGCGGGACTCAAGCGATCAACCCGAGCACTGGGCGGGCCGCCTCGTAACGTGTTCTGCTTGATCTTGCACCAGATGGGGTTTACCGAGCCGAGCGTGTCACCACGCCCGCTGGTGGTCTCTTACTCCACCCTTTCACCCTTACCCCAGCATCTGGGGCGGTCTACTTTCTGTGGCACTGGCCTGCGAATTGCTCCGAGTGGGTGTTACCCACCATCCTGCCCTGTGGTGTCCGGACTTTCCTCGACTAAAGTCGCGATCATCTGCAGCTCCATCCCGAACCTCTTATTTTAGCTAAGATTGGTCCTGGCACGTAATCGGACATACTAAACTGACGCTCATGTTGATTTTGTTGCCACCTTCTGAAGGCAAGACCCCACCTGAAACCGGAAAACCCTTAGATTTTAATTCCCTGCTCTTCCCGGGACTTTCCGGAGAACGGCGTACCGTTTTACAAGAACTTCAGGTGATTTCCAGCCTGCCCAACGCATATGAAAAACTCAATGTAGGTAAGTCGCTCAAGCATGAAGTCGCAGCAAATCAACATATTTTATCGGCACCTACCGCACCCGCCTGGCAAGTTTACACCGGGGTGTTATTTGATGCCTTGGATTATGCAGCATTAGAAAATGTCGACGACGACATGACACTGGTATTCTCGGCACTTTTTGGTGTGACACGACTATCTGATGCGATCCCGGCCTATCGTTTTCCTGCAACCGCAAAACTTCCCGGCTTTGGGCCAATGGGTGCCTGGTGGCGGGAGCGTCTCACTGATCAGATGGCTGGTCTTGCCACCGGTCCGTTTATTGACTGTCGCTCCACGACCTACCGGTCGTTTTGGAAAAGCCCGCCATTGCAGACGGTCACGATCGATGTCTTCCAGCGGGTCAATGGTGAGCTCAAGGTGGTCTCGCACTGGGCAAAGCAGGCTCGCGGCTATGTAGCTCGGCGATTATTGCAAGAACATGCGCGCAGTCCTATCTCCTCGTTAGACCAAGTCGCTGAGGCGGTCAGCGGCCTTTACGAGGTAGAACTCGTACCGCCTACGAATCGAAAAGCAGCATCATTGCGGGTGCTGTTAAACTAATTCGCTGCGCACCAGGATCGCACCGGTGTCTGGACAGTACGCCAGTTCATTGGCTGGTGTGTTTTTGATCTCGGCCAGTTCAGCCGGTGCGATTGGCAGCCCTGCACCGGATAGTCCTTGTGCAGTGAGCTCAACAGCACCGATCCCCTGATTCTGGTCGCGCAGTTGCTCGTATTCAGCAACGACGTCCGCTGGCAGTTCTTTGGCGAGTAATTCACGTTCGGCAGTGAGTTCCTTACCTTGTAAGGATAATTGTTGCCCCTGTTCATTCAGTGTCGTAATGCGCACGTTGACTGCTTGCTGCGCTTCAGCAATTTGGGCTTGCACCAACTCCAACGCCGCCTGGGATTCTTCTAAAGCCTGGATCGCTTCCAATTGGGCGTCTTCAAGCTGCCCAATACGCAGAGTCAGCTCGGCAATTTCGATGGTGACTGCTTGAACGTCACGACTGGCGACCTGATCCGCGTCTAACCTGGACTGCATCCCGTCCCGCCGTTTCGTGGTTTCTGCCACCACACGTTCGGCTTCCTCAGCTGCCGCTTCATGCTCAGCCACCTGCTCTTGAGCCGTCTTGGCACGTTCAACTGCTGCAGCGCCACCCTGGCGAAGCGAATGGAGTTGTTTATCATGCGGAATATTGTCAATCTGGGCGCGAACCCGAACCAACTGACTATCCAGTGATTGCAGATCCAGCAGTTTACGCTGCTGTTCAGGAGTAGCAGTAATAGGCATCAGTTATTCCGTTTCGCTCGTAATCGTTTTGGTATCGTCGCCCGAGGTCAATATGAAGTCCCACGGATCAGTATTAAGTGCAGAAACCGCTGTCGTCACGGTGTAGCCCTCATCGGCCAAGGCCCGTTCCAATGCATTTGCCCCAGTGGGCAGCCACAACCATTCGGAAGCAAAATGTGAGACATCAATAAGATAGGGTCGATCGCCGCCCATCATGGCCTGCTCGCGTGCCTCAGATGCCGGGTGATGTCGCAGATCTGCGGTGATATACACGTCGGCTTCGTGTTCTCGTACGAAGTCGAACAGACTGTCGCCTGCTCCCCCGGTAATGGCTACTTTCGAAACAATCCCGTCAGGATTACCAGCGACACGGACGCCGCCGGCGACCGCAGGCATGGCACTGTAGACCCGAGCTGCGAAGTCTTCTAATCGCATCGCATGCTGTAGGGTTCCAACGCGTCCTATACCTTCTTCAACAAGGCCATTATCGGCGGGAGCCAACGGAACGATGCTTTCCAACCCTAGGATCTCGGCTAGGACATCAGACACACCACCTACCGCAGAGTCTGCATTGGTATGAGCGGTAATCAGGGCACAGGAATTCTCCACCAGCGTGTGCACAACCTTGCCCTTAAAGGTTGTGGCGGCCACAGAGGTCACCGGTTTGAGAAATAGCGGATGGTGGGTGATGAGTAAATCCGCATCATAACCCACCGCCTCATCCGCAACAGCTTGGACCGGATCAACCGCCCAGTGGATGCGTTCAATGATCTGCTCCGGGCGCCCAGCAACGATCCCCGAAGCATCCCATCCAGCTTGCAGACTGAGTGGCCACAAAGATTCCATCGCCTCGATAACTTGCGAAAGAGTGGGGTGAATTATTGTCTCGGATGAACCTTGCTGAGATGCCATACCGCCCATTGTGCCTGGTACTGGTGTGAAAATCACCCTTTAACAAGCCAATATTCCTAGTCAACTCAGTTCTCGAGATGATTGCGGCGACGAATACTAAATAACGATTAGGTAACACCCAGTCGAATCACAGCATTTTCTGAGAATCCGAATAAATCCCTATGATCACGCGGATCTGGAAAACCCACTCTCGAAAAAATCGTGCTTCGAGTAATTTATCAGGTTGCAATTAAATAACAAGAATGTCACGCTTGATAACGATCTGATAACAACGAGTTATCGGAACGCGTCTGAAAAGCAGATGTGGAAAAAGCTAATACGTCGTCGTTTGAGAGAAATACCATGTCCTACCCTACTCGCCGAGCACGCATTGAAGCCGAAAAAGCACAGCAGCTTGCGCTGCGATCCAAGCGAAACAAGAAATTCTCGCTAGGTGTTGCCAGCCTGGCCACCGCCGCTAGTGCAACGTTCTTCGGCATGGCTCCGGCCAATGCAGCGCTTGACGATGTTCCAGCTCCGAGCAGCGCGCAAGCCGACACCGCTTCGCAGAGTTCTAGTTCTGCTGGCACCTATACCGTTCAGTCTGGCGATACCCTTGCAGCAATTGCACATTCGCAGGGCGTTTCCCTCGATGAACTCATGAATGCTAACGGCCTGTCGGCATCCTCGATCATCTACCCTGGCGATGTGTTGAAACTTTCGGGAACTTCTGCCTCCGCGTCGAGCGCATCCAGTACCTCCCAGAGTAGTTCATCTTCCCAAAGCGCTGAGTTCGCAAGCGCAAGCTCAGTCTCGACAGCTTCCGTATCGGCTTCCGGCCCAAAGGCTGCGGCTATTGATAAAGCCCTAGATATCGTGAATTCGGGTGCTGTTTACCAGTACGGCGGCAATGGTCCAAGCGCATATGACTGCTCTGGCTTCACCAAGGCTGCTTTCGCCGCCGCTGGTATCGAATTGCCACGCGTCTCCTCGGCTCAGTACAGCCAGGCAAAGTCCTACGTTTCATTGGATAACCTGCAACCTGGTGACCTGGTGTTCTGGTCCAACAACGGATCAGCATCCGGTATTTACCACGTTGCAGTATACGTTGGTGATGGCAAGATCGCTCAGGCCCGTAACCCACAGTCCGGTATTAGCGTTGACTCGCTGTCTACCTACACCCAGTACAACCCACCGTTGAACACCGCTGCACGTTACTAAGCCCTAACGTAGCGATTGCCACCGCGGCTGCATCCATATGGTGTAGCCGCGGTGGTGTTTAACCAGCGGCCATTTCCACGCTTTCAGGCACCTCAGTAAGGCGGAACCAACCAAGGTGTGCAGAGGCCTATACGACACGCTTCTTTGACTCCTATCTACCGTTTGAACGCTGCACTATCACCCGCCGAGCCATACGCATCGACGACGTGCTCATTGAGATTGTCTATAAAGGTACCTGTCACGAAGATATTCACAATCTTCGGGACGATTTTGGCGCCAGGAACCCGTCCCATGGCGCCCGGCCATGACATCGCCGGTATCGTTACCAAAATCGGCTCGGCAATCACCAACTTCAAAACTGGTGATCAGGTCGGCGTTGGTTGAGCGGATCGGTGGCCGTAATGGCTGGAACGATATGGTCGAATTCGCCGAACGCCTGCCTGACGCACAGCTGAGTGAACGTCTTCTACAAGCCATTCGCGGTAAGGGCCCTTTCCGATGTCCCCGGTGGATAGCTGCGTGTCGGGTTTATCCGGAATATGCCAATGTGGATATTGAGTAAAGCCATCAACCAGCGGTTTTCCACGTTCGATGCCTGATAGCGTGACACTCCCATAGCCTGCCCAGGTGCGGTAGCCTTAACTAATATGACGCAGCAACAGGGATCCCCAGCAAATAATAATCACCGCACCCTGATTATGGGCGGAGGTTGCTTTTGGTGTGCTGACACCGTGTATCGAAAAACTCGCGGCGTCATCGACTCTGAATGCGGTTATATTGGTGGTCACGTAGACCATCCCACCTACGAGCAGGTATCGACGGCAACAACGGGTCACGCCGAGGCGGTAAAAGTCACGTTCGACCAGAACATCATCGACGCCGACACGATCGTAGATATGCTCTTTGCCTCACATAACCCAACCACGCTAAATCGTCAGGGTGCTGATGTTGGTCCACAGTACCGTTCAGCACTGTTTCCCCAGTCTGCCGAAGATAGAGAACTTTTTGAACGTGCCATTGAGCGCCATCAACAATACTGGTCGGATCCCATCGTCACCACCATTGAAGAAGACGCGATCTGGTGGCCGGCTGAAGCCGAGCATCAAAACTTCTATGCGCGCAATCCAACCTGGGGTTATTGTCAGGTTGTTATTAACCCGAAATTGGCCAATGTTCGCGAACATTACTCCGCGTGGCTAGAATAATTACGGTTCGCGACCTTTCCTTTATTGTTAATCATCAGAACCCATTTAAATTTGCATGCCCGTAAAGGATTAATTCACCATGGCAAAGATGCTCGAAAACATCACCCAGGCTGTCGGCCAAACTCCTCTCATTCGCTTAAACCGTCTCACCGAGGGCCTGCCCGCTCAGGTAGCCGTCAAAGTCGAGTTCTACAACCCGGCCAACTCCGTCAAAGACCGTATCGGAGTCGCCATCGTCGACGCTGCCGAAAAATCCGGCAAACTTCGTCCGGGTGGCACCATCGTTGAAGGCACTTCGGGTAACACCGGCATCGCGCTGGCAATGGTAGGCGCTGCTCGCGGTTACCGTGTTGTTTTGACCATGCCTGAGACCATGTCTAACGAGCGTCGCGTGATGCTACGCGCCTACGGCGCAGAAATCGTTCTCACTCCGGGTGCTGATGGCATGCGGGGTGCAGTAGAAAAAGCCGCCCAGATCGTGGAAGAGACTGAAAACTCGATTCTGGCCCAGCAGTTTGCTAACCCGGCCAACGTGGAAATTCATTACAATACGACCGGTCCAGAAATTTGGGAAGCTTCCGAAGGCAAGATCGACATTTTGGTTTCCGGTATTGGCACCGGCGGGACCCTAACTGGTGCGGGGCGTTACCTCAAAGAACAGAAGCCCGACGTCAAGATCGTTGCTGTCGAACCAGCGGATTCCCCCATCCTGTCAGGTGGTAAACCAGGTCCGCACAAGATCCAGGGCATTGGCGCAAACTTCGTCCCGGATGTACTCGATACCGAATTATATTCCTCGGTTTACACTGCAACTCTAGAGGAATCCGTACAGAATGCTCGCCTGCTGGGCACCAAGGAAGGCATCCTGGGCGGAATTTCTTCGGGTGCGGCAATCGCTGCAGCACTGGATGAAGCCGAGAAAGAAGAAAACGCCGGCAAACTGATCGTCGCAGTCATTCCAGACTTCGGCGAACGCTACATCTCCACTGTTCTCTACGAAGACATTCGCGGGTAGTCAACACAGCTATCTGATGCTGCCTTCGGGCCAGCAATGGAATGCATATTCTGTTGCCAGCCCGAAGGCAGACCGCTTTAATGCTTAACTGGCGGTTCACTTGACCATAGAATAATTTCGACCGTCTGTGTGTTGAGCTTATCAATGACACTTTTTGAAAGGGAAACATTGGGATTCTTACGTCGCTTCCGCGAAGACATTCAGGCAGCCAAAGACCGCGACCCTGCTGCACGCAGTACATTTGAAGTGGCTGTGGGTTACACCGGTCTCCATGCTATTTGGATGCACCGCGTCGCACATAAGATGTGGCAAAAAGAACGCCTCAAAACCCCAGCGCGACTCCTTTCACAATTCAACCGGGCACTGACCGGCATCGAAATTCACCCGGGTGCAACAATTGGCCGCCGCTTCTTCATCGACCACGGCATGGGTGTAGTCATCGGTGAGACGGCTGAAATTGGCGACGACGTCATGCTCTACCACGGTGTCACGCTGGGCGGCCAATCCCTGGAAAAGGTCAAGCGTCACCCGACCCTGGAAAATGATGTTGTCGTCGGTGCCGGTGCCAAAATTCTCGGCCCAGTGGTGGTGGGCGAGCGGACCGCTGTTGGCGCCAATGCGGTGTTAGTCAAAGACACCCCCGAAGACTCCATTGCCACCGGTATCCCCGCGCAGATCCGTATTCGACGCAGTCAGGAAGAAGCAAAACCTGCAGTTGACCCGGCTGAATACGTTGATCCAGCCATGTGGATCTGACCGAGCCATATTGCAGCCTACGGCTCTGAGGAGAACTTTTTTAGAGCTGCTGTTGTATCGGAGGCTGGCGCCCCGGCAGCACCTTGGCAAGCACGATGATCACCATTCCTGCCAGCGGAACAACCAGCAGGGCCCACCGCAGCGACAGCATATCTGACACCGCCCCCACAACCGGTGGAGCAGCTAAGAACCCGAGTCGCATAAACCATGAAATCACAGTCAACCCGACGCCAGGACGTAGGCCGGGAATATCATCGGCCGCATTGTACGCGGCTGGAATCAGTGCCGAGGAACCGAATCCCACCGCGGCAAAACCGGCAATGGTCAGCGGAACCGTTGGCCATGCGATTGCCAGTCCCATCCCTACCGTCATGATGATGCCACCAGTACGAATCACGCGACGCTGCCCAAAGTGATCAACAAATCGGTCGGCTGTAGCCCGCCCCATCAACTGACCCGCGACTAAAGCGGTGAACCCGAAGGCCGCGATGGAGCTTGGTGCACCCAGATGCACTGATATATACAGAGCAGACCAAGAATTCCCGGAATCTTCTACTACTGCTTCAGCCATGGCCAGCAGAACTAAAGCGCCCACCATCAGCATGGTGTTCGGGTTCCACAGTACTGCCCACTGAATGCGTTTGAGATCCTGACGCCGGATATCGGTTTCAGGTGAGTCTTCAGCAGATGTCGACGGTAAAGTCATGGTCCAGGCAATGAGCGCGACCACAATAAAACACACCGCTGAACCCACCAGGTGCACATGTAAATTCAGTTCAAGAAATAACACGCTTGCGGCCATAGACCCACCCAGGACCGCGCCGAAGGACCATAGAGCATGGAAGGAGTTCAATATGGAACGACCGTAGGCATCTTGAACTTGCAGTCCGTGGGCATTTTGTGACACATCGGCAATAGCGTCTGCTCCTCCAGCCAATAATAACGCCAGAGCAAATAAGAACACTTCAGGCATGAAGGCCGTGGCTGCCAGACAGACTGCCAAGGTAATGGTCATCAGCGTGGCGATCATCCCTGCCCCAAATCGTCTGATCAGACCGGCGGCAAAGACCCCAAAGATCATGGCACCCAGTGGAAAGGCTGCCACCGACAAGCCAAATAACGAGTCGGTCATGCCCAAGGCAGCTTTGATTTCTGGGTAGCGCGGTATCAAGTTTGCCAGCAGCGCGCCGTTAGTGAGAAACAGTAGGCCTGTGGCAGCACGGGCCCGCCGAATCCGGCTAGCAGGCGGGCTGCTCATGCGTTCCTTCCTGGGGTGTGCGTTAGTCCCCTACTGCGTCGCGGCCACGCATGACCAACAGTGGGTCTGGCACCCCGACAACATCGTGGCTTTTACCGTCATAATCGAATTGGCTCAAGAAGTAGCGCATCGCATTGAGACGGCCGCGTTTTTTATCGTTGGACTTCACTGTTACCCAGGGAGCGTGATCTGTATCGGTGTGTAAAAACATCAGCTCTTTGGCTTCAGTATAAGCCTCCCACCGGTCGAGTGCTTCCAGGTCGACCGGTGATAGTTTCCATCGACGAACCGGATCCAACTGACGGATCGCAAACCGGGTGCGTTGTTCAGTTTGAGTCACCGAGAACCAGAATTTGATCAGATGAAAACCGTCATCAATCAGGAGCTTTTCAAACACCGGGGTCTGATTCATAAACGTCTGGTACTGGTCTTCGGTGCTGAATCCCATAACACGTTCTACCCCGGCACGGTTGTACCAGGACCGGTCAAAAAGCACGATTTCGCCGGCCGTTGGGAAGTGATTAATGTAGCGCTGGAAGTACCATTGGCCGGTCTCTCGTTCGGTTGGTTTACTGAGTGCCACGGTGCGAGCCGTGCGCGGATTCATATATTCAGTAAACCGTTGGATCGTGCCGCCCTTACCAGCGGCGTCGCGGCCTTCAAAGACGACGATAATTTTCTGGCCGGTATCTTCAGCCCAGTACTGCAGTTTCAGCAGCTCTATTTGGAGTTTATATTTTTCTAGCTCATATTGATCGCGGGATAGGCGTTCAGAATACGGGTAGTTTTCTCGCCAGGTTTCAACCGCCTTGCCCATCGGGTCGATCAAGTCCGGATCTGGAGTATGGCCGTCGGTCACCTGGTAACCGCCATCTCGCAATGTGTCGATAAACTCGCGCAAGTTTTGACGAGGTTGGTCGGGAATGAGTTCTTCGAACAAGACATACTCCTCAGCTGCGGCTGGTCAGAACGACGATACTTCCATTGTGCACTGCCAGACCAGAAAATACATGCGTCGACTCACGATCGAACCACCTCAGAGTGAACATCGGGTAAATAAAGAATGGACGACGTGTTTGCTGCGCTTGTGGTAATTTTGCAAACACGCCGCCCATCCAGCTTGTGTGGCATCCCTTTAGATGCTGCGTCGTGGCAGCACGATCGGTCGGCCGGTATCTGGATCCTGGATGATCCGCACCTGAATGCCATAGATGTCTCGAACCCGCTGAGCGGTCAGCACCTCAGCCGGGTGACCCGCCGCGGCCAGTTGACCCTTGTCCAGAATTGCTACCCGATCGGCGTACGCTGCCGAGAGAGACAGATCATGCAAGACGACGATCACTGCGCGCCCCTGAGCGGCAATAGTACGAGCGGTGGTCAACACGTCTTCTTGGTGACGTAGGTCCAGCGCTGCGGTGGGCTCATCGAGCATCACGATTCTGGTGCGCTGGGCAATAACGCGGGCCAGCGATACGCGCGCTTTTTCACCACCCGAAAGTGTCGGAAAGGTTCGCCCAGTCAGGTGCCCAACATCGGTCAAGTCAATGGCCTGTGTAATTGCCTCATCATCTGCTGCCGACTCAGCAGTTCCAATCCAGGGCGCCCGACCCATATCGATGACGTCGCGAGCGGTAAACGAAAACGCTACCTGGTTGGACTGCAACAAGACTGCACGAATCCTGGCGAGTTCTTTGGCATCCCAATCCGCCAGGTCACGCCCTTCAAGGCTGACGGCACCAGCGGTTGGGTGCAGGTCCCCAGCTAACAAACCGAGCAACGTAGACTTGCCCGCACCATTGGGTCCAACCAGCGCAAGTACTTCGCCGTAATTGACATCGAGACTGACGTCGTTGATGATCCTATGGCTGCCGGTTTGGTAGCTGACATTATGCAGGGCTTGTGCCACGGAGGTGTGTATTGATGTCACGGTCACGCCCAGCCTCCTGCGCCTCTACGATTGCGACGGATGAGCCAGAAGAAGAACGGTCCACCGACCAGTGAAGTCAGCATACCGATCGGTAGATCCGCCGAGGGAACTAAGGTACGAGCCAACAGGTCAGCGTAGACTAGTAGGGTGGCACCGCCCAGTGCTGACAGTATGAGCAACCAACGGTGTCCTGGACCGACCATCATGCGGATCAAATGTGGAACGACCAGCCCAACGAAGGCGATAATCCCCACAAAAGCAACACCGACACCGGTCAATAGCGCAACCAGGATGACCGAGAAAATGCGCAGCGTTTCTACTTTGACTCCGAGATGAGCCGCCGTGCGATCCCCCAGCGACAGCAAGTCGTATTGCGAGGAAAAACCCAGCGCAAAGCCCGTGGCTACTGCGGCGACAATGGCCACAACGGCAACCTCATCCCAGCGCGATCCGTTGAGTGAACCCAACTGCCAAAACACAATCTGTTCACGGCTTTGGGTATCACCGGCAAAGTTCACCAGGGCTAGTCCGGCTCCCGCAAACGCATTAACGGCAATACCAGTAAGCAACAACGTCACCACTTCGGTGCGTCCCTGGGCTCGTGCGGTGGCGTAGACAACGAGCGTGGCGAACAGGCCACCGATAAACGCCATCGCTGCAATGGTCCAGTTCCCAAAGACTGACATACCCAACGTAATCGAGGTGGCAGCGCCCAGTGCAGCACCGGAGGAGACACCGACAACACCTGGCTCTGCTAACGGGTTGCCAAAGATCGCCTGCATGACACCGCCGGCAACCGCCAGGGAGGCGCCCACCAGCAGAGACATCACCACGCGCGGAAAACGGATCTGCCACAGGGTTTGTTCCATGAGCCGATCATCCGGGGCCATGGCTGTATCAATGCCCACGGTTTGTAACATCGAGCCGATGACCTGGCTCGTACCAATCGGCAACTGTCCTAGACCAGCCGATAGGAGAACGCCCACGACTAAAAGCACCAGGGTAACAACAATGACCACCAAGTGTTTGACCTGGAACCAGCGCTTGGGCTTGTTGCGGGTCTCACGGTCCGTGGTGCGCACGTGCGCCTGATCTATCACAGCCATTACTCTTCGCCTACAAGATTCGCTACGGAGTCTGGCGCGTAGATGGCCCGTGCCAGAGCGTCCAGCACGTCGGCCGATCGTGGACCGAACGACAGAATCATGCCATCATCCATATCCACGATGCGCTGGTTCTCACCGGCCTTGGTAATAGCAACGGCAGGCTTCTCCTGAAGCAGGCCCTGGACGCCATCTACGGATTCGATACCGCCAGACATCGTCAAAATAAGATCCGGATTTGCCGCAACGAGGGCCTCATCGGTCATAGGTTTCATACCGTCCCAACCAAGCTCTTCAGCCACATCGACACCACCAAGCGCATCTATGAGTTCATCGGCCCCAGATTCCTCCCCGAACATGTAATACACCCCGGCGTTACCGCGCAGATAAAGGAACAACATCCGAACCTTGTCATCCTCGTTCTCGGGCACCATCGCGGCGATCTCATCGACCTTGGCATCAATCTCACCGGCCAGTTGCTCGGCCAGTTGTTCTCCGGTTTCGGGAGCACCGTACACTGCGGCAACTTGATGCACGAGGTTTTCGGCACCTTCAAACGAAGACTCGTTATCGACAAAAACAACGTCAATGCCCACATCGGTCAGTTGTTCGACGACGTCGCGCGGACCGACGGAACCGTCTGTGATCACGACGTCGGGTTCCAATCCGATGATCGCTTCGGCATTGACCGTATGGCCACCTGATGTCACGGTTTCAATATCTTCGGTGCCTGGGAAAGTCGTGGATTGATCCACACCAACCAGGGTGTCAGAAAATCCGAGCGCCCAGATGGTTGCCGCGATAGAACCCGCAATATCCAGGGCAACGACCCGAGTGGTATCGGTGATCTCGATTTCTTCGGTCGTTCCGTTGGATTGATATGAGGTCACAGTCGTGGGGAGGGTTTGTGTTGGATTCTCCGCAATAGGGTCAATGTCTGTACTTTGCACTACCGCTGTGGAAGGACCAACATAATCGCGCGGATTTTCAAGGATTTCGACTTCTTCCAGTGCTGGCTGAAATTGTTTCTGAAGCCCCTCGTGTCCGGTGTTGCTGCAGCCAACCAGTGTCAGCCCCGCAACCAGTGCGGTGGCAATCCAACCGAGCACGCGTGGCTGTTGTGAAGGTATGCTCAATGCTGATCCTCCATCAACTTGTGGATATCGGATTGGTCTACGCTGTGGCGTTTCCGACGCTGGGCAGCTGGTTTTCGGCCCCCGATGAATACACCGATGGTCAGGCCGATGACAAACAGGGCGAGCCCGCCCAAGGCGATCGGCAGCCACGGAATTGTTGGAGCTGGAATGATGGTCGGTTCCTGTACGATTTCTTCGGCCGTTGGTGGCTCGGCTGTATCAGCCACTGCTCCGCCATGGGCGTCACAATCAGCGAAATCGAAGTTCAACGTCAAAGGGTCAAGATCCACGCCGGCCTCATAGAAGCCAGCAAATGCAGCCGCACCCGAGTTGGTGAGTACGCTGGGCATATCTGCGAGTTCGACCAGGCCATCACCTACTTCGGGCTGCTCATCTAGGCTGACTTCGGCAACCCACTGTTGCTGGTCGTCGACCGCCAGGTTGCCCTCCATGTCGTTGCTTTTGGTATCCAACGCCAGGGCCGCATTTCCGTCACCTTCAAATTCGAAGGTCGGGTTGGCAATCGTCAGGTCTAAAACACCATCATGGCCACTGAATACGACCGTGCCGGTGAATGATACCGAGCCTGTGCCCGTTGATGGGTCATATGTGCCAGTGCCCTCGGACCAGATGAACTGCGGGGTCTCATAGTCGGCACCATCGGCAGTTTCCCATGAACCGTTAGCAATTGAGCCACTGATGTAAGACCGGAAGCTTTCCTTCAGTCCCCATTGCAGTTCAGCATTTTCAATCTGACAGATACCGGGGTCTGCTGGCTGGTCATCAGTTTCGGGACTGGCCAGTGCCGATGATGGTGCGACCAACATCGCAGTCGCCAACATAGTCGGTAATAGGGTTCTGGTCACACTGCGTGTGACTTGGGGGCTTGCCAAAAATACTCCTCGTTGCAAGTGATGTGTCATCGAGATTCAGCCTTGGAGGGCCCCAGGGACTTGGTTCCGGCGATGACGAAGTGTCAGTGCGGTCGAACAACCGGCAATACTCAGCAGGGCACCGGCGCTAGCCCACCACTCCCAGGGCTGCATACCCGAAGCAGCAATCAAGATACGATCGCCTAGGTCAGCGGCCAGTTCATCGATCGGTGCGATGGTAGCGATGGCTTCCGCAGGCAGAATGTCGATTGCTGCACCCGCATCGTGACTGCCCTGCAGGGTCAACACGTGCTCACCGGTTATACCCTCCGGTAAGGTGCCAGACCATTGGACAACACCGTTTTCATCCGCTGTGGCGGTGTCATCGAGAATCGTCGGTTCAGTGCCACCTGCTTGGTCATACAGCACCGCCAAGATTCCAGCGTCTTCGGCATCGAAGCCTTCAGCTTTGACTTTAATACGCCCGCCTTCACGGATACGATCTGCCGGAGTCAGAACTTCTAGACCTTCGGTGGTCGGTGCAGTCTCAGCGGCCTCATAAGTGGCTTCGTTTGTGCTGCTGCCGTCGTCACCTTGGGCACCAGCACCGAAGGCGGCGTCATTTGCCGTTCCAACGGTTAAGGTGAGCGGGTCGAGTCCAATGCTTTGGTGAGCGCTGATCCCTGCAAGTGCACCGTTGACTGGTACATTACTCCAGGTCACAGTGCCATCGTCATTGACGGTCTTTGTACCGCGCGAAAGGTCAAGCTGGTAGGAAGCCTGACCGTGGTTGGTCGTATTACCCGTGCTGATGGTTGCCGATGAGTCATTGTGCACAGTGATCGATGGGTTGGCAACCTGGAACATAGTCATGCCATAGCCGTTAAATTGGACCACCCCGGAGAAATTCACGGTACCGGTATGGTTCTCGTCATTCCAAGTTCCGCCGGTTGCCTGTGGGAATAGCCACCCGCTGCCAACACCGCTGGTTTCAATATTTCCACCCGCGCAGTGTTTACTTGGCGTTGGACAGCCGGAGGTCCCTGATTTTTCCGTGGTGTATTTGGCGAAGTAACTCGAGACACCCCATTTCAAGGATCCTGCTGCAGAACCAGTGCCGGTGGTCGTTGCAGGAGTCTCCGCATTCGAAGTTGACGACGAGCCGCCATCAGTCTGCTGACTGCCGACGTTCTTCGACGACGGTGTCTTGGCCACGTCCGTCTTGCTGCTGTCACCCACGGTAAACGTGATCGCGTCGAGCTTGTCGCCCGCGTTGTAGAATCCCTCGCCGTTGTGCGCAAAGAACGCTACTCCCTCGGAATGCAGCGTAACTGGTGCATTCTGATACTGCACCGCGTCACCTTGCAACGAGCTCATTTTTGCACCGGAAAGGTCAATGTTACCTATGGTAATGGTTTTGCCGTTGAAGTGTGTTTGTACTTTGGCAGACCGTGCATTTTCTACGACGATGATAGGGTTCGACAGCGTAACGTCCATAACTCCGCTATGACCATAGAAGTTCACGTTGCCGGCATACTGTATCTGGCCTGTGGCGCCATTCCACTTGCTCCCTCTAGCAGCTTGTGGGAAGGTAAAGACACCGTTACCACTTATTTGTTTTGCCCCACTCGACGGCGTAATCTTGCCATTGGCAATGGGGCCGACCACGTACTTACGGAAACTTTCCCGCACGCCCCACTGCAGGGAGCCTTCCACACCGCGGGTAGACGGCGCACTAGCAGTCGGTTCTTCTGTCGGCTGCGATGGAGTCGGGGTCGGTTGAGACGTCTGACCGGGATCGGGCTTTTCAGTTTCTTCAGGATCAGGGCTCTCCGGCTCAGATGGCTCAGGTACTGGCCCGCTCGTTGTAAATGAGAAGACCACATCATCCATGGCGGCACCCGGCTCGTATTTTTCGTTCAGGCGCGCATAAATGTCAGCGCCGTCCGGCGCAAATTCTGCAGAGGCGGTAATTTCACCCGTGTGAAGTTGGTCTGCTGAGAATGTTAGGTTCGCAATGTGCACACGCTGATCGGAATATTTCGGAAAAGCCGGTAAGGCTGACGATTGGCTCACAAGGGCCGTAAGTTTTGCAGTCTGTTGAGATGCCAACTCAATTTTCAGTTGGCTCAGAGTTTGGTCTAAGCCCCACTCGTCAGGGTTTGTATACCCCTTATGTCCCTGCGAGGTGATTCCGCCGTTGTATTCGATCGAGCCACTACCGTCTTCAATATCAATCCACCCGGATGCTTCAACGAGCGTAGCGCGATTATCTTGTGCCTCGCGCGCCGGTGCTTGCGGAATCGTATGTCCACCAACGAATGAGCGATTGAGATACGTTCGCCAGCTATCGCTAATCCCCCAGGTCAGTTCCCCACCCTCGACTGCCATCCGCGAGGTCGTACTCTCCGTCGCCGGGTCGTTGTGCGTCGTAGAGGCTAGCGCAAAAGCGCTTGATGCGATCGATAATACTGCGATCACGAGCATCAGCATTGATGTACGAAGCACAGGGTTGAGCGCGTATATTCGGCCCATCGGATGGGTCCTCCTGGACGTGAGTGTGTGTCAACGAAATCTTGATGCGGGACGGCCTTGGACGATCTGTTTTCAACACCAGATCCAAAAATGCTGGAAACAGATCGTCCAGGCCTCATACGAAGTTCTAGGACATAGAGGTGTCTGCCCTATCGGCTTCGCGTAGGTATCGCACAATGTTCAACGCACCGAACATGAACATCGAGATGACGACTCTCAGGACGACGAAAAGACCTGACAGTGCCTTCGCAATACCGTGAGAACCACCGGCGCTTTGGTGACCCGCAACAGCACCAATTCCAGTCGCACCGGTGTGACAACCTTCGACCCTGCGACAAGTCCTCGCATAAACTTGCGCAGTTTCAAAGGCAGCTTGCAGACGTCGTGACGGCACGAGGTCTGGGTGGTGGCAAGCATTGTCAACCGTGATTGAGCACCAGCCGAAAAGTACGTCAGACCAGAAAGTGAAGACCGGTTTCACATTCCTTGCTGCGTTCATCGGCATCTGCCCTTCTTATCTTTACTCGGATGACAAGCGTGCTTCGATTACCGAAGCCATGGATTCTTTTATTGGTCAGGCTTGCCTTACCTAACTGATAGAACACTATATGACCCCCACTTCACAAGCACAAGCACAATGGCCAACATTTCTGACAAAAACTTTCGAAATACGCCTAACCGAAGTCGAACCCCTAACAGAAAGAGCGAATTAATAAAACGAATACTCTTGATAAACTTTTATCCTCAATGAATACAAGGTGACGTTCATTACTAATCACAGCTCGATGGGCGACACCACCACGCAACGAAACTCGAATTCACGCCGGAATTGTGGGCACAAAAGCGATCTCTTGCTCCAGGGCTTCCGACACGTATGAATTTAAGTTAGGCTTCCCTAATGAGAAAACGAATCGCCCTCTTGTTGCGGTTTGATTCCTCCCCTAACCCATTCACATCACCGGAGGGAAAATGCCACATTCTAACCAGGCATCATCGCTAGCCGCTCGTGTCAAAGAACTGACACAAGAAGATCACCGTTCAGCAGAGTCAGCTTCGTTCATAACGGAACTGATGAACGGAAACCTCAGCACACGCGAATATGCGATGCTCGTTTCGCAGTATCATTTCATCTACCAAGCACTAGATGCTGCGGTAGAACATTTCAGAGATAACTCACAACGTCCGCAAGTGGTGCAATTATTCGATCCAAAACTTGATCGACGCACCGCAATCCTTGAAGATCTTCAGACATTACTACCCGAATCCGGATTGCATCCAGACCCAGTTGAACTGAAATCAACAGCTACGTACGCCCAAAGAATCCGTAATGTCGCGGGAGACCCTGCTCGTCTTGCCGCCCACCACTACCTGCGCTATCTAGGCGATTTATCCGGCGGTCTAGCTATTGCTCGTCTGATGCAGCGGCACTATCGCGTGCACGACCACCAGCTCAACATGTACACTTTTAAAACTATTTCGAAACCGAAGTTGTATAAAGACGCCTACCGCGAGAAGTTGAATAGTCTCGACTTCACGATCGAACAACAAGATGCTTTCGTTGACGAAGCAGCTTGTGGCTTCAGATACAACAAGGCTATCTTTGAAGAACTCGGCACCTTCTGCAAAAGTCTCACACCGGTGGCCGTGTAAGAGATTTTTGCCTTAACGCCACTGCCCTGGAACAGGTGAATGATCCAGGACAGTGTCAGGCCCCAGGAATTCATTAAACATTTACCTCGGGTGTTTCTTATGGATGGTCTGGCTTATCGCTGACGGGATCTTTCAGCTTTTTGATAGCCTCCCACCAATAAGTCTGATAAGTCCCGGTACAAGGCGGTATCCGAAGTAACCCGCAACAAGCTCACGTCGAAGTCCTCAGGCTTCGAATTGCCGAAGAAGGCCCCGGTAACTTTGGATCTGAACGCCTTCTTCTGCTCGACATCCTGGACGATAGTGGCAGTGCTGGTGATCGATATCCAAAAGCCTTTTCAATGATCGTGACATTATCCTGTTGGCCACCTGTCATTTCGCGAACCGCGGTCTTATCAATAAGGGTCATGAACCAGACCGTGTGGTACTTCTCAATTTCTTGGATCGCCATGGGACAACTGACGGGTTTTGCGTCAGCCTCCATGGTCGTTCGGATGCATACGTCTGCATCCGGAGTCTTCTTCAGCACGGTTTTGACAGAGCGTCGGTATTCAAGCTGACTCCTCGAACGTCGACACCTGCACTTCGTTGCGATGCGTTGAGTTGGCCAACCTAGCAGTCTTGAGTATTGCACAACACAGCTGAAGCCAGATGCACTGCAAATTTCACGCTTACACCGAGCTTGGCGTAAGTGAAGCCAACGACCTTGTGAACATGAGCGAGCACTCAGCATCACCATGAGATACACGCCTACGATCAGACAAGGGACGCCGCACACCCTGGCCACAGATGCCAGCGGTCACGTCGGCGGCCGACTGATCCTTGAACTTATAGCGACTGGATTCCCGATTCGCGCTCTCGCTCACAACGTGAGTCATCTTGACAACAGGCCGTGGTTCAACGGGTAAGCACCCGTGTCCTTCGAGATCATTCGGCATCTGGCCAAACGCCTCCCCTACCCTATTGCCGGGCCCGAGCCAGCTGAAGAATACTATTGCACCAATCGCCATCTGTCGTGACAACCTGTACTACCTGGCTCATGCCTGCGCCCCCGATCATCCAGATAATGCTTGTTAGAACAATCGGCGCGGACAATGCACCGTCTTTAACGCCGATGCTGGATCAGAACGCGCAGGTCGCCGGTATATTTCGACGAAAAATTCAGGCACTGCTCATCCCGCCCAACGCTTGTCGGAACTCTGGATTGGCATGATAACTCCCATACCCCCGTGGCATAGCCATACCCTTGACTGTTTCCATGGCGGAAGACGCTGTGACCGACGAACATGAGACTGCAAATCTCTCCCCAGCCCCACCGCGTGGACTGATCATGTATTGCGAAACTTACTATCGCGCCCTCACCCGGTAAAAACGTGGCCTGTGAGACGTCACCTAGGACGACGTGCTGGCAGTGCAATCTAGAAACCCCGCCGATTCCATGCCATCCGATCCAAAGTGGACGGAAAACACTGTCTTGACCGACGAACGCGAGCGCGAAGGCAACGCCTCACCCGGTGCCGCAGGGCAAGCTATAAAAACCATCGGTGACCCACGCGGATAGTACTCGGCATCGACTTTGTCGAAGAGCCGCGGACTCATGGCTCAAGCACTCTGCGGCTATTGACTTGCCAGAGGGTGAAAGGACGAACACCAGCTGCGGGTCAACAATCTTGTGGACTGGTGGCGGGTGGAGCCTGTTGAACTATTGGACCATTGCGGCAGGCACTTATATCAACAAGCAGTATTCTTACCGAACGAACTGATAGGCCGCCCCGACTGGCGTGTCATTCCGCCCTCCACGCGCTCATGTTCTCGACTATAGCCAAGAACATTCTTGAAACGACGCAGACTCAACAAGCTCCCTAACTCACGAAGCCGTCGGTTCCCATCGGAAAGTATGAGGCCCAGTCCATAACAGAACGTCATGAACTGGGCCTCTAGCAAGAGCTCAACAAGTCCGATACAAAATCGGTCGAGTTGAAATGAGCAGAAAAGCGTTACTGCTGCATACCGTTACGGCGTGCCCGGGAAGCAAAGAGTACACCGCCACCGGCTGCGAGTAACAACAGGCCGCCGATAGCAAGGACTACTGCCTCAGCACCAGTTTTCGCTAGGCCACCGGCCTTGTCCGCTTCGTTATCGTTCGAACCAACAGTCGTCGTCTTTTCGGAGTCATCACCGGTGTCATCGCCATCGTTAGCCTCCTGGCCTTCGTTGTCTGCCGCAGAGATAGTAATGGTCGACCAGCCCAAGACACCGTCAGCACCCGTCTCACCTGCAAAGTAGACAGCGAAACGATGTTCTCCGGTCACGTTATTTGGCAAGGTCACTTGAATCGATCCGTCGTCAGCGACAGTCGCAGTGTCGAACACGTACGGATCCGAGAACAATACAGGATCAACTTGCTCACCTGCATACTGTTCACCAACGTTTACCGTAATCGTATCTCCGGCCTGTGCACTTGTGGGAACGTCAATGTCTCCACGGTTGTTCTTGGTGAGGTCATCAACGTTGTGGCCTACAGCGTCAGCCGATGGAGACTCAGTCTCGCCTGGTTCAGGAGACTCAGTATCCCCTGCTTCCGGAGACTCATTCTCACCGGGCTCTGGAGACTCAGTGTCGCCTGGCTCAGGAGTTTCAGACTCGCTTGGTTCAGGTGTTTCAGTCTCGCTTGGCTCAGGAGTTTCAGACTCGCCTGGCTCAGGAGACTCAGTATCCCCGGGCTCTGGCGATTCAGAGTCGTCCGGATCAGGCAGCTCGGCCTCATCGGCAAAGCTGATCGGAATCATCGTTTCGTTCATGGGCTGTTGTGTTCCGCCAGCTGGGGTAGTAAATACCGCCAGTTGTGCACCCTCGCGCTGCTTTTCATCAAGCGTTGCTTTATCGATCTCGATTTCCCAGGTGAAGCTTGCAGTTCCATCTTCAGCTTCTTCCCAAAGCATGTACGGGTCATCACCATTGGTGTCCTGGACCCACACCGAATACGCGTTCGATCGTGCAGACGACGGCGCACCTTCAGATGGCCGCCAGTTTTCATCTATCCAGCCGATCTGAACGTAGAAGCCAGCCTTATTCACAGGGAGATAGGCTGGTGCATCAGCGGAAGTGTCGAAACCAGATCCGTGAATAGTAACGGTCTGACCATTCGGATCGAGCTCAGATGACGGTGTCACGGTCAGTAGAGCTTCTGCAACGACAGGGGCTTCGTATTCAAAGGTCCATTCTGAGGTCGCACCTTCGGTGAGCGCATATCCCTCTTCTGCTCGGGCAGTGACCTTTATCGGTACACCCGATTCTAGATCCAGGTCTCCGGGGGAAACGACTTCACCGTCGACGACATATTCGATACCCTCAACTTCTGGAATGGTGACTGTGCCACCGTTTTGTGCCGGGGCTTCAGGTGATACCTCAGTGATTTCTGGAGCGAGGGTGGCTGAAAAAGTTATTGGGTCAAGTTCTGAACCTGCCTCATAGAAACCGATAAATGCATCAACGCCATCCTCATGCAAAGTGACGGCTGCAGTACCGGACAATGTGTCACCCTCCACGGCAAAATCATCCGAGAACGTCAGATTGGCAAAGGCGACCTGCTTCTTGTCAATACCGGTAGCGGCACCATAGGGGTTCGCAAAGGCATCAATATATAGCACGCCGGTCACACCCGCTGCGGTTTCCTCAAACTCAATGGTCGGGTTCGTCAGATCAACGTTGAGTCCATACCCGTCTTCGTACTGGTCCCCGGCATGTCCTCGGTAACTGACACCGCCCGTAAAACTCACCCTGCCGCTGAGGGAATCGGCCTCTTTGAGTGAGCCTGCGCCGTCAGACCACGTCACAATCCCAGCGCTATCTGCACCGGTACCGCCGACGGCTGTAATGGAACCATTTGCAATCGGTCCTTTAATATAGTTGCGAAAAGATGATCTGATCCCCCAACTGATTTCGGACTGGGAAATTTCACGTTGACCACTTTCAGAAGCATCGGTCTGGACCATCGTCGAAGCGATGGTTGCCGCTACGCCTGCATCGGTTGCTGCATGTGCAGGTACAGAAACACCAGCTAGACCAGCAGTGCTCAAAGCAATTGCACCCATGAGCGCAGTAGCGCGGGTAGCAATAGTTACTCGACCGTCTCTGGACTTTTCAGGCTGGGTACAGCTCAGCGGCACCTGAGGCGCTGGTGGAAGTGATGACTTATGCATTTATCTGCTTTCCTCATAGTTGCCCCACTACTGCAGGTAGGGCAGAACTCATCAGGTTCAGCACATACTGAACCTATTTCTTTCAATCAGAAAAAGTCTTTTCGAATTTTCGACAAGACCTTCCCCTCGCAGCGATAGGCGTCAACTTTGAGACCCATCTCAGCCAGGGAGCCAACCAAACCACAAGCGCATAACTAATTTATTTAGGCAAGCCTCACCTATTGTAAAGCATATTAAGTCCGAAGGTAGGTCATGTAGACGAAAATTACGAGTTCCCCAACACTGCAATCGACTTTTAGGGCAACGAAAGTTCTCCTGTATAATCTTTCGCAATTCAAAGAGCAAAAGAACACCAAATGAAATGCAAAAGTTAACAGGGTGAAACGGGTTGCCAAACATAGAACATCAACGGTGGAATACTGCACTGAGCCGAGTCGCCGAGGTAGAGCGGAAGTCTCCTAAACTCAGATCACGATTCTTTCCAAGAACATTTACGTATTCGAAGCGATCTGCTTGGGCTACCGAAGAGGGCTTCGATGTCTTGCCCAGAGATCAACAACATGAGCTTCCAGGTCACGGGAAAACCCGTGCACGGGTGCGAGCAGAATCCATATTGATAGGAAAATTCGACGTCGAAGAAGAAATTCGACTCCGCGCCTTCTACGCTGCTAAGAGTCTGAGTGTTCGCTACCAGACCGGTGGAAAACGAAATGGTATTACTCGCACAGTCGATGCACACAATAAGGTGCGCCCCTACGCACCCGATCTCATGCCGACTATCTACGATCACGGGACCATTCGGAATCGTGCAGGCGCATACCTGGTAGAGGACACCGTTGTTGGAGAAATCGCTTCGCGCGCTCAGCTCGAATCTCTAATCGTCCCCGTTACCCAGCGCTTACGGAGAGTACATCAGGGTGTGGGAATCCAAGAGAAGCACTTAAGCAAGATAGTTGGCGGGGCATACAGGGTACGCTGGTCCAATTTGGTACAGGAGCAGAACATAAACCCAACAATCGATGACGCCGTACAACGACTGATCGATCGC
>NZ_DYXC01000117.1 GCF_020742345.1 Enteractinococcus helveticum | reverse complement strand
CAGCTGGCTGCTGTACTTGCGCACGGAAAACGCCCAGCAGCCATGGAAACTTGTCACACCAGACCACTGGGCAACCACCCAGAAACCCCGGATCGTCTCCACCACCAACAATACCGTCACCCCAGCGCTGTTCGATACCAACTTCAGCTGGGAAGACGGCAACGGCATCCAACACGGCTGGGCCGGCAGAAGTAACTAACCCCACCAACCACACCAGCCCGGAAACCACGATCACAAGACTGGTTTCCGGGTTGTTTTAACACCCAAAATCAGGAATCTATACACATATTTTGGGCCTTACCCCATCGATTTCATCTACACCCAAAAACTCGGTGTTTTTGATTAAATGATGCCGCCCCATGATTTGGCATATTGCCTAGTCATGGGGCGGTTTTTTGTAGCTGTGGGCGGATTCGAACCGCCGACCTCACGATTATGAGTCGTGCGCTCTCACCAACTGAGCTACACAGCCAAATCAGAAATCTGACTCTGGATAAAAATAGCCTGCGGAGCTCGCAGGCTATAGTTATCAGAGCCCCGACCGGGAATCGATCCCGGGACCTCCATCTTACCAAGATGGCGCTCTACCACTGAGCTATCGGGGCAACGAGATAAGACTTTACCAACAAATGATCAAAAGGCAAAATCGAAATACTCGTTTATGGCCAACGTCACGGTCTACGCTATTTAGCTATTAAACTCAGAACGTTTCTTGGCTTTTGACCAGCGTTGTTTTTTCTTCTGGCCTCGTTGCGACGGGTCAAAACCGCCACCGTGCGAGCCGCGAGAGCCGAAGGATTTCGGTGCACCGCGGTCAAGACGCAAGTTCAGTTTGCGGCCACCCACAATAGCGTTCTTGAGGGCTTCTTCTTGTTTGTGAGACAACTCCTCGGGCAGTTCCACCAACGAGAAGGTTGGCCGAATTTGGATATCACCGATATCGGAGATGTCGATGTTGCCTTCGTTCGCGATGGCGCCAACAATGTTGCCCGGGCCAACACGGTCTTTATGTCCAACAGCGATCCAATAAGTCGCCTGGCCTTCCTTGGAAGGACGCTTCGGACGGCTGCTCCGTTGACGTTCGCCCGATTGCTGTTCCTTACGACGGCCACGCATATTCATTGGCGGCAAGTCTGGTTCGTCCGCTTCCAACGGACGACCATCCTGAGCCATCATGGCCAAGGCTGCAGCAATGTCCACAGCTGCCACATTGTGTTCTTCAATGTAGTGAGCAATCAGATCCCGGTACACCGATAATTCGGATGATTCCGCGTGAGTCGAGATCGTTTTGGTGATTTCTTCGGCGAAAGCAGCCCGACGTGAAGCATTGACTTCATCCAAGGATGGCAACTGCATTTCCTCAACCGATTGTTTGGTTGCCTTTTCGATGGAACGTAGCAGGTAGCGCTCGCGAGGAGTCATCAACAGGATCGCGTCACCCTGGCGACCAGCGCGTCCGGTACGACCAATACGATGCACATAGGACGAGGTGTCGTGGGGAATGTCGTAGTTGATCACGTGGCTGATGCGTTCGACGTCAAGACCTCGTGCGGCCACATCGGTGGCAACCAGAATGTCGATACGACCAGCACGTAGATCATCAACAGTTTTTTCACGCAGGTTCTGAGGAATATCACCAGAAATCGCAGCCGCAGCGAAACCCCGAGCGATCAGTTTTGAGGTGAGTTCTTCGACCATGTTTCGGGTGCGAACGAAGGTGATGATGCCGTCGGTATCTTCGGTTTCCAGCAGGCGGGTCATGGCTTCAAGTTTCCATGGCTGTGCAACCTGTAAGTACCGCTGACGGATGTTCTGGGCTGGTTTTGACTGTCCAGCGACCTCGACCTGTGCTGGATCGTTGAGATAATCACCGGTGATGCGCTGAATCGCGCGCGGCATGGTAGCCGAAAACAGTGCGGTCTGCTTTCCTTCGGGAGCTTGCGACAGGATACGATCGACGTCTTCGGCAAAGCCCATGCGCAGCATTTCGTCGGCTTCGTCCAACACGAGATATTTCAGGTCGGATAGATCCAGGGAACCGCGTTCCAGGTGGTCGATAACGCGACCTGGGGTACCGACCACGATGGTTGCACCACGACGCAGGCCGGCAAGCTGTGGCCCATAGGAGGAGCCACCGTAGACCGGAACAACGGACACGGATGGAATGTTTTCGGCATATGAGGTGAAGGCTTCTGCTACCTGCAGGGCCAGTTCACGAGTTGGTGCCAGCACCAGGGCTTGTGGGCTGTCATAGCGTTGATCAGCCTCGGCCAAGTTGGACAGCACTGGCAGTGCGAAGGCCGCAGTTTTACCAGTACCGGTTTGGGCCAGACCTACCACGTCGCGGCCTTCTAGCAGAAGTGGGATAGTGCGTGCCTGGATAGGTGATGGTTTCTCGTAGCCGAGACCTTCCAAAGCTTTGGTGATCGGATCGGCAAGATTGAGAGATTCAAAAGTAATTTCAGTTTCGGGCAGCGAAGATTGTTCGGTCAAAAAGACTTCCTAGATTTCGTAAGGTGATGTAAGGATCCGGGTATATTCCTTGCATTGCACGCTACGGTCCACTCAACAGTCCCATTGACTGGAGTTGAAGGTTAAAAGGAAGAAGCCGGATCTGGCTGAACTCTCCCATTCTAAGCCAGATCCGGCAATTTCAATAATCGAGGTTTCGTTTACAGCCCCTGAAGTGCCTGCTCGAGGTCGCCGATGAGGTCGTCAAGGTCTTCAATACCGACAGAAAGACGGATTAAATTCCCTGGAACCGCCAACTCGGTGCCTTCAACTGAGGCGTGCGTCATAGCGGTTGGATAATTCAGCAGCGACTCTACGCCACCAAGGGATTCGGCCAGACGGAAAACATGAGTCGATTCCGCAACTTTACGGGTTGCTTCCACCCCCGCTTTGAACTGCACGGAGACCATGCCACCGAAACCTGACATCTGCTTTTTCGCAATCTCATGGCCAGGGTGATCTTCTAAGCCCGGGTAGTGCACTTTTTCCACTCCGGGGTGTTCGGTGAGCCACTGGGCAATGGCAGTGGCATTAGCCACATGACGGTCCATGCGAACGCCAAGGGTCTTCAGGCCACGGGTCACCAGATAGGAATCCAGTGGTGAATTCGAGGCACCAGCAGCATACTGTTGGAAGTTAATCGCATTGGCCAATTCTTCGTTCTCTGTCACCACTGCCCCACCGATCGTATCGGAGTGGCCGCCCATGTACTTGGTGGTCGAATGGACGACGACGTCGGCGCCCAGTTGTAGCGGTAACTGCAAGTACGGGGTAGCAAAGGTGTTATCGACAACCAACAAAGTGTCATATTCTTTGGCTAATTCAGCCAAAGCTGCAATATCGGCAATCTTCATCATCGGGTTCGTTGGCGTCTCAACCCACAGAATACGAGCTTTGGCTGATGCAAGTGCTTCGCGCACCTGATCGAGGTTGGACATGTCCACCACGTGGTGTTCCAGTTCCCAGGGGCCCAGCACCTTATCAAGCAAACGGTAGGTCCCACCGTAGACGTCGTTGCCAACAACCACCCGGTCACCAGGTTTGCAGGTTGCCATCAGTAACGCGGTTTCCGAAGCCAGCCCGGATGAGAAGGTGTAGGCGTATCCGGTGTCAGCGTTCCCGGTTTCTAGCCCCGCGATCTGTGCTTGCAGTGCATCTCGGGTTGGGTTGGTGCCGCGCCCGTAGTCGTAACCCTTGCGTAGTTTGCCAATGGCTTCCGGCGCGTAGGTCGACGACAGGTGGATAGGTGGCACAACAGCGCCGTAGACCGGGTCAAGTTCCTGACCGGCGTGTACGGCCCGGGTGTTGAATCCGGAGGTGTGTTTATCAATAAACGTCATGGAAGTGTTCTCCTGGGCTATCAGTTGGCGAGCAGGTGCATCAGAATATCGTGAGAGCTGACGACGCCGGCGATGTTTCCATCACGGGTCACCAGGGCTGCCGGGGCGGCATCTAAAATGGCTTTCACTTCAGCCACCGAGGTCATGTAGCCGACCATTGGCAGTTCAACCAGTTCGATCTCGGCCAGCGACGTCTGGCCGGTGATCATGCCGGCGGCCAGCTGATTCATCAGGTCTTGGACGGTGACTGCTCCACGCAATTCACCGATGCGGTACTGATCTTGGACCCCGCCCACCACTGGAATGGCGTCGATGCCGTAGCGGTTCATCGTCGAGATGGCATCGGCAACCGGGGCATCAATTTCTGCAATGACGACCTCAGGCAGTGAACCCGGCAGCCATTCTGCCTTGACAGCTAACAGTTCACCGATCTGGGCGTCCAATCCGGCCACCTGTTCGTGTGCGGTCTCTTGAAGCGGTGCAACCGGGCTCGTGCCGTCACGGTATGCAGTGCCGATACGCTGCGGGGCAACAGGTTCTGGCGCTTTAGTGTCGAAACCGTGTTCTTGCATCCAGGTTTCTGAAAAGATTTTGCCCAGATACCCGCGCCCCGAATCCGGCAGGATAACGACCATCAGGTCGTCTTCAGACAGGTTCTGGGCTTCTTTCACCGCAGCGGCAAGTGCCATACCCGATGAGCCGCCGGCCAGAATGCCTTCTTCTGCTGCCAGACGGCGGGTGTAGTGGAAGGCTTCGGCATCGGTGATCTCGTGGATCGAGTCCGGCACATTCGGATCATAGTTGCCCGGCCACATGTCTTCGCCAACACCTTCAACGAAGTATGGACGACCGGAACCACCCGAGTAGACAGAACCTGATGGATCAGCAACCACCACTTTGACCGGACCAGACTCGCGGTCTGCTGAGACTTCTTGCAAATAGCGGCCGGTTCCCGTCATGGTGCCACCGGTGCCAGCGCCGATCACCACGTGGGAAACCTGTCCGGCAGTGTCATTCCAAATTTCAGGACCGGTGGTCTCATAGTGCGACTCAGGAGCCGCAGAGTTAAAGAACTGATTGGGCTGATATGCGCCGTCGATGGCTTCTTCCAGTTTATTGGCGATCCCGTAGTAGGAGTTCGGTGACTCTGGGGCCACCGAGGTTTCTGATACCACAACATCAGCGCCGTAGGCTTTGAGCACGTCGCGTTTTTCTTGGGCTACCTTGTTTGGCGTAACAAACACAGACCGGTAGCCTTTTTGTTGTGCCACCATGGCCAAACCAACCCCCGTGTTGCCAGAGGTAGGCTCGACCACCGTTCCGCCCTTGGAGAGTTTGCCTTCGGCTTCTGCCCGTTCAATCATCTTTAGAGCAATGCGGTCTTTAATGGATCCGCCAGGGTTGAGAAATTCACACTTGACCAGGATCGTTGGTTTTAGATCCGATCCGATCGAGTTGAGTTTGACCAACGGCGTATTGCCAATGAGGTCCAGAATAGTTTCTGCGTACTTGGGGGCCGCTGACGTAGGCTGATTTTGGCTCATAATCACCACGCTACCTGCTCGGCGATTTCACGGTGTGTCAGGAGGTTATAAAACGCCATGAACTTCGTGCGCGAACCCGATTATTCTGATGTTCTGCATCCGGGTGTTGCCGTTGATCTCCCCGCCAATATGGCACCGCTGATTCGTGGCAAAGGTGACCCGACTGCAGCAACCATCAATGGGATCAGCTGGTTATCCTTTCAACCGGCAGCCACCGGTCCGGTAACCATCGCCATGGTCCACCCGAATTCGCCATTACATCCTGGTGCCATAAGGTATCACGTCTGGGCTCATGGTGATGACGACGCTATTCAGGCTGTTGTTCAACGCATGCCGGTACTGCTCGGAGTCGATGAGGCCGCACTGGCAGGTTGGGAAGCATTCGATAAGGTGCTGGCGCAAACTACCAAGCTCTTGCCAAAACCTATAGTCGCTGCACGACGTCGTCATCCAGGCATGCGTCTGATGGCTACCGGACAGCTCGTGGATGAATTATTAACCGTGGTGCTGGAGCAAAAGGTCACACAGCACCAAGCGCGGGCAACCTGGAGTTGGTTAGCCAAGACGTATGGGTCGGCCTCCCCTGCCGGCGACCCTGCACCGAAGCTAGCTCCTCGGCCCGAGACGATTTTGGATATCGCTTCCTGGCAATGGCATGCAGGCTGGGTGCAACCGTTTATGGCACGCACTTTGAAGACTGTGGCTTCCCGTGCCAGCGCACTGCATCGATTGGCGAATAAGCCGCTTGTAGATATTGCGAAAGGGTTGAATTCACTGCCCGGTATTGGGCCGTGGACGGTGGCAGAAACACTTCAGCGGACCCACGGGGCAGCCGATTACGTGGCGGTTGGTGACTATCACTTAGCCCACCATGTCGGCGAAGCACTGACGGGTAAACGCACCGATGACGCCGGGATGTTGGAGCTTCTTGAGCCCTGGGCTGGTCATCGACAGCGCATTGTCAGGCTGATGTATGCCTCGGGGATCCGCTTTTCGCGTTTCGGGCCGCGCATGACGGCTACCGATTTTCGGGATCGTTAGTTTTTATTTTGCTCGGCTTTGGCACGAGCTTCTTCAACCTGCTTGTGGACTTCTTCCATATCCAGTCCACGGACCTGCTCAATAAGACTGTCCAGCTGCTGAGCGTTGATGGCGCCGGGTTGGGAGAAGACCAGGACGTTTTCCCGGAAGGCCATCAGCGTTGGAATGGAGGAGATACCTGCCGCTGCGGCAAGCTGCTGCTGGTCTTCGGTGTCAATTTTGCCAAAGACGATGTCCTCGTGCTTTTGGGAGACTTCGTCATAGACCGGAGCGAACATCTTGCAAGGGCCGCACCAGTCGGCCCACCAGTCCACCAGGACGATGTCGTTGTTTTCAATAGTTTCTTGGAACGTTTCTTGGGTTAGATCTT
Source organism: Enteractinococcus helveticum (assembly GCF_020742345.1). Lineage (GTDB taxonomy): Bacteria > Actinomycetota > Actinomycetes > Actinomycetales > Micrococcaceae > Yaniella > Yaniella helvetica_A. Next base: position 23,891 of record NZ_DYXC01000117.1, on the reverse strand, counting down.
TTGTTGCCATGAGGCCAGCATACTACTGGGGGTATAGCATGTATAGCGATTATCGCTGCATGACCATCAGTTGAGCGCGAACATCCGGTATGGCTACATTCCTGTCATGGCAGAAGGGACCTCACTACGTGCCGGTCCAAGCAAAGCAAAAACTCCGATGCTGCATCGGGGCAGAGACTACTGGAGACCGCTACCCGCGGGAGACCTCTGGCAGCCGTGCTCCGGCCACCACCCCGATGATGCCCATAGCCGCTAAGAACAGCAGCGGCCATGCGATGTGTACCAGCGCCAGCAGTGAGCTGAGGCCTCCCGTGACAAGCAGTATCAGGCCCATCGCTGAGTTCGAGACGGCAACATACACGGTTCGTTGATCTCCCTGGGCCATGTCAACGACGTAGGTTTTTCGGCCGACACGGACGCCCGTATGCATCAGTGTCACGGCGAAATATGAGACCACGAATAGTATATTTCCCCACCAGCTGTCAGCACTCACCGCGGGCAGCGCAGCGAGCCCCACCGTGACGATAATGACAGCTGAGGCCACACCCGCGCCGATACTCATCAGCTTTTTACTGGAGCGATCAGCGAAGCGTCCAAAGAGCCGTCCACCAATTAATGCTGCCAGCCCTGAGGCAATAATAAACCCGCCCAGTCCCGTCAGGCTGGAAGCACCTGCTTGCACCGATAACGTCACAATGAAGGGTGGGCTCAGCGACGATACAAGCAGCAGGCTGCGAACCGTGACAAAATCTCTAAACGGCTTGTCCCGCCGCAACAGGGTTGCCATCCGAACAAACGAATTTTTATGTTCAGACGCTGATTCGTTCGTCGTGCTCTTGGCAGACGCGGACTGTTCGTTGACTGGTTCCCGAATACCGACATAGACCGCGGCAACTGCAAGCCATAACACCACCCCAAGAGCCAGCAACCAGAACAATTGTTCAGCAGCAATATCACTTCCGCCAAGCAGTCTGATCACAAGACCCAGGGTGATAGCAACGAGTCCGGCCGCCGTGGTGGCTACGCCATTAATCTGGCCGCGTTCCCCTTTGGGCACTGTGCGGCCTTGAACATCCTTGGAGGAGATTGAGCAGAGGCAACGGCCCAAGGCGAAGATCGCTAGTGCTGCCACAATCATCAGACCTGCTGCCAGTCCTTCACCAAGGGCAGCGGTTCCAGCCATCACGGCGACCGCACCGGCTTGCACGAGAGCACCAGCAATAAAAACCCATTTACGGTACCGCACTCTTAACACCAACGGAGTGAGAAAAGCTTGCGGAAGCATTGAGCCTGCCTCCCGGATGGGCACCAGCACGCCGGTGAGTGCTGGCGGAACGCCCAGTACTGCAAACAGCCACGGCAAAACCGTCGAGGCGTTGACCACCTGATCACCCGAGGACTGCAACGCATTCGCCAGCACCAGTCGCAGCCCGTTCGGCGCAATGGTGTGTCTTCTATCGGCGGGTATTTCGTCTTCTGCCTCAGCATTGCGTCGGATCAGTACCGAATAGAGTCGCTCGGTGCTACTCACGATGTCACACTACTCACCGGACAAACGTGTTGAAGGTGCTGGTACATAGTGTGGATACTAGCCATCGTCTATATCTCCGGCCAGCACCGGCTAATCGGTTGGATAAGAAGACCTCGGTCTCACAGCAGTGCAGCCGCTGTGAATTGGTATCTGCCATAGTAAATATCTGTTCAGGGGTTCGGAAGCCTACTGAGCCGTCTCGCGCTGTCCGTAATAGTTCAAGAGGTTGGCCGCCGTGACAGCGTCTTGCGTACTGATCTCAAGGACTTGCCCGTTGGTCCGTGTGATCCTTAGACCGGAACCAGCACGGGTGATCAGTCCTGTTCCAGCACCGGAGATGCGCCATCCCCAGGTCGCGATCACCAGAATCACGGTGACAACAGCGATCACCAGACTGATCCACCCGGGTACAAGCGTCAGAAACCCAAGCACGCCGGCAATGGCGAGGAGGACAACGAACTGCACACCTGGATGCATCATTTCAACGCTGCGCCACGTCAGATCCTCCGGTGTACTCTGCGCCGATGAATGCTCCGGTGTTGTTTGGTGTGTGGCACTCGGTGCTGGGGTCGGCACCAGACCAATGCTGATACCCGCAATTGCCGCAAAGCCTAGTGTCATCCCCATTACCGACAGTGGAAACGAGGCCTCTGTTGCTACGGTGAGGCTGGATTGGCTTTTGAACAGTTCTAGCTGAAGCACCGATATCAGCACGACTGTAAACGCAGCCGAACCGGACAGAAACCGTCCCTGAAGCCCGGTCAAAAATTTCAGACGCAGGCCGAGAACAACCGCTATGACGACCACCAGATTGATCCCGGTGATTAAAGCAATGCTCGTGATCGGGGAGCTGAATCCGTCCGGATTGCCCTCAGCATCAAAGTGCGTCGCCATTGGGTCGGGCACTAGGGAGATCCATTGCAGTGGCCTTAGCGTAGCCACCACAGTCATAGCCACGAGCGGTAATAAGACGATGATCGAATACATCCGCCAAGTCATAGACCCGAAAACCCTCACTTCAACAGGGTGTTCAAGCACCCAAACAACGATCTCATAAACCGTAACATGCACTGCTACCAAGTGACATCGGACTCATCAGATCCCGGCAACTTGCAGAAAACCCATGGTAAACCGAAAGTGAATTTCGTTGGTACCGAACGTCGCTGTCGCATGTGACTTTTTACACGGCGCAACCGGTGCGCTGGTCGTAAAGTTATCGCTATGGCAAAATTCTCATCCTCACAACTGAAAATCTTGGCCACCGCCGCAATCGGTGGCCTGGCACTGGCTGGCTGTGGTGATAGTGGCTCAACCCAGGGCGAAGCATCCGGCGAACCGCAATCTGGTGGCACTCTCATTTATGCATCTGGCGACGCCGAACCCGATTGCTTGGATCCCCACTACGGCGGCAACTATCCTCAGGGCCTGATTTCAACCCAGTATCTGGAAACCCTGTTCACTAAAAATGAGGATGGCGAAACTGTCCCCTGGCTTGCCGAGAGCTCCGAGGTCTCTGAAGACGGTTTGACCCACACCATTACCCTGACCGATGGCATCACGTTCCACGATGACACCCCGCTGACTTCTGAGGCCATCAAAGCCAACGTCGAACACCTCCAGGACCCAGATACGGCGTCCTCGACCGGCTACTTGGCGGTTCAAAAGGTCGAAGAAGTTGAAATCGTCGACGATCTGACCGCCAATCTGCACCTATCGGCCCCAGATAACGCGCTGGAAGAATCACTGTCCATGCACTGGACCGCCATCCAGTCCCCCGATGCACTGGCTCGTGACGTACAAGAAAACTGCGAATCCCCGGTCGGCACCGGTCCGTTCAAAGTAGAATCCTGGGATCGTGAACAGCAGATCAATCTAGTCCGCAACGAAGATTATGTTCTGCCAGTGGAAGACTCTCAGCGCGAAAATGACCTGGCCTACCTCGATGGCATCACCTGGCGTCTCATCCCAGAAGCCGCAACCCGCTATGCAGCGCTACAGTCCGGTGAAGTCCACGTCATTGATAACGCCCAGCCAGACACTATTCAGTCTGCAGATAATGCCAACATCGGTCACCTGGATTCGCCACGGCCAGGTGCTTCGAACCGCCTCGAGCTGAACTCTTCGCAGGCGCCCTTTAATGATCCATTAGTTCGTGAAGCCTTTATTCGCGCTGTAGATGTTGACGGCGGTATCCAAGCCCTGTTCTTCGATACCGCACCACGTTCGCATTCGCTGCTGTCCTCGGTCGAACCCCTGGGTTCTTCCGATGATTCCCTGTTCTACCGCGACGTCGATGAGGCCAACGACCTGCTGGATGAAGCCGGCTGGACCGAACGCGACGAGGATAACGTTCGGATGAAAGACGGCGAACGCCTCGAGCTCACCATGCCGGTTTCCACGAACCAGTCGGTGCCCGCTGAGCAGTCCCTATTTGAACAGTTCCAAGCCCAGGCCGCTGAAGTTGGATTCGACATGCAGATCAACCTGTTAGATCTCTCCAGCTGGTACGCTGCCCTGGCCGAGCACAACTACAACCTGGTCTCCGCCCCGTACACCAAGGTCGGCCCATCGGTCCTACGAATCCTGTACCACTCATCGTCAATTGAACCTGCCCCATCCGGCTACTTCGCCAACAACGCCCAGGTCGATATCCCCGAGCTTGATGAGATTCTGGTTCGGGCCGAAGAAACCACCGACGACGCCGAACGTGCTGATCTTTACGAACAAGCACAGCAAATGGTGTTAGAAGACTTCTACGTCCTGCCGTTATATGACCAGCAGAACCACTTCCTCTATACCGCAGAAGTCCAGGGTATGGGCGAGACGTCGGCCATCGCTGCTCCTGAGTACTACAACGTCTGGCTCAACCAGTAAGTAGTTCATGCACATCATCATGTGGTTGGCCCGCCGGGTAGGAGCCGCAGTTGTTTTGCTGTGGCTCGTGGCCACCGCCATCTTTATTGCCATCCGGTTCATCCCGGGGGATCCGGCTGAAGCCATCATGGGAGGACCCGGTTCTCAGGCTTCGGCCGAAGCCCTTGAGGCTGCACGCGAGCAGTACCACCTCAATGAGCCCCTTGTGGTGCAATACGGCCTGTATCTTGGCCAGTTAGCCACCGGAGATTTAGGCACCTCCTATGCCCAACGTCGGCCGGTGGCTCAGGTTATGGCCGAAATGCTGCCGGCAACCTTACAGCTGACCCTAATTGCGTTAGTCATCGCATGGTCGATTGCCTTTGTCATGGCGGCTATTGCTGCTCGCAGCTCGAAAATTGGCCAGGCCATGGGCACGATTATCGAAGTGATTGCGGCCGCGGTCCCCCACTTCTGGCTGGGGGCAATGCTGATCATTATCTTTTCCACTTGGCTCGGCTGGCTGCCCGCCGTTGATACCGGCACGATCCAGGGCATCATTCTGCCCGCCGTCACCCTGGCCATTCCGCTTGCTGGATTTCTTGCACAGTTGATGCGAGACAGTTTATTGACGGCGATGAATTCGCCGTTTGCACTCGCTGCACGTGCCCGCGGGGCCTCCGAAGGCCAAGTCTTTTTCCGTCACGGTTTCCGTCACGCGGCCTTACCTGCGCTCAATCTGACCGGTTGGGCGGTCGCTGCCTCAATCTCGGGCGCCGTCGTCGTCGAAGAAGTCTTTGCTCGCCCTGGAATCGGGCGGTCCCTGCTCGGGGCGGTGTTGTCCCGCGACATGCCCATGGTGACCGGTATTGCACTGTTTTCGGCGCTGATTTATATGGTGGTGATGCTCGTGGTCGAAGCCCTCGAAGCGTTCATCAATCCGGCTGCGGCTCGAGGTGGTGACCAGTGACTCGCACCGGAAAGATCAGTGCCGCCCTGTTTGTGGGTATCATCGCCGTCGCGGCACTTTTTCCCTGGCTGTTGGCACCCGGCAGTCCACTTGCGGTGCATCCGGCGGATGCTTTTGCGTCTCCGTCATTGCAACACCCGTTTGGCACCGATGAATCCGGGCGCGACATCTACACTCGAGTGGTGCACGGTACCGCTGACTCTTTGACCATTGGTCTCGCCGCCACCGGATTGGGCATGGGCATCGCCGTCGTCCTGGGTGTTATCACCGCCTTTGCTCCGCGATGGCTTGACTCGGTGATTTTGCGCGGACTTGAAGTACTCTATGCGATTCCCACCTTGTTGATGGCGTTGATTATTATCGCGTTTACCGGGCCTGGGACCACGCCGGCAATTATTGCCGTGGGGTTGTCTACCGCGCCGGGCTATGCACGGTTGATCCGTACGCATCTGCGCACGTTAGTGAACTCGGAAATGTTCGACGCTGCCACGGTGCTTGGGCACTCCACCTGGTTGAAAGTACGCAACCATCTGATACCCAATACGCTGACGACCCTTTTGGCCTTGATGACGCTTGGCATCGGGCAGGCCGTGATTTGGGCCTCTGCGCTGTCATTTTTGGGCTTAGGGACCCCACCTCCGGCACCCGAATGGGGCGCCATGCTGGCCTCCGGGCGCACGTATTTGCATTTTGCCTGGTGGATGACGGTGTTCCCAGGCCTGGCGATTGTCGCCGTCGCGGCGGGGGCGACCCTGTTGGGGCGTTCGGTTACTAGAAGGAGCGCATGAGCCAACCAGCTGTTGAAATCAAAAACCTTTCGGTGACATTTCCCGGACCGGATAACTCCGGTATTCAAGCCGTGCAGAACGTGTCTTTTACGCTCACACCCGGTCGTGCCTTGGGGATTGTTGGTGAGTCTGGTTCTGGGAAATCAGTAACCGCGCGCGCCCTGTTGGGTTTGACCGGCGGTCAGGTGACCGCCGATGTGATCAATATTTTGGGCACGGATGCTCGCCATCTGACGGAGAAACAATGGCGTGAGATTCGCGGTACGCAGGTGGCAATGATCATGCAGGATGCCCTGAACAGTTTGGATCCACTGCGGCCAATCCATCGAGAAATCGCCGATACATTACCGCTAGGCCGTCGAGCTCGAAAGCAAGCGGCGATCCAGGCGCTGTACCGCGTCCAGATGCCGAACCCCAGTGTGCGAGCTAATCAACGCAGTCCGCAACTGTCCGGTGGGATGCGGCAACGAGCACTCATAGCCCAAGCCATGATCGGTAACCCCTGTGTGGTGGTCGCCGATGAAGCAACCACCGCACTGGATACCCGGTTAACACGGTTGGTGTTGGATCAGCTCAATGAGCTCACCAACCAAGGGATCGCGCTGGCGATCATTTCCCACGACCTGGCCCAAATTGCGCAAGTGGCTGACGAAATCATGGTGATGCGTAACGGTGAGATTGTTGAATCGGGACCGACCGATCAGCTCCTGAATCACCCCAACCATGAATACACCAAGCAATTGCTGGCTGCGATCCCCGCAGGCGTTGAGCGGTTTGTTCCACTCACCCGTGATCTCCAACAGCCCGAGACTCCCCACCTAGCCAGGCCTGCGCCAGCAGAATCCCGCGAGCGCTCTGACGAACTAGCGGTCCAAGCCACCGGGTTGTCCAAAACCTTTGGCGATCACCTGGCCGTCAATGATGTGACCCTGTCAATCCCCAGGGGCACCACGCTGGGCTTGGTCGGAGAATCTGGGTCGGGCAAAACCACCACGGCCCGGATGATCCTGGGGTTAACCGCTCCCGACACCGGGACAGTAGAAATTTTCGGTGAGCATTTTGCGCCGGCCAAAGAAAGCGAACGTCGCGCGCTACGCGAGCGTCTCGGGGCCATCTACCAAGATCCGCTAGCTTCGTTTGATCCGCGCTATTCTGTTGCACAAGTTCTGACCAACGCCTTGTCTAAGGGGACGACGTCGCGGTCACACAAGTATCGCCAGCGCGCCATAGACCTGCTGGAGATGGTCGAGTTAGACAGTTCTGTGCTCGGCCGGAACCCACGAGAATTATCGGGTGGACAACGCCAACGACTTGCCATCGCACGTGCGCTAGCGCCAAAACCCAACGTGCTGATTCTGGACGAACCGGTTTCCGCCTTGGACGTTTCAGTCCAGGCCACTGTGCTGGATCTTCTCGACCGTCTGCAAATCCAAACGGGCACAAGTTACTTATTCATCACCCACGATCTCGCCGTTGTAGAACATATGTCTGACAATATTGCGGTGATGACCAAAGGCCAGCTGGTGGAAATGGGTACGGCCAACCAAATTATCAACAACCCACAACACCCGTATACTCAGGAACTCCTGTCCGCAGCCCCCGAGTGGAATGTGTCAGGCGAACATTAACTTCGTCACATCGCGATAACCAGCTCGTGACGTCCATCACCGAAGTTATTAGTGTCATAAGTATGGTTCAACCACATACCAACGCTGCACGACTCAGCGTTTGCAATCCCCCTGATTTACGCTTGCACTGCGCCTTCCGATGACCTGGCGCCCTGAGAAAGGACCGTTCGTTGCGAGAATTGATCAGACTAACAATGGTTGGGGTCGTGGCCGGGCTCGTACTGAGCGGGTGTGGGATGCCCGATGAGGTTGGCGAAGTTGAGCCAGTCAGTTTTAACAATGTGGATGAATTATTTCAAGCCGTTGATCGTCATCTGGGATGCCCGGAGGGCAGCAGTGGAACTTATGCTTTCGACGCCGGCGATGAGCACGGTCTTGTCACGGGACGACGGTGTGCCGAAAGCGTCGTGATGGTGCATTCACAGAACGAGGACGTTATCGATGAGATCCAAGATCGTTTATCGACGGCCCAAGGTGGCCCGCTGCCCATGGTGCATGATTCCACCTGGTTCGTTATAGATATCACCGAAGTTGCTCAAAGTCATCGCGAACTTACCCACCCAGACTCCAGGGATCTCAAAGCGCTGGCTACCGCATTGCGGACTGACTATACCGAGCTCTAAACGCCACAGAGCTCGCACACAACGGTAAGGCCTCGAACAGCTCAACTGTCCGAGGCCTTCGTTCTCGAATTGCCAGTCAGACGATGTCAGCTCCTGATCAAGTGGTTATTAGGCATCGATGATGTTGTGTTCTGGACCAAATGGGAACTTGGTGATGTTCTCAGCGCCTTCTTCTCCAACGACCAGAATGTCATGCTCCCGGTAGCCCCCGGCACCAGGTTCGTCCTCCATGACGGTGATCATTGGTTCCATGGAGACCACCATGCCCGGTTCCAGGACGGTATCGATGTCTTCGCGCAGTTCTAGTCCGGCTTCGCGGCCATAGTAGTGCGACAGCACCCCAAAGGAGTGGCCGTAGCCGAAGGTTCTGTTTGGCAGCAGACCGTGGCCAATGAAGATTTCGTTGAGTTCGTGTGCGATGTCCTTGCACACGGCCCCCGGTTTGATCAATTCCAAGCCGGCCTGATGGACTTCCACGTTGGCTTTCCATAGTTCCAGCGTGCGATCGTCTGGTTGGCCCAGTGTCAGAGTACGCTCGAGTGCAGTGTAGTAGCCCGAGGTCATCGGAAAACAGTTCAATGACAGTAAGTCACCGCGTTGGAGTTTGCGAGTGGTTGCCCAGTTGTGCGCACCATCGGTGTTAATTCCGGATTGGAACCACACCCAGGTGTCACGTACCTCTTGGTCTGGGAAGGTCTTGGCGATTTCATGGGTCATCGCCTCGACACCAATCAGCGCGACCTCGTATTCGGTGATACCTTCGCGAATCGCAGCCTTGATGGCTTCACCACCGATATCGCCAATGCGGGCACCGTGTTTGATGACCTCAATTTCTTCGGCAGATTTGATCATACGCTGACGCATTGCTGCCTGAGAGACGTCTGTCAACTGTGCGGCGGGGAACGTGTCCTGGAGTGCTTTGCGCTGCATGGTGGTTACCGTGTCATCTTCCACACCAATACGTTTGGCGCTAATGCCCTGGCGTTTTAGTGCTTCTTGCAGACCGTAGTAGAAATTGTCACGGCGCCAGTCGGTGTACACAATGTTGTCACCGTAGCTGGTGCGCCATGGCATACCAGCGTCAATATTGGCAGTCACCGATATGGATTCCTGTTGCGTCACGACCAGCGCGTAAGAGCGACCGAAGTATGTGAAGAGGAAGTCCGAGTAATACTTGATGCTCTGATAGCTCGTCAAGATCACCGCGTCGAGTTCTTTTTGGCTCATAATCGAGCGCAGACCGGCTAAACGACGCTCAAACTCAGCGTCCGAGAAAGTCAACGGCTGCTTTTCACCGTTGTGGAGTGTCTTCAAACGTTCCAACTCGATGACATTAGTGACATTAGCCATGTGGTTCTCCTTGAAATATTCTCAGCCATACACTGATGCTGAAACATGGTGGGGATGCGGTGGTGCAACCTTGGAATACTCAAAATCGAAAACCGATCCGTAGCGTAAGTTGCAATCAGCGCAACGCTGTTGCACCTAGATTATGTGTGTTACAGGACACTGTCAAGAGGTTTTCCGATGGTGACTTCCGGCTCGATTATTAGGCGTGCAAAGCAGCCTGCCAGCGTAGACTCAGCACGTTGCTTTCCATCGTGTTAACACCGCACACACGGCCGGCAGGATATCGGGGTGAGGATTTTATGGCTCCACGATTTCAGGCCCGTGGTCACCTAATCGAATCGTTGCACCGCAGCGCCAGCACGTCACAGAGACTTCAGAAAATAATTCATCGAGCATAGCTGCGCAGTCAGGACACAGCTGGTCGAGCCAGCAGACTGGATCTCCCATCAGCTATGCCGCCGCAAATAGTCTTGCAAGATGTTGGCGTGATTGATCTGTTCATCTTTGGCTGCATACAGCAACGTCACACGGTCGTTATCGTGTATCAGATCGATGAGCTCGTCTACCGCGTCAGCGTGATCGTCATCGGAAAGTTCCTGCTCGTATCGATCAGCGAATTCTTCGAGCCGATCGGGGTCATGATCCCACCACGTGCGCAGATCAGTACTTGGCGCAATGTCTTTGAGCCACGCATCTAACTGAGCACCTTCTTTGCTGACACCACGCGGCCAGATTCGATCCACGAGAACTCGTTTTCCGTCGGAAGCATCGGCGTCATTATAGATTCGTTTGGTGACAATTTTAGGACGGCTCATATCTTCACCTTACGACCCGTCGCGAGGCTGCTGTCAACCAACTGACCATCGCAGCAGGTTAGTTGTTCAATCAAAACTGACCGGTTTAGTTCCAATCAGGCCCAACGCAATTTCGTCCAACCGGTATTAGACCGTTCTTTAACGGCATGGCATGTGCTGCGCTCCAAGTCAGGACCATTGTACTTTCGTGCTGAACATGTTTGGCTCAGCTTTATCGACGAGCAGCGTCAGCGAGAGGAACACGTTATATGCCGCTCTATGATTACCGGTGTCCCGACGGTGATGTTTTCGAAATCTTCTTTTCCATGCACGACAAACCCGACACCGTCGCCTGCCCGGGCTGTGGCCAAAACGCCGTAAGCCAGATGCCGGCGATCGGTCCGTCCAAGATTAACTCTTCACAAATGCGCGTTCTCGACGCAACTCAAGCGACCGCCGAAACACCGCAGGTCGTCAACGCTATTTCGGGCACTCGCACTGGCAAGCGCCCCTCAACCCCTATGACTCGCAATCCACTGCATCACAAATTGCCCCGACCTTAGGGGCGTGTTTACGTAACGGAGGAGCAACTGGCTATGCTTGGCAATCTTTTTCCGCTTGATTCGTCCAAACCGTTCACTGACCAAGAAAAGATCGGCCACAACCGATACCACCCAGAAATCCCACCGGTGGCCACCGTCAAACCTGGAGACAGCTTCCGCGTAGATTCCCGAGAATGGTTCGACGGTGCCATAAAAAATGATGATTCTGCTGAGGATATACTCAATGCACCGATGAAAAAGGTACACGGGTTGTCCGGGCCATTTCGGATCGAAGGAGCTCAGCCCGGCGACTTACTGATTGTCGATATTCTCGACGTCGGACCAATCCCTCAGGAACAGGGACCGCTGGCCGGACAGGGCTGGGGTTATACCGGGATCTTCGCAAAATCCAATGGTGGGAGTTTTCTCGTCGAGCAGTTCCCCGACGCATATAAGGCTGTCTGGGATTTTCATGGCCCGTGGGCGACGTCGCGCCATATCCCCGGTGTGAAATTTGAAGGCCTGATTCACCCCGGCATTATGGCCACCGCGCCCAGTGCTGAATTATTAGCCACATGGAATGCTCGCGAAGCCGCGTTGATCGCTACCGATCCAGACCGCGTTCCACCGTTAGCGTTGCCCCCAGAGCCTGAAGAGTCCGTGCTAGGTAGTGTTCCCCAAGCCGACCGCGAGCGCATCGGTGCTGAAGCAGCACGCACCGCTCCCCCAAGGGAAAACGGTGGGAACCAGGACATTAAGAACCTGACCAAAGGTACCAGAGCTTTTTATCCGGTGTTTGTCGAAGGTGCGAACTTTTCGGTCGGCGATTTGCATTTCTCCCAGGGTGACGGTGAAATCACGTTCTGTGGTGGGATCGAGATGGGTGGCTATATGGAGCTGCACGTCGATGTGATCAAAAACGGTATGGAGCTCTATGGGGTGTCCGAGAACGCGATCTTTATGCCGGGCCGCCAGGATCCGCAGTTCAGTGAATGGATCGCATTTTCTGGCACTTCGGTCACGTTGGACGGCGAACAACGCTATCTTGACTCACACCTGTCGTATCAGCGGGCTATCTTGCACGCCATCGACTATCTAGCCACGTTCGGCTACTCGCCCGAGCAGGCGTACTTGCTGCTGGGCGCCGCCCCGGTTGAGGGTCGGCTGTCGTCCGTCGTCGATATTCCGAACTCGTGTTCGACCGTGTATATTCCGACGGCAATTTTCGATTTCGATATCCGACCTTCGGCTGATGGTCCGCATCAAATTGATCCGGGGATCGGGGCTCCAAAAGCAGCTGACCCGGTCTTTGGCTAAGCCGCTGTAAACAGGTCACCGGTGGGGTCTTGTGTGCAGTGCCCACCGGTGGCCTGTGCGTGCAGTGCTGTGCCGTTAGCGGCGGATTTTGGTTCCCTCAGGGTCATAGAGCGGATCCATGGCAACTTCAGCGGGCACTGATCGATCGAAGTGTTGGATGACGACCTGGGTTCCAGCTTCGGTGTATTCGGGTTCTAACCAAGCGTAGGTAATGGTTTTGCCGACCGTATATCCAAAGTCCGAGGAAGCGGTGTAGCCAATTGTCTCGCCAGCTTGGTTGCGTACCGGTGAACCGGGATTCGGCGAGCCGAACGGGAAAGCGGAGGTCAACGACACCATGCGGCGCTGGGTTTGTGGCGGTGTGGCCAGGGCATCATGGCCTAGGTAATCAGTTTTGACCTTGGATACCGCAAATCCGAGTCCAGCTTGGTCGGGGCGGTGTTCGCGGGTGATATCTGCTCCATAGGAGCGGTAGCCCTTTTCCAGGCGTAATGCATTGAATGCGAGCCGTCCACCAATGATCAGTCCGTGTTCTCGTCCCGCGGCGTGGATTTCTTCCCATAGTCGGGCACCGTGATCGGCGGTGGTGTAGAGCTCCCAGCCTAATTCGCCAACATAAGAGACTCGCAACGCCAAGACTGGAACGCCGGCAACGTAGATTTGTTTGGCTTTGAAGTAGCCGAAGCCTTCGTGGCTGATGTCGTCTTCGGTCAGTTTGCTCAGCACATCGCGCGCGTGGGGCCCCCATAGACCAATGCAGCAGGTGCCCGGGGAGATATCAGTGATGGTGACATGTTCCTCGGGTTGAATATTATTTTTCAGGTGTATCAGATCGCGATGATTATTGGCGCCGATCAGGTATTCGTGTTCCGTCACTCGGGTAACGGTGATGTCTGACAGAATCCCGCCGGTGGCATCCAGCATGAGTGAATAGGTGACCGAGCCGGGTGCTTTTGAGACTGTATTGGTGGTGAGGCGCTCCAGTAGGACGGTGGCATCCGGACCTTCCACACGGTAGCGCGTCAACGATGTCATGTCGTACATCGCGACCCGGTTCCGGGTGGCCCAGGCTTCAGCAACCGCGATCGGGGAGAACTCCGAGGTGTCCCACATCGGGATTTTCGGAAAAGCCAGATCGGCTTCTTCTAGGAGCCGCCGATTTTCATCCAACCACAGGGGGCGTTCCCAACCGTTGGCTTCAACGAAGTGTGCCCCAGCGAGTTTTTGATGGAAATAAAATGGTGAGGTGCGCAATCGACGCAATTTGGCAGAGGCGGCACGCGGGTGCCGAATATCGTAGACCTCGTCGTAGGATTCCAGTCCCTTTTGGCGCACAAATTCTGGGGAGAGCAGCTGGGTGTCGAAGCGGGCCACATCGAGCTCTGAGGTATCGATGCCCGGGTTGCCGGTGGTCATCCAGTCGGCTACGACTTGTGCAACACCGGCCGAGGCGGTGACCCAGACTGCTTGGGCTAACCACACGCCACGAATAGTGTTGGATGGGCCAAGCAGCGGTCCGCCGTCGGGGGTGAAGGAGAACAGCCCGTTGAAAGAGCGCTCCTCATCCAGGCCAGCGTTGCCCACCGAAGGATAAACCCGCTGAATCTCTTCCCAGGTTGGGGCGTAATCCTGATAGGTGAAATCGTGGATGGCAGGTTGGCGTCCCGAAGTATGCGCGGCGTTTGGTGAGGCAATTTCGTCTTGGCGCACTTCCAGCGGACGGTGCTCATAAGCTCCCACCGCCAGCGTTTTGCCTTGCTGCCGGAAATACAGCCCAGCCCCTTGGTGACGAACGATGGGATAATTGCAGGCTTCATCGTTGACGGCGTCTTGGAATTCATCGAGTTCATGGCTAAAGCCCATGCCATGTTCGATCGGTTGCATGGGCAAGTTTTTGCCCAGCCATTTACCGATAGTTGGCCCCCAAATGCCGCCGGCAGCGATAACATAGTCGGCTTCGATGACACGCTCATGCTCCTCGGTCAGCGCATCGACGACTTTCACCCCGACGACGGTACCGTCTTCCACCACCAGATCAATAACCTGTGTGTGACCGTGGAAGGTTGCGCCGTGTTCGATGGCACGGGTTGCTTGGGCTTCCACGGCGCGCACCGAATGCACGACCGCATCGGTGGGGGTGTACAGTGCACCCACCAGCTCGTCGGTATTGATCCCCGACCAGAGCTTGCATACGCCTTGAGCATCGATAAGTTCAGATTCAACGCCCCATGCCTGGGCGAATCCGTGACGACGTTTGAGTTCGCGCAGTTGATCATCCGTGTACGCCAGCTCGATGCCGCCAACACGTTTCAACACCCAGTCGTCGTCGCCACCGGGGTTGAGCTCATCCAATTTATTTAACGTGCGCTGCGCTAGCTCACACATGGCTTTTGACGGATTGATCTGAAATACAAAACCCGGCGCGTGAGACGATGAGCCACCGGTCTGATAGAGCGGTCCCTGATCCACGACCGTGACATTGCGTGCGCCACGTTGCGTCAGTTCGTCGGCAAGTGCCGCGCCGACGACGCCGGCTCCGATAATGACGATCTTTGCCTCTGGTGAGTATGTCTGTTGTTCCATGGCCCAACCCCTCGAATTGCATATATTGCAACTTATGCGTAAGATGCAACTGTGACTTGTGGCACACAATTGTAGTGAGCCTGTTGTCGCAACGCAAGGGCTTTAATGGAGTAATTTTTAGAAGGTCACTATCGTGAGTTCGAATCAGTCAGTTGATCGTGCAGTAACGGTCCTATGGATCCTCAATGGCCTGGGCCAAGCCACGGTCACCGAGATCGCCGCAGAGCTTGACGTGCATAAGTCAACGGCTTCGCGCCTGTTGGCCGTGTTGGAACAGCACCAGTTGGTTGTTCGACAACCCGATTCAATGGCTTATGAGCTGGGGCATGGAATCCTGCAGCTCGCCAGTACCGTGCGCTCACAAAATGACCTCACCCGCTCTGCGCAATTGCTCGTCGAAATGGTCGCAGAGCATTTCAAACTCACCGCCAATGTTGCTATCCTGGATGAAATTTTTGCGGTCAACATTACCCAATCCGCGCCGTCCGAGAAGTTCTTCACCCCTCGCCAATATGTCGGACGCAGAACACCGGGCCATGCCACCAGCAGTGGCAAGGTGTTGTTGGCTTTCGCCGAGAAGGCCGTCCAAGACCAGGTGTTGGCCACAGAACGTGAAGCCTTCACGCAACATACAATCACCGACCCGGACTGTCTGGCCCACGAGTTTGCACAGACCAAAGAACGTGGTTGGGCTGTGTCGAATAATGAATGGGACGCTGATATGACGGCCGTTGCAGTTCCACTGTTGGGGCTAACCGGTACCGTCATTGCCGCCGTTTCAATTACCGGCTTTACTCACGACCTGCCCCCGGAAAGTTTTGCCGCCCGTGCACAAGAACTCCAGACGTTGGTGCAGCGTCACGGACGCTTACTAGAATAACGTGGGTAAACGCAAAAGACCTCGGATCCTACCGAGGTCATAGCGCTATTGTGAATTGGTGGCAGATACTGGATTCGAACCAGTGAAGGCAATGCCAGCTGATTTACAGTCAGCCCCCGTTGGCCGCTTGGGTAATCTGCCATGTCCACGTCATCCGTGCACGAATGATTACCTTACCAGCACTTTTTTGTTTTTGCGAATCGAGCCGTGCTGTGTGTTTACCCGGGCCCATCTGACAGTTTCGCCCCGCCGGTCGACCTCGTCTGGGGCGCCCGAATGGATTCGCGCTACACTTTGACCAGTACCAGTCATCCGGCATCTGCAAGGAGAGCTCATGGCCAAAGAATCGACGTTTGACATCGTATCCGAGGTGGATAAACAAGAAGTCGCAAACGCAGTAAATCAGGCGTCCAAAGAAATTCAGCAACGCTATGATTTCAAAGACACTGACGCGTCCATTGATCACGCTGACAACACGATCACGCTGACGGCTAATGCCCAAGAGCGAGTGAACGCCGTCCTGGATGTGCTGCAATCAAAATTCGTCCGGCGCGGGATTTCCCTGAAGTCACTGGACACCGGTGAACCGGTCGCATCGGGTAAGCACTACAAAATTACGGCTGCAATCAAAGAAGGCCTCGACCAAGCAACCGCCAAAAAGATCTCCAAGCTGATCCGCGATGAAGGTCCGAAGTCAGTCAAAGCCAACATTCAGGGCGATCAGTTGCGTGTGTCCTCAAAATCCCGAGACGATCTGCAGGCGACAATGGGCTTATTGCGTGATTTTGAAGACGCCGCGCTACAATTTGTGAACTTCAAATAGGACCAAGGAGCGCTTTTCCGATGCTGTATTTGATCACTTTTGGCCACGAGGTGTACACCTCACCGGCAACCGTTGGCGACCTGCACGTGATGGAACAAGACGGTGAATCCATTGATCAGTTGACGTGGAGTGCCGTTGAGCTACCATTCAACGCCGATGACGTGCTTCAACCCGCCTTGCGCAATGGCTTCCGTCACCCTAATGGGCTCATGGTCGACGGCGGGCTGGTGGATATCATGACCGCACCGTCGCGCCTGGAGAAAGCTGCTTCGGCCCAAGATCAATTAGCTAAGCAGCTCGCTGAACTCGACCGTGACCCAGTGCCGGTAGAAAATGCCGGGCACGTCCAAGAAAAAGATCAGGATGCTCGCGATGCTCGGCTCGATCACGAGGAAGCGTTGGGCTGGGTTAAGACCGCGCGCCAGGATGTGTTAAAGCGTCCAGTCAATGACGAGTTGGAACAGCATTGGAAGTCTCACGGCAACTAAGCTGACCAAGACGTTACTAGTGTTGTCCCATATCGCGGGCTTGCTGAGTCAGACGATCGACCCGCTCGTCAACGGGTGGGTGGGTCGAAAACCAGTTGCGGATCTTGCCAGCAAAAGGGTTGGCGATCATCATGTGCGAGGCTGCCTTGACGCGATGGTCGTCAGCCGGCATCGGGTGTCGTTGGACGCCACCGGAGATCTTTTCTAGCGCAGAGGCCAACGACATTGGATCCCCGGTGAGCAACGCACCATCGTGATCGGCGGAAGTTTCGCGATCTCGCGAGATCCCGGCTTGGACCAGAGCTGCAGCCAACGGTGCCAGGATCGCAGCACCAAGGTTGAGTAATACGTTGTTGTTATTCCGGTTAAACATCAGCATGTAGGCCACCCCTTGAATGACCGTACCCAAGGCAGCAGCCACTGACGAGGTGAGGATGTCACGGTTGTACACGTGCATTAGTTCGTGTCCGGTAACTGCCCGCAATTCACGAGGATTCAGCAAATGCATAATCCCCTCGGTAAAACAAATTGCCGCATGTTCCGGATTTCGACCGGTTGCAAATGCATTGGGCTGCTGCGCCGGGGAAATATAAATCCGTGGAGCTGGCTGACCGGCCCTTTGGGCCAGGTCATGCACCATCTCATACAGCCCCCGGAATTGGTTGGGGTCTGCGGGATACGCCTGCATGCTGCGCAGCGCAATCTTATCGGAGTTCCAGTACGTCACCGCTGTCGTGATCAAACCGATTCCGGTAAAGAGCACGATCCAGACACTACTGCCCGTGGATCCCGAAATAGCAGCACCGATGGCGACCAAGATGCCCAACATGAGGGCAAAAAGAAACCAGGTTTTTGTGCGATTTCGTGCTGCGCGTTGCATAGTATCTTCCTCTAACTATGTGCGGCTTCCCGGGATTTGGCTCGGGAAATGCGGACCTGTTCGTCACGATCGACGACTTTAACTCGCTCACGTTCAACCGGACCGGACTCCGTGGCCAAGTCCCCGAGGCTGATTTCGTGATTGTCGAGTTCCTTCCACCCGTTCCAATCACTATATTCCACGCCGCGTTGTTCTAGCAGATGCAAGATGGCGTCTTCATCAGGATTCTCGGCAGTGTACAGATGATCGACATCTTCAATGATGTGCCCAATGGTCTCAAGCGCATCACCCTTGGTGTGGCCAATCAGGCCCACAGGACCGCGTTTAATCCACCCGGATGTGTAGAGTCCTTGGACTGGCTTGCCGTCAGCTCCCAGCACCCGGCCTTCATCGTTTTTGATAATGCCGCGTTGTTCATCGAACTGAATATCTGGCACAGCAGAGCCGAAGTAGCCGATCGCACGGTATACGGCCTGGACTGGGTAGAACTTCATCTCACCGGTACCACGCACATTCCCGGTGCCGTCTAATTCCATGCGCTGCATACGAATGCCAGCGACCTTGCCGTGCTCGGTCAAGATTTCTTCGGGGGCTTCTAAGAAGTGCAGGTGCAAACGACGGGGTGCGCCGGTACCTTCGGGGCTATCTTCTTGTTCGAGCAACCAGTTGGTCAAGGTATTGACCATGTTGCGCACCTGATTGGATTCTTCTGCGGCCTTTTCGGAGGCTTCATCGAATTCAAAATCATCTTCGTAGAGAATGATGTCGACGTCTTCAACAGATTTCAGTTCCCGCAGTTCCAGCGGCGTGAACTTCACCTGAGCGGGTCCGCGACGCCCGAAAATATGAATGTCAGTTACCTGGGATGCTTTCAACCCCTGGTACACGTTGTCCGGGATTTCTGTTTCCAGCATCTGGCTGGCTGGTTTGGCAAGCACTCGAGCTACATCTAGGGCCACGTTGCCATTGCCGATGACGGCGACCTCACGTGCCGACAGGTCCCAGTGCCGGTCGACATCCGGGTGTCCATCGTACCAGGATACAAAGTCAGCTGCGCCAAAGGAGTTTTCGGCTTCAACACCTGGAATATTCAACCGGGCGTCTTTAATAGCACCGGTCGCAAAGACGATGGCGTCGTAGTGTTTTTGCAGATCTTCCAGATGGATATCGGTACCGTACTCAATATTGCCCAAAAAGCGAATATCGCCGCGATCCATCACTCGATGCAGGGCATTAATAATGCCCTTGATGCGCGGATGATCGGGTGCGACACCATAGCGAATCAAACCAAAAGGTGCCGGATACCGGTCGAATAGGTCAATCGACACGTCAAAATCAATATCGGCTTTTTGCAGTGAATCTGCGGTGTACACACCGGCCGGACCCGCACCTACAACGGCGACCCGCAGTGGACGATGCATAGTATCGGACACGTATTTCCCTTTGTTCTTGATGACACAGATGTACCGTAAATCTTAATTACGTAATTACCGTATCCCCTAATCCTGGTTGTCAGCTATGAATTCAGCGGTAAGCAACAGTAGCTGTAACGGCTCCGCCGACTACACTAGAAGGCATGGCTCGACGAGATACTAAAGTCTTTTACCCCTCATACCAGGGTTTGGTGACCAAACTGCTGGACCGTTCATGGACCGTCGACGACGGTATGGACGCCGACCGATTACAACAGCTCGTCGAATCTTCGATCGCAGCCGAACAGCTCCAGGCCCGAGGGCTGGATGCCACATTCCAGGCTATCGCCCCGTTGGCCCTCCAAGAATTTTATCTCGCCCTGGGTGTCTCTGAAATGATGGAAACCAACCATTTTTTCTTTGACCCAGACGAACTAGAACTTCGCGACGATATGGTCATGTTCGTTGAAGATGCTGACGAGTCGACGGTGTGGGGCGTCCCGATCGACCAAACGTCGCTACCTGATCCCATCACCTTCCGTCGAACCGTCGGCGCCGATGAGCCCGATCATGCTGGCACCTGGGAAACCACGCAGCTGACAGTATCTGAACTCATCACCGATATATTGACTTGGAACTACTCGGAGGACGACGTTGACTGACACCACCGGACACGGCCCCCAGCCCACTCCCCCGCAGATCCGATCACATGCGCCCGCCGGATATGTTTGCCCGTTCTGTGGGCTGGTCAACGGTGACGTTGCTGACCCGAATAACCGGTGCGAGCTGTCTGATCTGATTTACCAGGATGACGACGTCATTGTCTTTAGTGCCGCAGATGGTTTCGGGCCGAATGCAGGTCACGTGATGATTAGCCCAACCACACACTACGAGGCCCTTTACGATCTGCCCGACCGGGTCCTGATGCGTATCAGTCTCATGGCCCGTGAGATTGCCTTTGCGATGAAGCGTGCATGGAATCCAGAAGGTATTTCAACCCGGCAACACAATGAGCCGGCCGGCAACCAACACGTGTGGCACTACCATCTGCATGTTTTCCCACGCTATGACGGCGATATGCTCTACCGGCACCTACGCCAACCCATGGATATTGACCACCGGGCACGAATCGCCCAGGATATTAAAGCCACACTGAATCCCGCGGCAACGTTCTTACCGGAGTTCTAGGTTCCAGCTGAAAATACTAGGCGTCGCGTGAGACGACGTACCGGGCAAAATCTGCCAGGGCCGTTTTGACCGGTGAATCTTGCAAACCGTCCAACGCGGCAATGGCCTTATCTGCCCACTGCTGTGTCAGCAGCCAGGCACGATCAATCACCGGGTGCGCAACGACGGCTTCGACGGCTGCGATTAATTGAGCATCGGTATCCAGCGGCCCATCAACCAGTTCTAGAGTTTTGATAGCACTGTCATCGCCGGCGGCTGCGGCTTCACGCAGCAACAGAATCGGTAGCGTTGGGACCCGTTCTTTCAGGTCAGTACCCTGTACTTTGCCGGAGGTATCAGATGAGCTAGTCAAATCAATAATGTCGTCGGCCAGCTGGAAGGCCATACCCACGTTACCGCCATAGGTTGCAGCGATCTCAACGAGTTCCTCAGAGCCGCCAGCCAACAGGGCCCCCAGCAGTGCACTGGTGGCGAGCAGTGACGCGGTTTTGCCATCGACAACCCGCAGATAGTGCTTCAGTGGGTCATCCCCGGCTTCGGGACCCACCGTTTCCCACAGTTGTCCCATGACCAGTTTTTCAAAAGTGATTGAGTGTTCTTTGACCGCCCGGGTTCCCAGACTTGCCATTTCGGCCGAAGCTCGGGCAAAAATCAGGTCACCGGCCAGAATCGCAATCGAATTCGACCACTGCTGATGTGCCGCAGTCACACCGCGTCGCTGATCCGCTTCATCCATGACGTCGTCGTGATACAACGTGGCCAGATGGGTAAGTTCTAGTGCCACCGCAGCTTGGCGGATAGGCTTTTGCGGTTCATCCACGAGCCCAGAAGCCACATTTTCGTCAGCCAACATTGAGGATAGGACCGTCACAATGGGGCGAACGCGTTTGCCTCCGGCCTCCAGCAAATGACGAGTCGTGGCCTGTGCCAACCCATCGGCGTAGACCAGAGCCTCGGCCAAGTCTTCTTCGATCTTGGACAAGCTGGTCAGCAGTGCATCGAAAAGCTGTTCGTGCTTTTGGAGTGCGTCAATCCCCGGAGGCAGCGAAATAGAAATATCCACCCGTACAACCCTACACTAGCGACCCGTTTGGGCAGCCTGAATCACCGTCTTGAAAACTTACATTCATCTGGTCAACAAACTTACCCCGCTCCACACCTTTATCGGTCGACGTTACCGTGACCGGAGTGGATTTTCAGCTGTGCGAGCACCCCGGCCGCGTCTAGTTACTGCATCCGGTGCCAGCATCAACACTTCGTTTCTGATCACTAGGAGCTCTTGCTGTGCCGCTGTCCGCGCGGCGTCGGTGGCGGTTTTCCGGCACGACGACGGCGTTTACGCAACCAGGCCCACAGCCGGACTCGTCGAGGCCATATCAGCTGCTGTTGCATGGCCACCCTACTTTCCACAATCGGTCACCTTATATTCTGGTGGCCCGCATGGGACTGTGGCAACCACGCGTGGGCGGAAAACCCGGTAGATTATTGCCTATCATGTCTTTTACCGCCGCAGCCTTTCAACTTTCTGATGCACAACTGGAACAACTGCCCACCCAAATCATTGGTCAAGCCAGCAGTGTGTTTTCGCGTCATCACCGAGGCAAGTTTGGTTTCGGCGAACGCTACCGCTTCTGTACCCGCGGCGCGCAACGCTTCGCCACAGCCCGCGACCACTGGGAAGAGCTGACCGCCACCGAGGTGCCTGTCCTACCCGACGGGCTGCAGGCCAGTGCCCCGATAGCCTTTGCAGCATTTACCTTCGATGCTCGGTCCGAGACCGACTCGATCATCACAGTTCCAAAATTTGTGTTGGATGTGAACGAAATCTCGTCGTGGCTGCACTATATTTACGATCCTACCGAGCCCATAGGCAACCCCAACCCCGACGCACTTTTTGCGGCCTTTCTCGCGGAACTTCCAGCTGACGCCGCGTCCATTGGTGAAGAACCTTTCACACCGGTCGATGCCCAAATGACCGAAGCCGCATTTCAACACAGCGTGCGAACCGCCGTCGAAATGCTCACGTCCGGTGCCCTCGACAAGGTCGTGCTAGCCCGGGATGAACTCCTGTACAGTGCCGCCGGTTTCCACATTCCGGCTACCATGCGTTCCTTGGCGGAGCATAATCCAACGGCTTGGACCTATAAAGTCGCCAATCTGATCGGCTCCACCCCGGAACTACTCATCGCGCGCAAAAATGATGCCGCAAAGGCCAGGGTGCTGGCCGGGACCGTGGATCGCACTGTCGCGACCAACGATCAGCTTATTGCCGAACAGTTATCCGATAGTCCGAAGCAAATCTTTGAGCATCAGGCCGCTGTGGACTCGCTGGTCGAAAAGCTCTCGCCCTTTGCCACCGATATGCAGGTGTCCAAGACCCCGTTTGTCCTGGCCTTGCCGAACGTGTATCACCTGGCCACGGACGTCTCAGCACGGCTGACCGCTTCGACTTCGATCCTGGATTTAGTAGCTGAGATTAACCCGACCGCCGCCGTTGGTGGCACTCCGAGAGATCTTGCTCTGGAGGCGATCTGGCAGCTAGAAGCCCAAGCCCACGGAATGGACCGTGGACTATATGCCGGTGCGGTGGGATGGCTGGATGCCAACGGGCACGGCGAATTTGGTATCGCCTTACGCGGCAGCCTCATCGAAGATGCCCACCATGTGCGCGTGTATGCCGGTGGAGGCATCGTGGAGGGTTCCGACCCGGCCGAAGAACTGGCCGAAACCCACGCCAAAATGCGTCCAATGAAACACGCGCTCCGAGTACGGAATACGGCCTCTGGGCCAGGCTCGGTCATTATTCCAGATCAGGCCTAGCAGCCATCCATCGCAAATAAGGCATTACCGAGCCGTGGGCAAAATCCCAAATTGTGTGAGCAGGTTCTCGCAGGTTGCTTGGTTAAAATCATCGAAGAAATCAGTAAAATACCGGATCATATAGCCCGCTTCGGCCCGGGCTGGCAGATTCGGAGTATCGGGCAAATAGTTGACGATACTCTTGGTGTCTTGACCAGGTTCATGTCCAGCAATCGTTACCTGTCCAGTTGTCGGTTGATTCAAACCGGCAAGGATACGCAACAATGTCGTTTTACCGCAGCCGTTCTCTCCCAGGAGTCCAACGATTTTGTTGTCCTGAAGGTGCAATGTCAGATCATCTATCGCTGTAACTTGGCCATATCTTTTCGTTAGATGCTGGACGTGAATCATCTGTGCTCCAATGTTCATGAAGCAGCTGAAT
>NZ_DYXC01000116.1 GCF_020742345.1 Enteractinococcus helveticum | reverse complement strand
TCCTCACTGTATAAAGTGATGGCCTCAGTGTATAAACTGACGCTGTCACTGAACAAAGTGACGTCCTCACTGTATAAACTGGCGTCGTCACTCTATAAATTGACCTCCTCACTGTCGAAACTGAGGCGATCAGTGTGGCAAACTGACGACTTCGGGGTGGTAGTCATCACTGAGTGAAGGTCTGGTGAGCGAAGAGAAGCTCGCGGAAACAATTAATCGTCTGCGCCTGCAAGGCAGTGACGACGCACTTGATGGACTCCCTGGTAGCGTGAATCGACATCTTCGAGAAAGCCTCATTCTGGCGCTGTTATGGCGTAGGGAACGAGCTACCGTTCAAGAACTCAGCGAAGTACTGGGCTATGATTCCGATGACGTTCGGAAAATATTAGGCAACCTGATGGCAGATGACCTTGTCATAGGCCGGGGTGACGGCCCTTTTGAGATCACACCGCAGTTTCAAGACAATTAACCGTCCAAACCAAGCGGCTTGGCATTGAACCAAGTTGAGCAAGACGTCTATGACATGATGAGCACGACTGAACAGAAAACAATCCGCGAGATAGCGGAAGAACTCGAAAGGACAGTAAGCTCACTGCGCCCGGTACTAAGACGTTTAGTCGAAATGGACCTCGTTATTCCTACAGCACCACCACAATCACGACGGCGTGCTTATCTGAAGCATACTGAACTCTAGCGGTATTCAGATCAGTAACAGTATTGAACCTAATATGGCAAAGCCTGCGACGGCGCAAATTATTACTGTTGTGATGAAATACATCATCAACCGCAATACCTGCGCCCAACGTACTGAGCCGCTATTTTGGGCTGTGCCGGCGCCGGTAATCGATGCGACCGTGGTCAAGGAAGACGACAGTGGCACGTGCAGCATGAATGATCCCACAAGCAGCAGTATCGCTGAGGTACTTGATGCGATGGCCGAGTGCAGAGGATCAAGCACGCTGATCCGGCGGGTCAGTGTGTAGTTGACTCGCCAAGCGTTGATAAACGTTCCCAACCCCAGCAGTATCACTATGCCTGAGGCCACCATCCACAGGGGGATAGTGTTCGCCTCGGCGGCGGCTATTGCCATCAATAACACGATGTAAATGCGCTGACCGTATTGCACGCCATGCCCCAGAGCGTTGGCGGCTGCCGTGATGGCCAGGGAGCCACGGGAACCGTATCCAACCCGGTGGGGTGCGGTGTCCTTACAGAACCAGGTGACCGGAATCGCCAAGACCCAGGCCACAAGAACCGCCAAGATGGGTGAAGCTACCAACGAAATTCCGATAGCCATAGCAACGGGGGAGAGGTCTGCCAGGACCAAGTGGTTAGTAGAAAACAGTGATACGGCCAGGGCACCACCGGTAATGGAAGCCGTTAATGCATGGGATGAGGATACGGCAACGCCTTTCCACCAAGTGTAGATGGCCCAGGCCAGTGCAATCGCCACCCCCACCGTCGCAATCGTCAAACCGCTGTCATCCAAGGGAACGAGTTCGATAAATTCTGCTGCAAAAAACTGGATGGTACTGACCCCCATGATGGCTCCGACCATCCGCATGACCGCCGTCATCCACAACGCCGTCATTGGGGTGAGCGCCCCAGCAGCGATGGGTAGTGCTACGGCGTTCGGGGTATCCCGTCCGGCCACAACGAAGCTAAATGCTGCGGTTAACACAAAGACTGCCGCAAGCAGGATGACAGTTCCCACTTAGGAATCACGCACCAGGATTCGTCCTAATTGGGTCGAGAATTCTCGCAGGGTCAAAAAGGTAGCCTCTAGGGAGCGGGCAACTTCTTGTTGGCGGTAATAATGTCGTGCTAACAGTTCATCGGCGTCAGTCAGCCGCCAAGTCACCAGGGCGCGTTGTGCTTGGTGGGTGAGCCGCTCCAGATGCATCCAGGTACTTTCCAACTCGTCCGGAGAGTTCAGCTGGTTGGTCGTGTCCAACACCAGATCTGTTTGTCGAGTCAGAATCTCCAGCACATCACCGGCACGAGCCGGAAGCCGGTACTGGCGGGTAGCGTGGATAATGGTGCCGGTAATGGCTACTGCTTCGACGGCGCGATTAATCCAAGTGCCAAGCAGGTAGAGGTCTTCGCGAGGCAGCGGGGTCAAATAGGTGCTGCGCAGTGCGGTAAGCATCGTGGTCTGGGTTTTTGAGGCCTGCGCGTTGAGGTTATCAAGCTGGGCGTCCAGCGCGGTTCCCGTTTCTGGAGACGCCCCGAACATTTGCGTCACCAGATCAACGGATTCCACTAAGAGTTTGGCGAGCATTCGAACGTGGGTCGCGCCGGATTCATCAGCAGAAAATAGACGCGTTACAGACAGCTTCATGATTGGTTACTTTACACATCGAACGTTAACGTTGCCGCGAGTTATTTCGTTGGACGTCGCTCGGCGGTTTCCGTCTCGAGGCGGCCCTGACGCCAGGCGGTGGCACACAGTTCCAGTTCGGTAGCGGTACGTTGCAATTTGACCGAACGGTGTTCCAATGCTGCAGCTGCTGCCGGGTTGTGATCTTCGAGTTGTACGGCGTGGTGGTGCTGGCCGGAGGCGATGACTCGGGCGTAGGCGCCGCCGCGTTCCAATGCGATGGCAAAATCTCCGGCATATACGCCGGTCAAGATTTTGGTGATCAGGGTGTGCAGGTCTTTGGCTTGTGGTGGTTCGGTTGCACCTGCGATGACTCGCGAAGCGTAGGCGTCATGACCGGCTCGATACCAGGCGGCCCACCGGTCGCCAGCACGCTGGGTGGCCTGTTGGAGTGCATAGAGCCGCCACAGGGCCCCACCAAATGTCACGGCAGGCGCATCAGCCCACAAGCGTGCCATCGTATCGAGTCCGACGTCGTTGACCAGATCGACCAGCCACTGGACAGTCGCTTCATCGGCGTCTGGGTCTTGGCCGGTCGCAACGAGTTTGGCGGCAATCGTTTGGGCAGCGGAAAATACATCGGCCGGATCAAGACCACCTGGACGATGTTCAAAATTCTCGATGGGCATCAATTTCGGCCGGTGATATTGAATACCGGCAGAACTACCCCGCTGAATGCTCAAACGTTCTCCTTGAAGTACTCGACACATTCCCAGGACAGCCTAGGGCACATGCCCCCGTTAATGACAGCCAAGCGTGTGATTTTCGGGGCGATTTCGAAGTCGGAGGAATCCCAAGGCCAATAGGTGCCGTTTCAGGAAGATCAATATACAGTGGGGAGTATGTTAGTTAGCCGTAGGTCCTCCCGTTATGTCACTGTTGCCTGTACCGCCAATCGGTGGCAGCGGATCATCTACGGGGTTGTTGCGATCTTTATGACCGCATTTGGTGCCTCGGCGCTTGTTGACAATCTCGTAGTAGGTCTTGGCGGACTGCTGCTGGCGGCAGGAGCCGCAATCATGGCGATGACCGGGTTGTGCTGGACAGATTGGTTTGCCCCGCGAAATCAGCCCGCCCAACCCGATCAGATCTTAGGCTTTCCCTACGTCCAAGGTGTTATCACTCTGGACACAACGAAGCGCTAGTTCATCAGCGCGACTGTCGAGGCGAGCCATCATGTGACGCAGTTAGTAGAACATGCCATGGCGGTTCTTAGCGATGACGCTGCAATATTGTTAGCGGCTGAAGACGGCGCGCTATTGGCTCAGTGTGAGGCGACCCCGTGCGATAGATTCTATCTCCGAACGCATGCGCCTCGCAGGTGGTGTTCCACGCGCTGTGGCGATCGTGTTCGCGCTGCGAGAGCTTGTGCCCGGAAGCGTTAGCTGCGTCTTCTGCCCAGGGGTGGAGTCGAAAAGTGCTGGCCAGGATGAGGTGCGGGGCCAAGTTGGCCAAACAGATTTTTGTTCCAGAATAAAATAGGCTACAATCGTTTATCGGTCCTAAACGGACCGTGGGCCTTTAGCTCAGTTGGTAGAGCATCGGACTTTTAATCCGCAGGTCGCGGGTTCGATCCCCGCAGGGCCCACAACAAAACGGCACCTGACAAGGCGTTACGCTAAGTCAGGTGCCGTTGTCATTTAATCTAAAACCCGGAATCCACCGAATTGTGGGCAGTTCTTCGCGCCCTCCTAACGCTTGACGCCGACTAGACTGCACAACATGACGCACATTCACGCTGCCTCAAACGGTGGCGGATCAAACGTTTCTCCGCTGGACCCGGAACTGTTCGCATCACACGATACATTCATTGCTGAGCGTCCCCTTGGCGCCGATGAGGACGTGCACATGCTTCCGGCCATTGTGGATCACATTATTGAACGGTGCACCACACCGGGCGACGTCATCCTTGACCCATTTGCCGGGTTTGGCACCACCTTGGCCCGCGCTGTGGCCCTGGACCGTCAAGCCGTTGGCATAGAGCTGTTGCCGAACCGGGTGGCCTACCTGAAGGACCGGGTGCCGAGCGCTCGAATTCTGCAAGGTGATGCACGCCAGCTGTTGAAAACCCTTCGCAATGCAGCACCGGAATGGTCTGGTGCGAGCATCAACCTGATGTTGACTTCACCGCCCTATATGACGGTCGAACACCACCCGGCCGACCCGTTGACGGGATATGAGCAGAACGACGGGGACTACAAGCGTTATTTGTGTGAGTTAGGGCGGGTAGCAGCTCAGAGCACAGAGCTTATTGCTCCCGGTGGTTATGTTGTGTGGAACGTAGCCGATATTCACCACCGTGGAAAGATCACGCAATTAATCGCAGATTGTGCACGAGTGCTCGCGGAACATCTCAGCCTGGTTGGCATCACCGAGATCTGTTGGGATCGCTACCCGCACGATTTGATCGCAGATGCCCTGCTGGTATTCCGCCGGCTCTGATAACACTGTCGCGACGGCTCTTCGATCACGCTGTTTTGCGCTGCTTAGCCGGTGGTCATCAACAACCAGCCACCGGCTGCCAAGCACGCGGCGGTCAGTAACCAGAAGATGCCAACCCACAAGCCAGCTGGCATTCGGGTGAGGCGTGCCAGCTGGTCGGCGTCACTATTGCTTCGGCCGCGCTTGCGTCGTCGGCTGCGTTGGAGATCTACCACGGCGCGCGGTGCGATGAATAACAGTCCCCAGACCATCAGATAGGCGGCAATGGAAATCACGGTGCCAGTGGCAAGCCAGCTCAGGGCGCCAACGCCGACACCGGTAACCAGGACCACCCACAGCCCGTAGAAATTGCGGATAAACAGCAACATCACCGCGCACAGTAAAACTAATGCCCACAGGGTTCCGGCTGCGAAGCCCCGACCAAGTAACCAGGCTCCGGCCAGACCGACGACGGCGGGGGCGGGGTAGCCGGCCAGCAGCGTGGCGATCATGCCGGGGCCGGTGGGTTTGCCACGCGAAAGCGTCAGACCGGAAGTATCCGAGTGCAACCGGATGCCACGCAGTTTGCGCCCGACGAGCACAGCAGTGATCGCGTGGCCGGCCTCGTGGAGCAGGGTAGCTAAGTGCCGGACGGCTCGGTAGCCCAGCGGCGACCAGGTCACTACGAGCGCGATGGCACCAATGATCAACACCCACCATTGTGGCAGGGGCGGTTGGACGCTGGTGGCACGGTCCCATATCTCAAGTAGCACCCACCCACATATAGCAGAATCACCTGAGAGTAACGCTTAGGAAGATTGTGGCAGATTGCCGTGGGCGGCCTGCTGGATGATCGTCTCCCAGTCCGTGGGGTGCAGACCGAGGGTGCGGGTGGTTGCCGAGGAGTCGATGACCCAGGGGTTGGTGAACTGATAGGAAATCGAGTGTAGCTCGCGCAGCATTGGGCTGGCTAAGGCTAATAGTTTCAACATGCGTTGTGGCACAGCGGAAACTTTGGGTGTCGGCCGGTTCAGCGCGCGGGCAAGATCACCGGTGAGTTCTCGCTGGGTCACCGGTGGGTTGGTGGGTGCAAACCAGATACGCCCGTGGGCGTCGTCGCGTGCAGCCACGGTGGCCAGGGTTGCTGCGACGTCGTCAATATTGGTCCACGAGTGTGGTTGGTCTGCGCTGCCGATGACGCGAACGGTGCGACCGGCAGCAATGGTCGGGATATTTCGTGTTGCGTGACCATTATCGCCAAGTTCAGGCCCGATGAAGTCTGATGCGCGCACGATGACCGCCCGCAGTGCGCCGCGTTGGTGGGCGTGGAGGGTTTCGCGATCCATTCGGCCACGGATCTCGCCTTTGGCATCCTGTGGCTGCTCGGTGCTGTGAGGAGTAATGAGCGCGTGCTGGCGCATTGGCCCGTACATATAGAGATTCGAAAGGGTGACCAGTACTGCGCCGGTGGTTTGGGCGGCGTGCAGCAGGGAGCGGTGCAGGGGTGGCCATTCTTGTGCCCACCGGGTGTAAGCGGTGGGATTCATGCAGTTATACATGGCCGCGGCACCGTTAACCACATCGGTCAGAGCGTTGCTGTCGGTGGCATCCAGTGGAATGCGATGAACTCCAGCGACCTCGGGCCCGGTTCCTGAGCGGCTTACCAAGCTGACGTGATGACCTTGTGCTTGTAGGTATTTGGCGGTTGCCCGCCCTGCGGGGCCGGCACCAATGACGACGTGTTTGGTGGCAGCTGATGGGGTAGGAATCGTCATGGGAACTCCTTGAAAACCAACGGAGAGCGCTGCTCTCAAACTT
The DNA here is from genome assembly GCF_020742345.1 of Enteractinococcus helveticum. Lineage (GTDB taxonomy): Bacteria > Actinomycetota > Actinomycetes > Actinomycetales > Micrococcaceae > Yaniella > Yaniella helvetica_A. Next base: position 2,128 of record NZ_DYXC01000116.1, on the reverse strand, counting down.
CAGTATGGCACCGCAAAGCATGAGATTCAAGAGCGGTGCTCATAATTGTGACCGACGATCTTTGTTGTTCATAATGGAACCATGACTGACGCAGAACCCAAACCGGAACGCACGGCACGAGCCATTGCCCATGCCGAGATGCAGCGACGCATTTTGGCTGCCGCCCGAAAACAACTCACCACTATTGGCCCAGCGCAGCTGTCCTTGCGAGCAATTGCGCGCGAGCTGGGTGTGGTCTCATCGGCGATCTACCGGTACGTTGCCAGTCGCGATGAACTGATCACACGACTCATTCTGGACAGTTTCACGACCCTTGCTGACACGCTAACCAAGGCGTGTTCGCAGGCTAAGGCTGACCCGATGGTGCAGTTCAGCACGTGGGCGACCACGCTGCGATCCTGGGCGCTGGAGCATCCTTATGATTGGGCGTTGATCTATGGGGTGCCCATTGCCGGTTATGCCGCGCCCAGTGACACCGTTGATCCAGCGCGACGTGTCAACGATCCGGTGCTGGCGCTTTATGGACAATTAGAGCCAAACCTGCAAGCCGGGCAGTCAGTCGATGCCGCCGAGGCAGCGTTGCAGCCCCTGCGTGCCATGCTCGAGGAACATTATGCCTCCGGCCCGGGGACCGCGGGCGTGGCGACGGCGATGATGTGGGCCTGGTCGAGCGTACACGGGTTTATCAATTTGGAACTCGGCGGACACTTTCATGGCTCGGCTCACGAAACAACACCAGTCTTTGTGGCGATCGTTGAGCAATTAGCACACCAACTGGTGGGGTTCGTCGAATAGGCTGTCGTCTCAGGCTACTTCTGGCTGCCCGGTTGATATGCCCAGCCAGTCCACCGCAAGGTCTGCCACGGCCTGTGGAGCATCGTCGGTTATGAAATGCGCGGCGTCGTCGAGGTAGGCGAATTCAACGTGGTCGGCGTAGCGGTCTGGATTTGGGCAAATGGTTTTTATGAGTGTTTCGGTGGTGGGGTGATCCTGTCTGCCGTAGACAACTAGCGTTGGCACGGTGAGCCGACGGCGACGGTACGTGCCGCGGAGGATGCGCAACGCTTCGGGGATGATCATTTTACGAGTCAACGGTCTCACGGCGGCATCGATTTGCGGGCGCTGCAGTGGCGCCAGGTAGGCGGCTGCGATGTCATCTGAGACGGGGTGGGCCATGTATCGGGCCGAGAACATCTCCCGAAGGGAAGCCCCCGGACGGTGCCAAATCAAGCCGGGTAAGTGTTGGAATGCCGGGGCGAGTTTGAGGTGGAATTTCGTGAATGCCGGGAACACAGCTAATTGTATTGCTGAACGTACGCGGGTGGGGTATTCGTAACTGAGTTGTATTGCACTTATGGCGCCCATGTCATGTGAGATGAGATGTGCGGAGCTCATGCCCAGTGCGTTGAACAGGCCCAATAGATCGCGCATGCGGGTTTGACGTTCAATATATGGGTCATCGGCAATCGTCCACCCTGCGCCTCGCAGGTCAGGGCAGAAGACTTGAAATCCCTGTGCTGCGATGATCGGTGCAATCTTGCGCCACTGCCACCAGTGCTGCGGGAATCCGTGCAACATGATGACCGGGTGGCCTTCTCCAATGACTGCCACATGCGTATGTAACCCGGGCGTTTCAACGATGAAATGTTTGAATCCGGCAGCCTCGGGCAGTGGGGGAGACCAGGCATGCGTGTCAGCCGGATGGATGGATTTACCCTGTGGAATGGCCATGGTGAGCCTCTTAAGCCTCAAATACTACTTTTATAGTATTGCTGTGTGGTCGGCGACGTCAACGATGTTAAAGACCGCTACAACCGAAAACCATGGTGCCGAATGGCAGTCCAAAATCGCCGGCTCTCGGGGATGGTTTCGCGGCTTCGGTGAACAAAATATTCGGTGTAATCGCTGGGCTGTTGGCCTGAGCCTTGCATAATCCAGGCACGGTGACCTTGAGCCGCCGTCTGGCACCGAATGATCAACAGCTCCTGGCGCTGTGGTGCCACCTATGAGCCTTGAGACCACGGTGTGCACGCGCGTAAAATGAGGAGACCGTGACAAGGGGGTCCAGGTTATGAGGGTCTTATTAGCAGGTGCTACCGGAGCGATTGGCCGTCAGTTGGTGCCGCAG
>NZ_DYXC01000115.1 GCF_020742345.1 Enteractinococcus helveticum | reverse complement strand
GGTATACCCGTTTTACATGTCATGCATACTCGCATACTCGGGACGATGAACTCTGCTAATCAAGGCGCCACATTTGGGAAACGCGCCAACCAGCGGTTGAATGCGAGCTCGATTCTGACGCCTCCGGACCTCAGTCGGAAGGACCGCCATATGCACCGGCTAAAAACCGCCAATCGAAGTTGCCAGTCACAATAAATCTCACCTCAGGCGAGGACACTTCGTGATGACTGATCAGGCTCCGGCTGGTAGACACCAAAGATAATGTGGAGCGCGCGAAGCATAGCCAGGCCTCAGCTGTCCCAAAAGCTTAGAGTTGTTCCACCAGAAGGTCATACACCCTCGTCCGTAGGCGGTCCACGCGGCGATTGGCTTCGATATCAGGTTTTGAACCCTGCATGACCACAACATCATTCAAGCTATTCATGCCACCAAAAAATGCTAGCCCTTGGCTCAGGATAGGGCGCCGTTCTTCAGGTGTTTCAGCAGCTTGGAGCGCCGAGCGCAATCTGGACATCGCCGAAGCAAATCCCGGTTCGCCGACTTCTGCCAAGACTTCGCTGAACTCTTGTAGCGCTGTTTCGAGCTCGTTTCCTATTTCAGCGGCCATCGCCCTACTACCTCCACTCCTGGAATTTCCCAGGGTTTTTGCACGACAATTTGTTCCGTGCCTCCCATGTATAACCCACCCTGGTTGGCAACGCTTCCTGTGTGGATTGTAGTCCCAGCTGGGATATTCACCGCATAGCCAGTATGTAATGGTGCTGGGTTTCCATCAGGCCACACAGGTGGAATGGCCTTGTCGATCCGTGTTTGGAGAACGCCAACGGGAGGTTCAGATGAGAAGAACTGGCCTAACTCACGATCTGCACCCGCGCGATATAGGACGGTGTCCGTTTCGAGGACTGAGGTCGTGTACCGGCCTCCACCGAAGGTGATCGCTAAATTATCTGGTAGTACCTCAGGTGTGGGAGCGACATCGCTGAGTCGCTGTCCTGAAACCGGGACTTTATTCATCGTCCCAGCGGTGACCGCTGAAACTGTTGCACCTTCTGCTGCAGTGGTCAGCAGGGTCCTCGGGGTTAACGGTTGGCCACCAGCTGCCGCGTAGACCACGTTTTCAACAGCCCCTTGGACAGCGTTGCCTGCCATCTGCCGGCCAGCTATCGACGCGAGGCCGGCCCCGCCCAATCCGCCAAAGGCACCGCTGATGGCGACCTGGCCCCAGTTGACGTCCCCGGTCGTGGCTTTCTGGATGACCGTATCGGCACCCGCGGCAATCAGCATCATGCCCGCTGGACCGCCGACGCCGGTGGCCATGAGTACCCCACCGGCAACGATGGCGGCACCCCCGGCGATGTATTCCCAGTTATTCTTGGTCCAGTCCCACGCCGTGCTGGCGGCACTAGTTGTCCAGTCCCAGGCGGCACTGAAACCGCTGGCTAGCGGGCCCTGGAGCCCATCGGCATAAGCCTGCAGATCCGCATCAGAGACCGGGGCGAGACCGAGTGGGTCGACGGCGTGCAGCGGATCATTGCCCGCATAGGAATACGGATTCGCTGTCCAGCCCGAGCCGGTGGCCGGTGCCAGCGGGTCGACGGAGAGGAAACCACGCGCCACTGGGTCATACGCCCGGGCGCCCAGCCATTCCAGTCCGGCGACTTCAATACCACCGTCGGCGGTGAGCCCGATGCCTCCGGACAGTTCGGTTCCAGCCTGGGCTGCAGCCAGTACCTGCCATGGGTCGTCGACGTCGGTGGCACGTGCGGTGCGCCAGGTTGCCGTTTGCCACTGCTGCCCGATGCCGGTGAGGCCGCCGGGGCCGGTGAAGACCGGGGTCTCACCAACACCGATGGTTGTTGGGGTGGCTGCGGCCAGGTCCCACTGGATGGTGGTGCCGTTGACTTCGGCCAGCTCACCGAGCGCATTGACCGACAGGTTGGTGGTTTCGTCGTCGTTGGTGATCTTGGCCAGCCAACCGCGCGCGTCCCACGTGTAGTGCACCGTGTTCTCCGCGGTGGTGGCCCGGATGCGTCGGCCTTGCCCGTCATAGGCGTACTCCGTGGTGGAACCATTGGGTTCGGTCACGGTGACGAGTTGACCGGCGGCGTCGTAGTCCAGGGTGCGGGGGCCGTCGGCGGTGAATTCGTGGATGAGTCGTCCGCCGGCGTCATAGGTCCAGGCTCGGCCGCCGGTGGGGCCGTAGGTCTCGACCAGTTGGCAGGCGTCGTCGTAGGAATAGACGGTGTCCCCATCGGGGCCATCGATTTGGTGAATGCGACCGTCAAGATCCCGGCTGATGCGGGTGACAGTGACGCCGGATGGGTCGGTCAGGGTGTGGACCACCGGATAGCCGTGGTGATATTCCCAGGTTTGCAGTTGGTCGCCGGCGCGGGATTCGATGATGCGCCCGGCGGCGTTATAGGCAACGTTGATGTCGCCCAGGGTGGGGTGGGTGATGCCGGTAATGCGCCCGAGCATGTCTCGGTGGTATTCGATGCGCGCACCATCGGTGTCGATCAGCGCGGTGCGGGCGCCGTCGGCGTCATATTCCCAGCGGGTGGTCTGCGAGGCTGTGGGGCCGGTGGTGGCACGTTCGATGAGCTGACCTAAGCGACTGTAGGTCAAAACGTGGGTGGTTTCGCCGTCGTCGCGGGTGAAATCGCGGATGGTTGTGGTGCGGGCTCGTTCGTCGCGGATCAGTTGGGCGACCCAACGCCCGTTGACCTTCATGCCGGTTTCCCGGCCGGCCTCATCGTGGGTCCATTGGGTGAGGTTGCCGTCCGGGTCGGTTTGGGAAATTTGGCGGCCGGCTGGGTCGTAGGTTGCGGTGGTCACCCGGCCCAGCGGGTCGGTGGTGGAGGCGACTTTATCCAGTTGCGTGTAGGTGCGAACGGTGACCCCGCCGACGGGGTCGATGATTTTGGTGACGCGGCCGCGGCTGTCGTATTCGTAGCGGGTGATTCCGCCGACGCCGTTGATGGCTTGGATGAGTTGGCCTGCGGCGTCGTAGCGGAAGCGGCGCTGGCCGGACCAGGAGTCTTGGACGGCGACCAGGCGGCCGGCCTTGTCGTAGCGGTAGCGGGATGCGCCGACGCCGGGGGTGCATTCGCCAATGACACGCCCGGTGACGTCATAGTCGATGGTGGTGGGTTCGCCCACCGGGTTGAAGCGTTGGATGACGCGCGAGTCGGCGTCATAAACCAATGTGGTGCGCTCCCCGGCGGCGTCGATGGCGGCCGCGGGGCGCCCGCAGGCGTCGTATTCGTAACGGGTGGTGCGCCCTGCGGGGGTGGTGATCGCGGTGATGCGTCCGGCCAGGTCGCGTTGGATTTTTGTGAGCCCGCCGTTGGCGTCAACGAGTTCAACGGGGCGCCCGCAGGGGTCATAGGTGACGAGTTCTTGGGTGCCGTCGGTTTTTTCGACCCGGATGGGGCGGCCGAATTCATCGGAGTCAACCGTGGTTTCTTCAAAGGCGTTGCGGATGGTGGCAATGCCATCGGTGCGGGCGCGGGTGACGTCAGCACGAATACCGGTTGGGTCGACGGTGGCGGCCAGGTGGCCGTTGGCGTCGTATTCGCGACCCCAGACGCCGCCGGCCGGGTCGATAACCTCGCGCAAACGGGATAGTGCGTCGTGGGTGAAGGCCCATTGTGCGCCGTCGGGCAGAGTGAGGCTGGCGACGTTGCCGAATTCGTCAAAGTCTTTGGTGATGGCCCGGCCCAGCGGGTCGATCGTCGTTGTGAGTTCGCCGGTTGGGCCGTATTCCAGTTCGGTGCGCGCGCCCAGCGGGTTGATCATGGCGGTGACGTTGCCGCCGGGGCCGTGCTCGTAACGCCAGATCGCGCCGTCGGGGTCTTGACGGGCGATCAACAGGCCGCTGGCGTCGTAGCGATAGGTGGTGCGCGCGCCCAGTGGCGTGATGGCTTGGGTGACGCGTCCGGCGTGGTCGCGGATCAGCTGGGCGGTGTTCCCGGCCGCGTTGGTCACACCGATGAGATCGCCGGAGGCGTCGTAGCTGTAGCGCAGGGTCACGCCCTCAGGGTCGACCACCTGGGTGAGTAGACCGTTGTCCCAGGTCAGCTGGGTGCGACCGCCTGCCGGGTCGATGATGACCGACGGCGAACGGTCGGTGTGGTTGGCGTATTGGTATTCGACGACGCCGCCGGAGGCGTTGACCACGGTGGTGACCCGGTCGTGCTCATCGTAACCGTAGGTGATGTCCGCACCCTCGGGGGTCACGGTGCGGATCTTGCGTCCGCGGGCATCGTAGGCGTGCACGGTGACTTGGCCGTCGCGCGCCGTCGTCGACACAATATTGCCGTGGGCATCATAGGCCATGGATTGGCGGTTGCCCTCGGCGTCAAGAATGCCGACCACGCGCCCTTTGCGATCGGCAATCCAGGTGTTGGCGCCGGTGCCGTCGTCGGTAGAAACCGAGGTGACCCGGCCGCGCAGATACGCATACCGCACGCTGCGGCCGTACGGGGTCAGCTGGCGGATCACACGCTGGTTGTCGTCATAAAAGTTTTCGGCTTCGACCGTACCATCGGCGGCCACCACCTGGTCGATCAGTCCGGCGTCATCCCACCGGTAGGTGCGCGTGCCCACCGCATCGGTCACCCCGGTCAAACGCTGCTGGTCGTCATAGCGGTATTCGATACGCCGACCGTCCGAGGCGTGAATGCTCGCGACCCGATCATGAGCGTATTCAACGTCCAGCCAGCGTCCGCGCTCGTGCAGCAGCCGGGTGATGTTGCCGGTGTCATCACGGAATGCGCGGATCCCGGTGCCGGGTCCGTTGCCTTTGCCAAGCCAGGTGCCGGCGGGGGTGAAGGCCCACCACCCGCCGGTGTTATTGGTGACCACTAGCAGCTTTCCGGTGGTCACGCCCAGGTCGGTGTGAAACTCTTGCGCGTTGACCTCTTCGAGCCAGAAGTTTTCGCCAATGCCGCGGTCCCAGCCGGTTCCGAGGCGCGGGAATTCCACCTGGCGGCCGTCGGCTTGCACAAAGCTTGCGCCCTCGTCGTCCACTTCCAGGCGGGTCTCCAACAGCGAAGACCAGCCCAACCCAAACACGCCAATGCGGGTGTCTTGGGTGTTGTACATGCGAGTGAATTCAAATGACGATGACGCTCCGGCAAATCGCAGGTCGACCTCGGGTTCTAAAAAGTTCCCGGTGGCGGTGTTGACCGGGTCATCGGCAAACCCGGTGGTCGGTGGGCTACCGATTGCCGTGAACGGCCCGATGGTAAAGTCATCGCGGTGCACATCAACACCGGCGGAGGCCAGCGCTGCGCTAATGGAAGCATCGGCAACCGTGATGACGCCCTGGCCACCGGCGGCCTCAAACGCCCCGGCGACTTCCCCGGCCCACTCGGCGTCCTGACTGTTGGCTTCGAACCACTCGCGCAGTGCGGCCACCAGCGCTTGGGCGTCCAGGTTGCCCCAGCGCCCGTTGCACATCATGATGTAGTCGGTCAGTGCGACGTCAAAATTACGAAACGGCGAGCCCAGCTCAGTATCTAGGTCTTGGGTTCCGGTCTGGAAGCTGCGTAGATCCGCCGGGACTGCCGACGACGTCGATGACCCACCCACGGGTGCCGGAATCTCGCGGCCTGCAACGGTCACGGTCTGCGCGATGCGGTGCGGTGCGGGTTCGGCCGGTGGTGGCATGGGGTCGTCTTCGACCAGGCGTAAAAACGTGCCAATCTCGTGGATGGTCCCGGTAAACCAGTCCTCTTCACGCTGGCGCTGCCGCTCTTCCCAGGCGCGAGCCGCCTCCCGGCGTTGATCCTCGGCTTCAGCGGCATCGCGGAGTTCTTGGACAAACCCGGCAAGGCTACGCAGGGATGACGCCAGCTGTTGTCGACTCTGTGATGCGATATCGGCGTTATTTTCAAAAACTTCCGAGAAGTAACCGCGAAACTCTTCCATCGCCTTGGACACCAGACTCGAACGAGAGCTTGCTTGGCCATCAAGCAGGGTCGCTAACGATTCGGTGCGCTGTTTGAGCGTGTCAGCCACCGTGTAGTTATAGCCGGTAGGTTCGTTGCCGCCGATACCCGACATGTGCTCTCGCCTTCTCAGTTACAAAGTTCGCGATGGTGGAAAAGTTTAACGCATACATCGGTGCACCTACCTGCCGTACAGCGTAGATGCACCGGTTTGCTGTGATAAGTGTTATGCGCCGCCACCTGCGGTGAAGATGTCTTGGGAAATGCGATCCAACTGGTTGCGCAATTCTTCAAGCTGCTCTTTAGCACTATCCAAAGCAGATTTGGTTTCTGGCCAGGTGCCATTACGGAAGGTCTCAGCCAGCGGACCATCCCAAACATTCGGATCCGACAGAATACGACCCTGGGTATCCAGCTGGGTGATCTGGTCAGTAAAGCCACCATTGACAATGGACTGGATCTGACGAATCGCGGTTTTCGCTTCTTCGGTTGATAGTACGCGTGTAGCCATCGGAACGCTCCTCAAGGTGTCGTGAGATTTCGAACGTGCTCTAGAAATAGGGCACGATTAAAGTAAAGATTTTCAACTAACTGTACCCCATGTCACAACATGACGCCGCCTCATGCAAGATCACAGATGCTGTTCAAATACGAAGAACACAGCTTGGTTACCCGTGATTCCGTATCCGACTTGGGAGTTTATTGCACTTTCACGTTTTTAAATTTTCCCCACAATGCTCGCAAGATCACCGGTGGTCAGCGTCAGTTTCCCAAGCGCGAGCCTCCACTGCTTTACTCATGGTTCTAGGTGGCTTCGATATTTATCTAAATCGAGCCGAATGAGCTCAAGACCACCATGGTTCCGAAAGCAACGTCACTGCCGGTTCATCACGCATTCAACAGCCTCTGTCTACAATGTGGCCATGGCTACCGCTGCTGAACCCATCGGAAGGATGGCGCCATACGGCCCCGAACACCTGGCGATTCTGATGTTCACCGTCCTCATCGCCGGCGTCCTAGCGTTGCTTGGACGACGGATTCGCGGCACTGCTGCCGAAGATCGCCTGCTGCGAGCGCTGGGCTGGATCATGCTGATTGCCACTGTCGCCTGGGTCATCTGGGGTATGCTGCCGGGCCATTGGAATATCTATCAGTCGCTCCCGTTTCACTATTCGGATGCCTTACGTGTGATCACCGCTATTGCGCTCATCACGCGCGCCGGGTGGGCTATTGCCATGTGTTACTACTGGGGCCTGACGCTGAATCTGCAGTCAATCATCACCCCGGATCTCAACTACTTCGATTACCCTGTTTTAGAGTTCGCGATGTACTGGTTTTTACATATTGTGGCGTTCGTGGCGCCTATTCTGTTCACCTGGGGGCTGGGCTACCGTCCGACCTGGCGCGGTTACGGCGTCGCTTATCTGGCCACTGTTATTTGGGCGGGCATTGCCCTGATCGCCAATGCAATCACCGGCGCTAATTACGGGTACTTGTCGCGCGAGCCTGAGGGCGCCTCAATTCTTGATCTGCTGGGCCCCTGGCCGGTCTATATTTTCTGGGAGGCTGTGCTCATCGCCGTCGTCTGGGCGCTGATGACCTGGCCGTGGCAGCTGAATCACGGACAACGATATTCAACGGTGGATAGGCTTGGCACTATCCGTCGTAAGCCTACCGGCGGGCGTAGTCGAACATCAGCACAACACATGATCTAGGGTTCGACCGTGGGATGCCACTGAAGCACGAACCTCTTATCGAGGGCCGTAGCTAGACGGGAGATTGCTTCAATCGTTAGGTTCGCATTGCCGTTTTCGATCCGGCTAATCTCTGCTTGCGGCACACCTGTTGCATCGGCCAGTTGAGCTTGAGTCATTGCATGACCCCGACGAGCCGACGCAAGGTCCCGACCAAGCTTTACCTGAGCTGCGACTTCGGCCTGGAATACCTGACTGGCTGCATCATATATTTTCTGGGCATCATCGGACCAAGTTTCGCGCGCACGGGAAGCCAGGTCACTGAATTTTTTCGACAACTCGATCACCTCGTTATGGTTTTTATACATATCGCAGCTAAGATCCTGCGTACTTCAATTCCCCTAACCGTCGCTGAGCTCCTCTTCATCTGCTACGTCGACGCTTCCACATACTGAGCCTCGTGCGGGCTTGATGTATCGCTTTGTTCTGTCGCTTCTTCGAAGAATCCTTGTTCTTGCTGTAACCATCAGCACGCGCCCAATCGTTCGTCCGGTCTCAACGTATCGGTTGGCGACGACGATATCGTCTAGCCTGGAAATTTCATCGGGGTGTGGTGTGAGGGGTGTGCGTAAGCGGTGAAATGTGCTCCTGATCTGGGAGAATAGTAGTTCCCACACAACTGTTCTGCAAGACCAAAGGATCGCCTTTACGATGCGTCAGTCTACCGGGTTGTATCCCGTGGTTCACGTTGATGATCGCGGTACCGGGATCGTGTCGCAGGCCGTGGAAGAAGTCCTTGACGTGGCATGATCCGGCAAAAATTGTGCTGGATCAGGTGGTGTCGTTGGCAGTGGGTGGCACGTGTTTGGCCGATGTCGACCGATTCCGGGATCAACCCGGTGGGCTGTTCTGCTCGGTGGCCTCAGCCTCCACGATCACCCCGTGAAATATTGAGGCTAAAACAAAGCCGCACGGCATGTGCGCAGTATGAGTCGTCAGCGTGGAATGATCAGCCGCGGGTGGGGCCCCTCCAGACGTGCCACCGCAACTTTTACGTCATTCAATTCTGACTGCATTTGGTTCAGTCGCTCATCAACCTTGTCGAATCGCTCATCAACCTTGTCGAATCGCTCATCTACTTTGTCGAACCGCGCGTCTATCTTCTGGAAGCGTTGGTCGACCTTTTCGAAACGCTGGTCGACTTTCGCGAACAGTCCTTCCATGCGCCGCAGCAACCATGCCAGACCGGCAAACAGGCTACCGCCGAGCGTTATCAACACACCGGCAGCGACGAAGACCATCGAAATCACTTCGGTTGACATGTACATACCTCCATTGTGCCGCATCACGAACTCTTGACGCCACTAAATCTAAAGCGCAGCTGCCCTTCGTAAGCGACCAGCACTTCGTTTTGTGGAGAACTACTCGCAAAAGCGAGGTTCTGTGGACGAAGCCACCAGCCCTACCCATGATTCACTTGCAATTTACGTGTTGGCAGCCTCAAGGAACTTTCAGCACCTATCGTGATCGCTAGTGGGCATTCCCGCGGCCCATGCCAATGTCGTGGATGAACCGCTTATCAACGAATTTGTCACCGATACCGCCGGCACCGACATGCTCGAACACGGCGAGGTGCTCGTCCCTGAAGGATATGACACCTCCGACCTGCACATCATCGGGTTGGACTCCGCCGCTAGCACTAGCCGCCTTCGTAGTGTGTTAGAGATACGCTATAGAAACTACAGTTGTTGAGTTAGTAGCTCGTATACTCGCTGTCGGCGTCCATCCAGTTCACGATTCGCTGCTACGTCCGGTCTGGCATTGTTCATGATCACCAGATCGTTCAGACTGGTCATCCCATGGAAGTACGCGAGCCCCTCACCTGCCAAGCCACGGCGATCAGCAGCGGTGTGTGCGGCGTCAAACCTCGTGGCTAATCGATGGAACGACAACGCTAACTGGGGTTCATTGAATTCGATGAGGAGTTCACCCAGCGGCCACAAAGCGCCGGTGACGTTATTATTCGATTCGGGAGTCATGGAAAAATCGCTACAAGGCCAGGAGGCTTCGGGCTACTGTCCAAGTTCGGTCAGACCGGGATGATCATCAGGTCGCGGAGTTTTGACATCCCAGTGGAATTTGCGCTGAGATTCGCTGATTTCGACGTCGTTGATACTGGCGTGACGGCTCGACATCAGGCCATCGCTATCGAACTCTCAGTTCTTGTTGCCATAAGCGCGGTACCATTGACCGGCGGCTGACTGCCATTCATAGCAGTAGCGCACCGCGATCCGGTTGTCTGTGAATGCCCAGAGCTCTTTGATGAGCCGGTAGTTGAGTTCACGTGACCATTTATCATGCAGGAATTCGATGATCTCATTGCGTCCCTGCAGAAACGTATCACGATTGCGCCAGCGGCTATCGGGCGAATACGCCAGGGCAACTTTTTCTGGTTCTTGTTGATTCCAAGCATCTTCAGCCGCACGGATCTTCTGGATGGCAGTTTCATGGGTAAACGGTGGCACCGGTGGTCGAACGGACATCAGACTCCTCCAATGGAGCGTATGTACGATGCGATATAAACACTTCAAGCCTAAACGTGTTGCATGTCTGTAACTATAGCCACCAGCTTTCTGCGCACTGAGGGCTGTTTACCCTGTATCTCAACCTTTGCAGACTCCCACAAATGGGAAAATCTTTCCGAATCTTCTCATGAACGAGGCGCTTTCTATCCCTCTCCCGTATGCGCTCGACGAAGTATTCACATGCGCCAACAAGAATATTGAATCGCTCACCGTTCTGGGGGATCATTCAACTATTCTTTCGATGACAAACTTTGCCAATGCACTTATCCTGGTTGTATGGCAACGATGAACGTATCACTGCCTGACGAACTCAAAGAATTCGTCGAGGCACAAGTTGAGGAACACGGCTACGTGTCGAGCAGTGAATTCTTGCGGGAACTCATCCGACGAGAAAAAGACCGCACGAAGCTACAAGGGATGCTCGTAGAGGGGATGGAATCGGGCGTAGGATCAGAGCTGGACGCCGCTTATTTTGATGGTCTACGCGACCATATTCGAAACTCTGGGGCAGCGTGACTTCACTTCGTGTTGTCACGACCAAACAAGCCGACGCGGATATCAATGCGGCAACGGATCATTACGTGGCTCAGGGGAATACAAAGGCAGCTCTAGGCTTTGTGGATACCCTGGAAGAAGCTAAGACCCTCCTGAGCAAGCATCCGCACCTAGGTTCACTTCGATTTGCGATCGAACTGAATATCGCTGAGATACGTGCCTTTACCTTGCAGCGCTTCCCTTATATCATTTTTTATTCTTTGTTTGCCGATACAATCCGCATCCACCGAGTACTGCACACGGCCCGGGATATTCCTCCTCGGTTCTTGGAAAACTGAACCAGTCAGTCTCGCCGTCCATGCACTTAGACGCATCATTAGACATTGTCCGCTGGTCGCTACAAGCCTCCCAAATTGAGCGGTTCATTAAACGGGGCCTACCCTGAGACTCCCTGGCGACAGGCTTGTAGTGTTGATGTTCAAGTACCGCCAGGTTATGCGGTCTCAACAGCGCCGAAAGGTCCTCATATCGAATACTGAAACCCCAGCATCTGAATCCCGCGAAATTGATGTTCGCGCCGTCCTGCCTCAAGCCTAGACACCTCGAATGCTTGCGGCCATAGCCTGGCACTTGTGCCCGTCTACTGGCGGGACTCGTATGCAGGCACGAGATAGTAGCTGTGGGCACCTTCCAAAATGGCTGCACCATTTGTATCGATCAGTTGAGGTACAACGAGTTCGCCGGTAGCCTGCGGGTCATAGGAACGACTCAACGCTCCGGTAATGACATTATGCGTTTGGATATCCCCGTCAGCATTTTCTACATAAGCAATGGCACCACCGACACCAATGAGCTGCAGTCCCTCCAAAGCTTCGGCAAATAACAACTCCCCTTGAGCGCTATAACCGGCAAGCTCTTCGCCCACGGTCACCCATGTTTGACTCGAAGAATCCTGGCCCGCAGCGGCAACCTCTTCGGCAATAATTGCCCCGTCCGTCAGGCTGATCAAGGCGCGATCAGTGGAATTCGTGCCGAGAAGTACGGCACCAGCGCCGTTCTCCATACCCGGATTCGGCCCGGGCACGGCGGCATGCAACTGTTCGGCGTCCCATTTGTGATCTGCCACCGACAGGCTCCAAGATGGGTCAGCATCGAACCCTGATTCGGCCAAAGCTGAGGCGTCAAATGCCTGGACTTCGTCGTCGCGAGCCACCAGAACCAGCCCATAAAACTCGCCCAAAATATTGACTTCCGGTACCTGTCGCTCATCGAGCAGCACCTGACCGCTGGCCGGATCTAGCACCGCCTTGTCACCGCTGGCTCCCATCGCAGCTTCTGGTGGAGCAGCAAAAACTGTCCCAGGCCCGTGATGCGGACCCGGCACGTCAACCGGCCCCCAGACCTGTTGTCCTGTATGAAGGTCATAAGCGGTGGCGGTGGTGTGCCCAAATGTTTGGACGTCGGCGTCGATATCCGTTAGGACGGCCAAGTGTTGGTCGTTAGTAGCCGTCAGTGCAAATCCAGTGCAGCTGCGTGGTCGTTGGGCTTCCCACAGGATTGAGCCGGTGGCGTCCACGGCCCGAAAAATCAGCACGTCATCGTCATGCTTCGCTGATAGAAAGACCCCGTCCGCGTGCAACGGTTCCGTAAGCCAACCGGGCGACAGTACCTGTTGTTCGGCCAGTTGGAGAGGTAACCACAAGTCAGTTTTATCTACTTCAACTGCTGAACTATTGACTTGGGTTGGTGTTGGATCATAGTCCGGCAGGAGCTGCTGTTCTTGGCTGTTCGCACTTGCGCCGCAAGCAGTCAGCACCACCGCTGCCAGCACGGCAATACCGCTCCGAAATCGTGATTTCACCATCGTGTGCTCTTTAGCTCCCACGGTTCATCTTCTGGGTCTGTGCTGTGTCTTGGTCCCTCGTGCGGTTGCGTGTTCGTCGAATCGCCCAGACAGTAACGATGATCACCACGAGGGCACCTAATATGACGGCGTCCAAGAGCGGATTTGCCAGCATGCTCCCATAAGATTGCAGCCCACGCTGGATTCCGGCTGGTATTAATGACGGCGCACTGACCAGGCCGTTCGTTGTCCAAAAAATGATTCCAACGACAACGATCAGCAAGCCGGTAGCCACCGACGTGGTGTGTAACTGCCGCCCCAAGAACCGAAAACCACGCCCGCGTAATACGCTCATGACACGTGGGCTGAGCTTATCCCAGATAGCCGCCAAAAGGGTCAACGGCGCGACCATACCCAGTCCGTAGACGGCCAGCATGATCCCAGCATTCAGCGAGTCGCCCTGGGCAAGAGCCAACGTCAAAATCGCCCCAAGAATCGGTCCGGCACAAAAGCCCGCCACACCGCTGACTGCCCCCAACAGGAACGTTCGGACCCACCCGCTACGCTGATGAGCGCGCTGGTGCAGCGTCTCAGCTCCGGGAAGCATTTTCGACATATCGAACCCAAACCCGGCGGCTTGAGCCAACCCAAGCACAATCAGCACGATCGATGTGGTAATAATCAGGACATCTCGGTAGACGGTCAGCAGGTTGCCAAGTGCCCCGATTCCTAACCCCAGGGGTACCAGCGTCACCACCAGGCCCAGATAGAAGATGGCACCGTGCAAGATCAACCTCAGTCGGCGCCCGATGACGGATGCGAAGAATGCCGGTAGCAGCAGTGCACCGCAGGGACTCAAGATGGCAAGCACACCACCTAAAAATGCTGTGATCACACTGATTTCCATGGCTGCTTCACCTATCGCGCTGGCTGAGCCAGTGCCTCGTCCACGGCGTTGACGAATACATCAGTTGGTTGTGCTCCGACCATCGGTTGACCATCCACAATAAATGACGGCGTCGAGTAGGCCCCTAAATCGGTACCGAGTTGCTGATTGATCAGGACCTGTTCTGCAACCTGATCGGATTGCATATCCGTAGTGAACTGTTCAGTATCAAGCCCAAGCTCGGCGGCAAGTTCCACCAAAGCCTCTTCGCTAAGCTCGGCAGGATCACGGATGTCACCGTCAGCAAATAATTCATCATGGTACTCCCAAAACGCATCCTGCAGAGCCGCCGCATAGGCTGCCTTCGACGCTTGTTCGGATTCCGGTCCAAACACATTGAGATCTCGCCATTCGATCCGCAACTGATCGGATTCTACGTAGTCCATCATGATAGGCAACGTATCTTGGTTCCACGAAGCACAAAACGGACACTGATAATCCGAGAACACCACCATCGTGACGGGTGCATCCACAGTACCGATGCTCAACGGGTCCGTATCGTCACGTCGTTCCACAAAACTCAGATCAACTTGGTCGGTCTCAGACTGTGGGGCAACATCGACGACGCCGCGATCATCGGACTGTTCTGTTGCAGCGGAAGGCTCAGCACGATCCGAACTCGCAAAAATAAAATATGCGAGCACGATGACGGCGAGCGCAATCACCCCGACGATCACAGGCAGCAGCCACGGTGGTTTCGAGCTGGTGGTTTGCTGGGGCACAACATTTCCTTTGTATTAGCGATCAGGATTCACAGAGCAGACCGATTACTATCTCGAGTAGTAATCTTTTCGGGCTCCACTATACATGTTCATTACTATCAGGCATAGTAGATAACATGGTGAAGACTTTTCTCTACGCTGGTCAAGCACTGCGACGTTGGAATACACGTCAAGTGGTCGTCGCCGTGTTGGCCAGCACCCTTATCGGCTTGCTCATTGGCATGGCTACGGTGCTCATCCCCAATCCAGTGTTTGCACGCGATATTGACCCGGTGTGGTGGAACTATCCGGTATGGATCATGACCTCGGTAGCCAGTGGCATGCTAGTGGCAACCTATATTCAACCTGCTACAGCAGTCGAACAATCCGATGCGCCCAATGCGACAACTCGCCATGGGAAGCTAGGGATGGTCGGCGGTTTTCTCTCTTGGTTCGCGGTCGGCTGTCCCGTCTGTAATAAATTGGCACTGATAGCCTTTGGCTATTCTGGAGCCATCACCTATTTTGCGCCGATCCAACCGTTGTTAGGCATCGCAGCACTATTGCTAACCGGCATTGCGTTAGTGCGACGGCTCAAAGGACAACTTTTTTGTCAGGTATCGCCGGACAAAAACCTGACTCAGCCAGCGTCTCAAGAAACGGAAAATACCCAAGTATGACAATGCGATCACCACATTCGGTCCCGCAACTGGGCGAACTAGAACAACAAGTCATGGACTTACTATGGGAAACCAGCCCCCGTAGTGTCCGAGAGGTCATGGATGCGCTGCCATCCAAACCGGCATATACCACCATCACCACGGTGATGCAGAACCTCAAAACGAAAAACATGGTGCGCGCACAGCGGCAGGGACGATTCGTGTCGTATCTGCCGCAACTGAGCCGCGAGGAATACATTGCCCGGCAAATGCACCAAGCCCTCGATACCAGTAATGATATGGCCGCATCAATCCTGCACTTCGTCCAGGATTTACCCGAAGAGGGATTAGAAATGTTACGCGACTACTTGGAGCAGTCATGACGGCGCTGATCCTAGCTCCCCTGCTGTTGGCAACAGTCTTGGTGAGTGGATTGGCGGGTGCGCCGATCGTCCGGAAGGCTGCACCAGCACTCATGCGCACACCTCGGCTAGCGGTCGGTGCATTATTTGCAACGTTAGTTATCTGGCTGGCGGGCTTTGCTGCCTTGGGGCCAATGTTTGCTTGGGTTCTGTCCGGTCCTAGCGGTCTCCTGCCGGGCGACACAGGGCTGGTATGTCAACGGTGTTTAGATGCGGCGAATCCGCTACCGCCGGGGTTGGAGTTCAACACCTTTATCCCCGTGATCCTGCTGCTGGCGCTACCGCTGATCCTGGTGCTAGCGATGATCATTGGCGGCTACCGTTACCGTCGTCGTCATGGAAAACAACAGCGCGACCTGCAGGACGCATTGGGGGCTGGTTCGACTCAGACTTGGATTGCCGGGCAACCGGTCACCGTCATCGTGCATGACCAACCAACCGCTTTTGCCCTGGCACATCGTCGCTGGGGTATCGTCATCTCAATAGCCTTGATGGAGCTGCTGACTGCGGACGAGCTCACTGCGGTAGTGACACATGAAGCGGCTCATCTGCGACAACGTCACCACCTGATTTTGCGTCTCCTGCACGGTGGGATTGCACCGTTACGCTGGATCCCGCTGGTGGCTGCCATTGACGCGGCGATTCCGCACTACCTAGAAATGGCAGCCGATAACGCTGCCCGCGAGCAGACCAGCACGCCCATACTGGCAAGTGCACTGTTAAAGATCGGGGAGAAATCAGGTCCTGCAGCGTTACATGCCGCTTGTGGACCCGTGGCACTGCACGCAGCGGGTATCGACCGTATCCGCCATCTGATCGCACCACCCGACGGCAAACAAGGCATGCTCCCCATATCCACCATGCTTACCGTCGTCGGCATTTTGTTCGCTGGGAGTCTGGTCGTGCATCTGCCATATTTGCAAGCTGTACTCGAAGGGTGTCTGCTCTAAGCGTCCTGTTGCACCGCGCTGCTACAAAGCTGCTGGTCCAGCTCCTTCATGCGGCTCAACCAACCGTCCTGAAAGGCCCTCATGTCGAATACTGATATCCCAGCATCTGAATCCCGCGAACTCGATGTTCGCGCTGTCCCGCCACCACGACGTCACGCACTGGTCTTCGACGCCTATGCCCAGCTGGCGGTCGGCGAGTCACTAACGGTCATCAACGACCATGAGCCGCGAGGTTTGAAGGACGAATTTGACCGCGAGTTTGCCGGCGCCTTTTCTTGGGATCCGCTCCCCAAAGTGGCCCAGGAGTATCGAGTCCGCATTACCAAACGCGCAAGTACCGCACTGCCACGGGTGGTCGCAGACACCGCGGCACTGCTTGCCGAGACCGATCCCACAACGGGTGGCTCCATCTGGCAACTGGAACCGGGCGCGCGAGACCTGGATTCAAATATCATCGCACTACCTGCCGACGACGAAATTGGCCTGCACATCGGCCCAAACCTCGATGTCTTGATCCTCGTGCTCCAGGGTTCCGGGCAGCTGCAAACCGAACTCAATATGATCGAGCTTCAGCAGGGTTCACTGGTATGGTTGCCCCGCAATGCACAACGCCGTTTTATTGCCGGGCCCGAAGGTATCCGCTACCTGACCGTGCATCACCGGAAGCCGACGCTGACAATCACTGCTGCACCAAAACGCAACGACTGATCGTCGCTCTGTAAACGTCCCGCTTTCCACTCCTGCCAGCACCTTGGCCAAATCCCGGCAGCGCCATCCGTCGTCGTCCTCAAAGCCATCTACCGATGGGTACCCAACGATCATCGGCTGTGCCCACATCAATGGTTTCCTACGAACCAGCAAAGAATACGACGCCAACATAAGACACGACCAAAATCACCACAGTTGAAACCAGGCCCAGAAGAACGGGTTTGAACCCTACTTTAAAGAGACTGCGTAAGTGAACTCCCAGCCCCAAAGCGAACATTGCCGCGGCTAACAGCAACACCTGGATAATTTCGACGACGTCCAAAACGCCTGCGGGTATGAAGTCTAGAGTGCGGAGCAGCATGGCGGCCACAAAGCCTACAACAAATAACGGAACGATCGGCGGTTTCTTGTCGCCAACAGCTCGCCCACTGCGACGCATGTACACGGCGATGCCGGCAATAATTGGGGCCAAGGTAATCACGCGAGCCAGCTTGACGGTCACAGCAACAGCCAGGGCACTTGCACTCACGGCGCCACCGGCAGCGACTACCTGAGCGACTTCATGGGTGGAAGCTCCAATCCACATTCCTAAGGGCTCGTCCTCCATGCCCAGCAGTCCTCCCAGGAATGGGACGGTAGGGATCATCAGGGTGCCAAATAAGACAACAAGCCCAATGGCAGTGGCCACCTCTTCTTCGGCGGCTTTCGTGGTCCCTTCCGTTGCGGCAACAGCTGCCGCACCACAAATCGAGAAACCTGAGGCGATCAGCAGACGTTGTGCCAATCCGATGCCCATCAGCTGTCCCACCCACAAGGTGGCAAAGAACGTTATAGCTACGGCTGCAACGATGAGGAAGATAACCCCAAATCCTAGATCAGCAATCGTGGACAGTGATAGCTGGAATCCTAAAAGAATAATCCCAGTGCGCAGCAACTTCTTGGAAGAAAATGTTATCCCCGGTTTGAGTATGGCTGGAACGGAAGCGATATTGCGCCACACAGCCCCGAGAATAATGGCGATCAACAGTGCGCTGACGCCGGGAAGAAATTGAGCACCAACAAATGACGCCAGAGCACCCACCAGACATACTATGACGCCCGGGATGCCAGCCTTCATTCCTCGTAAAGACGAGGCCAGGGGACGTTTTGGCGCTTGGCTTGTCGTAGCAGCCTGAACAGGCTGGTTCTGTGTCATGGTGTGGTCATCGTGGTTCATGTGATCAATCTTCTCACCGTCATGCACCGGACAGTAGACCCCAATTCGACAACACTGCCATATATTCATGATATGACTGGTCGTATGCACTCGATCGATCACTGGAGCAATATCTCGCTATTGCGAATTATCTGTGGGATTGCGGATCATAAAAGTTTGAGTGCTGCAGCAAAAGAAGCTGGCGTCGCGCAATCGAATGCATCACGGGCGGTTCGGGTGCTGGAACGCAGGCTCGGTTACGCATTACTTCATCGTTCCTATCGAGGATCTCAACTTACCCAAGAGGGCAAACTTATTGCGGAGTGGGCACGTGAAGCACTCGAAGCCATCGACAGGCTCGCCATAGGAGCTGAAGCCTTAGCGCGCTCCGAATCAGAGGTTCTCACGATTGGGGCCAGCATGACGATCGCAGAACATCTGTTGCCTAGTTGGCTCAAGACCTTCCGTGCACGCTACCCGGAAGCAAAAACTGAATTGCGCATTATGAATTCAGCGGATGTCATCAGCAATATTGAAAACGACAGCATTGCTCTGGGGTTCGTTGAAACACCGGAAGTTCCGCAAACACTGCAATCCCAACCCATCTGGACCGACGAACTAATCACTGTGGTGGGTACCGGTCACCCGTGGGCAAACAGCGCAACTGTAGTCAGCCCGGATCTTCTGGCGAATACCCCGCTGATTGAACGGGAGCCGGGATCTGGAACGCGAGCTTTTCTCGATTTCTTGGTTGGTACACATCGGCAACCCCCGCTGCTTGAGCTCAACAGTAACTCCGCTATCTGTCAGGCTGTGATCGAGGGCATTGGACCTGCTGTCCTGAGTCGACTCGCTGTGGAAAGTGATATCCGCGCGGGGAAATTAATTGGCGTCCCCAGTGGCAAGAAAAAGCTTGAGCGGCAGCTAACAGCTGTGTGGAAAACCCCGAGCTCGTTGACTCACTTCGCGCAACGATTTATCACCATCGCTCGAACGGGGACAGAGCAGCCCGGGGCGCAGAATACCCGGTAAAAATCACATGATTCACGCTGTTAATGCTGAGACGAACGTGAGCTTTTCAGCTACGCTCCGAAAGGAAACAAATTGTCGTTGAAGCGGGGCTCGTCTCGGACCATGACGCCGGCCAACCAGCCAGATCGCGTGGTTGCTGAACCGTTGTTTGGGATCACGTTGCTTGATGGTCCCGGGCTCGCCGGGCGACTCTTCTATAACTGTCAAGCG